>DATHCX010000223.1:0-28329 GCA_035319325.1 Desulfomonilaceae bacterium
GATCGACCGGGTGAATTCAAGATAAGGGACAGACGAAGGTTCTCCCCCGAGGGAGAAACAAAAGAAGCCCGCACGGAGGCCGCCGGCGAACCGAAAGTGGAAGAGAGACCCGCAGAAAGCCGGGAAGAGCCTCCTCGGCACGAAGGCGAGGCCCAAAAAGAACCGCTTCCGCCGTTAGATTTTGCGAATTTCATATACTCCCTCGGTAGCCAAATCCTTTTTCAACTCGGACTGTTCGCCACGCCCGACTCCCCCTCCGAAAGAGATTTTGAAGGCGCCCGCCGGACGGTCGATTTGATCGTATTGTTGCAGGAAAAAACACGCGGAAATTTAACCGATGAAGAGCAAGCGGCTACCAGGGAAATTTGGCTGCACGTGATTTCACGGGTCGCAAACGATGCTTTTGTCCTGCTCGGTTTCGCGGGAAAGCCCGAAGAAAAACACAAAAAAGATCTGCACGCCGCTCGCGAAGTGATTGATTTCATAGCTGCATTGGAAGAAAAAACGCGCGGACATTTGACTGATCAAGAACAAAAGATTATAACAGAAACCTTGTTCCAATTGAAAATGGCCTTTGTCGAGGCGTCCAAGTAATCTCGAAACAGGTTTCATTTCTGATATCATACAGTTGACAAGGAGTGTCCTCTATGTCTCGAGTTTGTGAAATATGCGGCAAGCGCCCGTTGAAGGGATTCAACGTGAGCCATGCCCATAACCGTACCAAGAAAATATCGTTTCCGAACCTGCAGAAGGTCAGAGTTTTGGAGTCCAGCGGCCGCGTTAAAAGGGTGAAGGTATGCACCAGGTGCATTCGTTCCAATAAGATTCAGAAAGCATCCTGATTGATTCTGTGATCACGTTGAAACGGTCAGTGTGTGCGGGCACAGGGACTCATCCCGGCAGACCGGAAAAGAGGAAGTGAAACAGCGGCTTTCGTGAGACGGTGATGGGGAAGTCAGAAGGGGATAGGCGCGTTTTCGCGCCTGTTGTCGTTTCATGGCAACACGCCGCATTGTCTCGAGTACCGTACGTACGGATTAACGGCTCAATCGAGCTGTCGCAGGCTGCTCTAGATTATTCCCAGACGCTCCACTTTTTCCACGCCTCTGATATTCCTGAGTGCATTCATGATGCGTGTCAGGTGGTCCAGATTCTTGACCGACACCGTGAAGACGCCTTCAGCCTGATGATCGGTCAACGCCTTTATAGTGGCCTGCACGATATCTGAATCGTTGGAAGAAAACACTCCGCTGATCGTCGCGAGAAGCCCCATTTTATTCGTCGCCGTGACTCCGAGGCGCACCATGCGCGTCAGCGGCTGATCGTCGTCCCAGCTGACGTCCACCACCCTCTTGAGATCCGTGGCCTGAAGATTGATGCAATCTTCCTTATGAACCGTCACCCCCCGGCCGCGGGTGATAAAACCTCGAATCGCATCTCCGGGCAGCGGATTGCAGCACTTGGCGAAATTAACCATAACGTCCGCCAGCCCCTGCACTCGAACGCCGCTCTTGGTAGAACTTCTTTCCTTTCTTACGGGCTTTTCTTCCGTCAGGGCCGCCTTGGCCTTTTCTCTCTCCTGAGGCGGGACGAGCCTCGTTATAACTATTTTTGGAGAAAGTCGCCCGTATCCGATGGCCGCGTACAAATCAGACTCCGTCTTGAAACTGAATTCCTGCGCGACCTTGAGGATTTCGCCCTCTTTCTCGGCACGGGCTATGTCGATTCTCCATTTCCGCAGTTCTCTGTCCGTATTTTCCCTGCCTATTTGAATAGAGCGTTCTCGCTCCTCGGCAAGGACAAAGTGTCGGATCTTGGTTCGCGCCCTACCCGTCTTGACGAACTTGAGCCAATCCTTGCTCGGCTTCTGGTGGACTGACGTCACTATCTCGACGGTATTGCCCGTGGCGAGCTGATACTTGAGAGGCACCATCTTGCCATTCACGCGTGCCCCGATACAGCGATGGCCGACCTCGGTGTGTATGGAATACGCAAAATCAAGCGGGGTTGCGCCTTTGGGAAATTCCTTGACCTCCCCTTTTGGAGTGAAAACGTATACTTCGTCCGGATACAGGTCGACTCTCACGTTTTCAAAGAATTCCCGCGGATCGTCGAGATCCTGTTGCCATTCCATCATTTGGCGCAGCCAGTTTATCACTTTGGCGTCTTCGGCTTCGAGAACCTTCCCTTCCTTGTATGACCAGTGAGCGGCTATTCCTTCTTCAGCTATGAGGTCCATCTCGGTTGTTCTGATCTGTATCTCGATGCGCGCGCCCTGGGGTCCTATCACGGTGGTGTGCAGCGACTGATACCCATTGCTCTTGGGCATTGCGATATAGTCTTTGAACCTCCCGGGAACGGGCCTCCAGAGGCTGTGGATAAGCCCGAGCACTGCGTAGCACTCGCTCACCGAATTGAGCACGATTCGAAAGGCGGTAAGATCGTGGATCTGTTCGAAGTCCAGGTGCTGGGCCTGCATTTTGCGATAAATGCTGTAAATTTCTTTGTTCCGCCCCTTGGTGACCGCGTTGATGCCGTATTGCTTCAGCTTGTCGTTAATGATGGTGAGGACATTCTTGCCGTATTCCGTGGTCTGCTTGATCGTTTCTTCCAGGCGGGTCCGGATTTCATTATATCGTTCCGAGTGCAGGTACTTGAATGCCAGGTCCTCGAGCTCCGTCCTGATCCAGTAGATGCCAAGGCGAGCGGCAAGGGGAGCGTATATCTCCATGGTTTCCCTGGCTATCCTTTGCTGGGCCTCCCGGGGCATGGGAGCCAGGGTTCGCATGTTGTGCAGCCGGTCTGCCAATTTCACCAGAAGCACGCGAATATCGCGGCTCATGGCGAGAATCATCTTCCGGAAATTTTCTGCCTGGCGCTCCTCTTTGGACTGAAACTCGATCTTGCTGATTTTCGTCACACCGTCTACGAGGACAGCGATCTCTTTTCCGAAAAACCGTTCTAGGTCCTCCATGGACGTGAGAGTGTCTTCCACGGTGTCATGCAACAGACCCGTCGCCACCGAAGCCTCGTCCAGCTTCATCTGCGCGAGTATGCCGGCCACCGCGACGGGATGAACGAGGTACGGTTCCCCCGATCGCCTGGTCTGGCCGAGATGGACCTGCGCCGAATACACGTATGCAGCGCGGATCAGGTCGAGATCAGCATCAGGATAATAGGACTTGACCACATCCTGTATTTCTCCGAATCGCACTATGGGTTTATCTATGCTCATCACCGTTATTGGAAGTGTCTTTCTTTCGGTATCGCGTGTCTGTGACGTATTCCGGCAAAGAATGGCGGCGTACCGGGTTTCCGGATAACTGCCGAAGAGTCGATTCGACCACTTTGCCTCACTTCAGCCAGCGGCCTGCAGCCGTAAACGCCAACGGTACGTGAGGAAAATAATTCTGTCCGCTCCTGAATTGTTCGAAACCACCCGTTTCGGCGATACTTCTCCCTCCGATTGCCGTTTCAGACGAACACTTTTGCACAAGAAAGCCTCTCAACGCAAACTCTTCCGTCCTCATTTCTTGCGACCGCCGGAAACCGCGTTCTGTTCCGCAAATCGTCCCTGCCGCTTCTTGAACACCAACTGCAAAGGAGAACTACCGAAATCGAACGATTCCCGCAATCTGTTCTCAAGAAATCTTCGATACGAAAAATGAATGGACTCGGGATAATTGCAAAAGAACATGAATGTGGGCGGCTTCGTTCTGATTTGTGTCAGGTAATACATTTTGATAGGTTTGGTTTTTCGATACATTCCGGGAGGATGCTGAGCCGCAACGTCAATGATGAAGCGGTTCAACTCGGCCGTATTGATCCTCTTTGTGTACCTGGAATACAGATCTTCAATCAATCCGAACAGTTTTACCGCTCTGGTTCCTTTCAGCGCCGATATGCTCAGTATAGGGGCGTATTCGAGGTACTTCAGAGACTCCCGGACGCGTGCCATGTACTCATTGATGGTGAGGGTGTTCTTCGGAATCAAGTCCCATTTGTTCAGGACCAGAATGACGCCCCTTCCCTTTTCAAATGCGTACCCGGCGATTCGCGCGTCCTGATCGGTTACCCCTTCTCGTGAATCAAGCATCACAATGGCAATTTCCGCTCGGTCCACGCTCTGGAATGCCTTTATGACACTGTATTTCTCCAATCGATCCACAATTCTGGCCCGCCGCCTGACCCCGGCGGTATCTATGAACAGGTATTCCTTGCCTTCCCGGCGCACCACTGTATCAATGGAATCCCGGGTAGTGCCGGGTTCCGGGTTCGCTACGAGCCGTTCTTCGCCGAGGAGCAGGTTTATGAGGGTGGATTTCCCCACATTCGGACGACCCACCACCGCCACCCGTATTGCGTCCCGCGGAATGAGCCCTTCGCCTGGAGGCGACTCTTCCGGTATTTCCTCCAGAATGGCATCGATGAGCTCGTCCATTCCATACCCGGTCATGGCGCTCACCGGGAAAATGGGCTCAATACCCAATTCGAAAAAATCCACCGCCAGATTTTCCTGTTTCTCAGAATCCGTCTTGTTTGCCGCGTAAAAGACTTTTTTGTCCGTCTGCTGCAGCGTGCGCACGATTTCGTGGTCCGAAGGGGTGATCCCGACCTTCGCATCGCCCACGAAGATGATCACGTCAGCCTGCTCGATCGCTACCATGGTTTGCGTCCGCATCTGCGACAGCATGACATCGTCAGACGTCGGTTCAAAGCCTCCGGTGTCCACGACGAGAAACGACTTGTCCCGGATAAACACCTCCGCGTAGTTGCGATCGCGAGTCAATCCGGGCGTATCTTCCACCAGGGCTTTTCGTGTTTTCGTGAGCAGATTGAACATGGTTGATTTCCCGACGTTCGGTCGTCCCACGAGGGCAATAAGTTTCTTTTTTGACGTGTTTCCTGCCATGTCTCCCTTATACCATATTTCCGGAAATACATTCGGGCTTAATCGTCCCGGCACCATGTCAAAGCAGGTCGACAGTGTCTGTTCCTGCCCGATTTCCTCACGCGTATCGTATCAATTCAGTTACGGATGCGAAAAAGGCCGTCATGGAAAGCGAAGCGAAGCAATCCCCACCTTCATGTATCGAGATTGCATCCTCATTTCATACGCATTCGCCACAAGATGTATGAGATTGCAGGGCTGGGGGCTCTCCTGAGCGAAGTGATGAGACGGCTCCGCGTCGTCCACAGCGAAGGAGTGTCCGAATCCTGTGCCCAGAATAGAGTTACCGGTAAAAAAGCGAATCCGTCTCACTCCTTGCAATGACACGGAAACGATGCTTCCCTCGCGAGACCGAATGATTATCTCGTATCACGAGTCGCGTTTGTCTCACACGCGTTTTCGTGCTATGATTCGGCTTCTCGGCTGTTTAGTACGATGAAATGGAACCCTTTCATGAAAGCCGCTACGACAATCCTGACATTCGCCATCATCATTGCCGTTGCAATTGGAGGAGGATGCGTTCCGGGCCTGAAGTCCGCGAAGCAATCAACGGATCAGCTCAGCGAACCTTCGAAGATGCAGGCCGACCCAGGCCAAGCTCAGACGAGCACTCCGGAAAACCGGGAGAAACCGGAAAACGGGCAGGTTAATCCGCCGGAACCACGTTATGAGCCCCCCGGCCCTTCTGAAAGGGATAAACTCCTGGCAGGCGGAGTGGACCCCAGAGAAAAAGCCGAAGTCACGGAATCTGCACTGGAATTCTCCAGGAAGAATGTGCCCGGTCTCAAGCACGTCAAGGTTTGTTTCTCGAAATTGTACGGCGGATGGTACATGCTCGCGTACGTCGAAAAAGGGAAAAAGCTTTCCATGCAGCACTGGGCCTGGAACCAGAAAAGCAAAGAATGGGAAATCCTCTCCCAACAGAAGGAACTGTCCCCGAAACAGCTGGAATTCGAGCTCAAGGGCGAAGTTGCCGGCGAAAAGTGCTTTATCTTGAAATGATCCAACCGCCGGTTCTCCGGGGAAAAGGAAGGTGCAGCCGTGGCCAGGCCCATCAGGGTAGCATTGAGCAGCGCCATCGTTCTGTTCTCGGCCTGCATTGTCTCAATATCGGCTGCTGCAGACACGCAACCCCTGAAAATGGGCGTCCACCTGCGGTCCGAATTCAAAATCTCCCTGGAGTCTAATCCAACTACTGGATATAATTGGCAGATAAAATATGATGAACAATTCGTGACTCTGAAATCCGACACCTTCACGCGTCCACCCAATGCTCGAATAGGTCAGGCTGGGACCCGAACTTTCGTCTTCGTGCCAATAAAAACCGGCGACACTACCGTCGAATTTCTTTACAAGCGATCATGGGAAAAAGAGCCAGTAAAAAAGAAGGAATACCGCGTAAACATAAAACCGTGACCCTGCGGGAGAATTCGGGTCGCAGACTGTGTTGGTCGGCCCAATAATGGTTCGCTCACAAAGAGGGGGTGCCGTCAGGAACCGACGAACAAGTCAGGCGTACGGAGCTTACCTGCGCTTTTCAAAATTCTTACGATTCTCCGCTTCATGAAATCCGTAAGATCATCACGGAAACGGACGGTCTGACCCGTTCCCGCAAGGTCCCAGGGATACGTCAAGGTGAAGGACGTGCCTATCGGCCAAACCTTATGCGATGCACCTACTACGATGAGATCCCGTAACTTGTCTTCGTTCTCCGACCGGTAAAATTCTTCTACGGTTCCCAGGAACGTCCTGTCCCTTTCGTTCCTGCGCAAAAGGATGAGTTCAGGGAATTTTTCTTCAAAGACCCGGAGCGCGATGCGCAATTTTGTATCGAGGTCCTGGCCTTGGAAGTAATATTTCGAAAAGGCAAAGTGGCCAATCTCATCATCCGGGTCAGGCAGGAGCAATCCTTGAAATACGGCGAGATCCACCACTCTGCTGTAGTAGATGCGACACTTCTCATCCGCTGAGAGTTTGTCGACAGGATGAACAGGAAATCGAGATGTCATTTTCTTGAGCTTGGGGGCACACTTCGCCCTTGAATCGGGTCGATTTTATCCATAACGGGCTTCACTATGGGACAGGCAATAGGACTCAGAATGGCAAGGGGGACGTCAAGGAGATACGCCAGCCCCGACTCGAGCATCTCCAGGATGGGCGTGTCACCTTTGCATACCACCTGGCAGCGGTCTTTGGCGTTATAAAGAACGTACCTTCCCGTTTTTTCTGCAGAAGAGTCGACCCCGTTTCCGAAAACGAGTGATGCACAAAAAACCACTATAGCTGCAGCCGCAAGAGCCTCCTTCATTCTCATTGCATCCACCCCTTTCAAGTTCTCCGAATTTTGTATCATTATACTCGCAATTCATGCGAATATCAATGAGCCAAGAGGGCTGAAACGGATTAATACTCTGTCATTATAATGCGTTACCGTCTGCAAGCGTTTCGCTTCGTCGTTTCACTCCTGGCAATAACAGCTGATAGGCACTTCCCCCGGGCAGATGAAGGATACCCGGTCGCGATGTTTTTTGTTGACATGTACGGACCATGCAATTAATGTTAATAGTTTAACGCTATACCAGAGGAACCTTATGAGGGTAGGACTCAAAATCTTCACGGGAAATTCCAATCCGCAGTTGGCCCAGGCTATTACCCGGTACATGGGTATTCCCCTGGGAGTTGTCATGGTCGGTTCCTTCAGCGATGGTGAAATACAGGTGGAATTCAGGGAGAACGTCAGAGGCATGGATGTTTTCGTCATCCAGTCCACCTGTCAGCCTGTCAATGACAACATTGTCGAGCTTCTGGTGATGATAGACGCACTCAAGAGGGCCTCGGCAAGCCGTGTTACCGCTGTGATGCCCTATTACGGTTACGCGCGGCAGGACAGGAAAGTGGCAAGTCGCGCGCCTATCACCGCCAAACTCATAGCGGACATCATTACCGCAGCCGGCGCCGACCGGGTTCTGACTCTGGACCTGCATGCAGGACAGATTCAAGGCTTCTTCGATATACCCGTCGATCACTTGTACGCGTCTCCCATAATGGCCGAAGCTATCAAAAACGATCATCGAGCCGGAGAATGCACCGTGGTGTCTCCGGACGCAGGAGGCGTGGAACGCGCCAGAGCCTTTGCGAAACGTTTGGGAGCGAATCTCGCAATCATAGACAAACGCCGGTCCAAGCCCAACGAAGCTGAGGTCATGAACGTTATCGGAGACGTGACGGGTAAAGACGCCATAATTCTCGATGACATGGTGGATACCGCAGGCACTCTGGTCAAAGCGGCAGACGCTCTGGACAAAGCCGGAGCGCGGAACATCTCCGCGTGCTGCACGCACCCCGTGCTGTCCGGATCGGCGGTGGAGCGGATAAACCAGTCGGCCATTAAGAAACTGTACATCACCGATACCATACCCACCCAGGAAAAGTGTGTCGTATGCCCGAAATTACAGGTGGAATCAGTGGCACCGTTGCTGGGGGAGGCAATTAGCAGAATTCACAGAGAAGTTTCCGTATCGGAACTGTTTGTCTGAAAATTCACCGGGAGATCGTCCGGTCTTGCGGCCTCATGGGCGACTCTCCTGCCGGAGGAAATTCATATGAGTAAAATTACACTGCAAGTGGAACGACGCGAGGAAACGGGAAAAGGCCCGGCTCGAAGGCTCAGGGCAGCCGGAAAAGCACCGGCAATATTCTACGGCAGGAAAACCGAGCCTTTGAAACTCGCCGTGAACATCCACGAGTTCAAGAAAGCTCTGGAAGACGCCGGCAGCAATCCTCTCTTCGACCTGAAGATTGCCGATGCAGGAAGCACGGTTTCCCGCAGCGCTCTGCTCAAGGAACGGCAGGTACGACCCTTTGACGGAAGCCTGGTGCACCTGGATTTTCAAGAAGTTCTGATGGATGAATCCATTGAGGTGACGGTTCCGCTTGAATTCGAAGGCAAACCCCTGGGTTTGGACAAGGGAGGAGAGTTCCATATTATCTCCCGTGAACTCAAGGTTTCCTGCTTGCCTGGAGACATTCCCAACGTAATTACCGTGGACGTCTCGCAGCTGGATGTCGGACAGTCCATCCATGCGGGCGATCTGGTTCTTCCTCAGGGCGCATCTGCCATCACGGAAGCCACCGTTGCAGTGGCTGCCGTGGCTCTTCCCAAGAAGGAGAAGGAAGAGGAAGAAGCGGAGGCCGAGGCTCCGGAAGGCGAGTAACGATCACCTGGCTTTATACGCATTCGCCACAAGATTTATGAGATTGCCGGGCTGGGGGCTCTCCTGAGCGAAGTGATGAGACGGCTCTGCGTCGTCCGCAGCCGAGGAGAGCCCCCAGCCTGTGCCCGGAATCGAGTTACCTGTAAAAAAGCGAATCCGTATTAAATGGACTGGGGTCGGCGGAACCTTCCTGGTGTCGTGAATTGTTCACTTTGCTTCGCCCCGGTTCTTGCTTCTTGCATACGAACGGGCAGACCCGGAACGGCCGAAACCCGGCCAGCGTGCTTGACTGCTAGTGTGCTGTCCCACGAGTAATTTACGTAACCGGCCATCTGAGCCTCTTCCGAAGTTTTCATCGAGCAAGGGAAGCCGGCTTTGTCATTGCGAGCGAAGCGAAGCAATCTCGCGGAGTTGCAGAATAAGGGCTGGAGATTGCTTCGTCGCGTTGCTCCTCGCAATGACACTGATTCGCGTGCCGACCAAGCCGGTGATTTGAAAGCTATTTGCGGGATACCGCACTAGTATCCGAATTCTTTCAGCATTCGCTCGTTCCGTGTCCAGTTCGGGGTGACCTTCACGAACAATTCCAGCCGCACTTTAAGGTCGAGGAACGCCTCGATCTTCTCGCGAGAGGCTATTCCGATCTTCTTGATCATCTGCCCCTGTTTTCCGACGAGAATCTTCTTCTGGCTGTCTTTTTCCGTGTGAATATCAGCGTGGATCAGGACGTGGCCGTTTCTTTCCTTGAAGGATTCCACCATCACGCCTGTCTTGTACGGAATTTCCTCCCCTGTCATGGTGGTTATTTGCTCGCGTATGAGCTCTGCGACAAAAAACCGCGTGGGAAGATCGCTTACTTCATCTTCTGGAAACAAGGACGGTCCGGAGGGTAGCAGTCTCACCAGAGCGGCTTCCAGTTCGGCCATTCCTTCGCCGGTGAGCGCTGATACCGGGAAGATTTCCTCAAACGCGTGAGCCTTGGAATAAATATCGATAACGGGTAGCACCAGGCTCCGTTCCAGTGTATCGACTTTGTTGATGGCCAGAATACAGGCTTTCCTGGATGCTGAGACAAGATCGATGATCCGCCGATCGTCGCCGTGAATGGCCGGCACCGGAAGCGTCAAGAATAGGACCAGGTCGCTTTCCTCGATGGTTTTCTCTGCGGCAGCCACCAGCGAGCGGTTCAGCGGCGTTCTCGCCTCGTGAATACCCGGCGTATCCTGGAGCACGAGTTGAGCGTCAGGGAGCGTGTGTATCGCGGTGATTCGATTGCGGGTGGTCTGAGCTTTCGGAGTGACGATGCTCAATTCCGCTCGCACAATTCGATTTACAAGAGTCGATTTGCCCACGTTCGGTCGGCCCGCCACTGCCACGAAACCGCTCTTGTGAGCCACCGGGTTTTCAGGGGTCATACGCATTTCTCCTTGACCACTGCTGACTTTGCGTCTACAATAAGCGTTTACATTCTGCGGAGAGATGCCCGAGCGGCCGAAGGGGCACGACTGGAAATCGTGTGAATGCCCACAAGGTGTTCCGAGGGTTCGAATCCCTCTCTCTCCGCCAGCGTCCGTATTCTCGATCGCCTCACTTCCACACTCTAGAGCATAAGACATACCCTGCATTCCTGCTGGATGCATGCAGGAAACACCGCAAGTTTCACAGGGGGAAACGTTTTCCGGAGGATCACGTGTGTGCCGGATCCCTCCGGTTCAAGCTCCCTTGAACTGTCCTTTGCGCTTGTGCAGGTGAGCGGACATGGCCTCGAAAAGGTCTTCGGAAGGCATTATCATGCTGGATCGGGCTGCAGTGTACTCAAGCGCCTGATGAACGGAAACTCCGTCTTGATACAGGAAGACGTCTTTAGATCCCTGAACCGCCAGGGGAGGATTGGCCGCTATTTCGACTGCCATTTCCCTGGCTTGTGCTTCCAGTATTTCTTTCGTCGGAAAAACGTCATTCACGAGTTGGATAGACCGGGCCCGGGCCGCATCGAATGTGTGCCCCCTGAAAACTATTTCTCTCGCGTGACCTTGTCCCACGACTTTGGGGAGCCGCTGCAGACCGCCCACATCCGTGATAATCGCGAGCCTGGCTTCCGGCAGTGCGAATGTGGCATCTTCAGAGCAGAGTCGAATATCGCAGCACAAAACCAACTCCAGGCCGGCGCCAAGACAATGTCCGTGGATCAGGGCGATAGTGGGTTGGCGTAATCGTTCCAGGCGGGTGTGGATTTGCTGAACGTGTTTCACTGCCGTGTAGAAATTCATTTTCTGGGCGGCGCTGGCCTGCCCTACTATCGAGCCGATGATTTCGTTATCCGGGCTCAAGTCCAGTCCGGCGCAAAACGACTTTCCTTCACCTTTGAGAAGGATTACCCGCGCGTCGGCATCTTCGGCTGCTGCATCCACTGCCGAGCCGATGGCATTCCACATTGCCAGGCTCAGCGCGTTTCGCTTGTCCGGCCGGTTCAGGGTGATAATCCCTATGTTTCCGTCCCGTTCGTAGGCAACCAATTCCGTGCTATCGCGGTGTTCGGAATTCATGCGACTCCTCCGTAGATCTTCGTTGTCGTCATTCACATCCAGTGCGGTACCATTCTTGGAACGGTGATTTCCCAAGATCTGACTGCTGCGAACGAGCCGAGGTGTTACTCGATGGGTCCGCCATGAACAAGCGGCGCTGCCCCGACCGTCCCGGCCTTGGAGATCTGTTCTCTCCCCAGAGCAGCCATCACTTTCAGATCGAGAACGTGGTGCTCCAGAGACGGAATCCGGTTTGAATCGGGCCTCGCAGCCTTGAGACATGCCAGGAGTGTCTCCTGAAATTCCAGATCCGGACTCTCGGCCACGTATTCCATCATTTTCATTGCTGCTTCCGATTGTCCCATGTTCAGAAGACACCGCACCTGTTTCAGAACCGTGGACGGCACTTCGCGCGACAAGGTCTTGTAATATTCCATGGCCCACGCGCACTTGCCCGCTGCCACCAGAGTGTCCGCAAGAGCATTGAGGGCTGTCGGTTTGCCGTCCAGCATCCCGGCCAATCCGCCGATCTCATCTCTTTTTCCCAGTTTTGCCAGCTTGTGCACCAGCGTCAAAAAATGACTCGGAGTTTTCAGGAGCGACGTGCGGTCCGCATCTCTCAACGCCAAATAATAGAGGATTTCATTTTGGTCCCTCAAGAAGTCCAGATCGGGAAACCGGTACACGTTGCCAATACGAAGATTTTTCAGGTCTTCACTACTCCGTACACGAGGAGACTTAAAGACTTTGTGAATTTTTGCCTGGACTTCAACCTGTTTCAGCCGCAGTTCCTCCTGCACGTAATCATCGGGAAAAACAAAGCTGAAACGTATTTCTTGACCGCTCCGGACACCGTTGAATCCCTTCTCGAAAGATTCAAGCAGCAGTCCCCTCCCCAGGAGGACGTCCCAGTATTTCCCGGAAATCCCCGTGAACGGGACTCCGTCTATCCAGCTTCTGCTGTCGAATATTACCCGATCGTCGGGACCTGCCGGCTCGTCGGTCTCCTGAAAAAAGTGAAGAGCGGAGAGAAGTTCTTCGATAGCGGATTCATCACCGCATTTTTGCAAAAACATTTCCAGCAGGCCGAATTCTTCAATCGCGGCGGACGACAGCGCCCCATACGTGCAAAACGAGGGATCTTCCTGCAGATCTGTCCGGTTTTCCAAGAGAAAATCGAGTACTTCAAAAATACGCTGCTTATAATAAACGTCCCGTTCCATCTGCTCGTTTGCCAGCGCCCACATGTTGCGGGCTTTGCGCACATCCTGTCGCGTCATGGACGAAGTCGTGTATTGATCTCCTACGGAAACGTATGCCGGCCTGTACGTATCCAGGGGCTCGATGCCGAACGCCTCGGGATTTTTCTCGTATATGGATCCGAAATAGAGCTGCATTTGCTGGGAGCCGGAATTGGACTGTACGGGAATATCCATTGAACGGACGAACTCCAGGGTTTGCCGTACGTCTTCCACGGTCTCCCCAGGCAGCCCGAAGATCGTGAACAATTCCACGTCGAGCCCTAGAGATTGGGCTATGGCTATATTGCCGGCCAACTGATCCAGCTCTATTTTCTTGTTCGTTTTCTCCAGGACGCTTGGACTTCCCGACTCAAGGCCGAAGGCAACGGTGTCCGCCCCTGCCTGGTGGAGCTTTTTCAGGAGAGACGCGTCAACCAGATCGGTGCGGGTCTGAAACCAGAAGGGCGTCGCTATACCCAGGCGGATCTTCTCGTCCAGCAGTCTCTCCGTTCTCTCTCGATTTTCGGTAAAATTGGGATCCGCGAACCAGAATCGTTCGATTCCCCGATCCGCGAGAAACCGCATTTCATCCAAAACGCGTTCTACCGAATGATAACGTATTTTTCCTCCACAAATCCGGGGCGTAATGCAAAAACGGCACACATGCTTGCAACCCCTGGACGAGAGCATGATGGCGGTATTCTTGCCTTCCAGGTTGAGCAATCCCGTCAGGTAGGGAGAAGGATACGCATCCAGTTGTTCGGGCGGTTGCAGTCCGGGGCCGGTATCCACAATGCGGCCGTTGCATATGCACGATATGCCCTCCACCCGGTCCAATTCTCCTCCTGCTTCGAGAATCCGGGCCATTTCAGGCAGGACCGTTTCCCCTTCTCCCCGTACGAGCGCATCCACATCTTCGAGCGCTACCAGTGCTGCAGACGGCATGACCGCGATCTGGGGGCCTCCCAGAACGACCAGAATCTTTCTGTGCCTGGACTTGATGTACCGGCATAGGAAGCGAATCCTGTTCATGGAGCTCTGATAAGCGGTGAAGCCTATCACGTGCGGGTTCATCCTGCGAATCCATTTTTCCAGGCTCTTGAGGGTGAGCGGCCGGTCCCGGAGATCGTCGATGATGATGCCCCCCTGTCCCTGAGCCTTCAGCGCGGCGAGAATATAACCTGTCGAAATAGGAATACTTTCTGAGGACTCATATCCCACGTCATGATTCACGTTTATGAAGAGAAAATCCACGGATCACCATTCCAGTGCAGTTTTGAGAAGCGACAGAATAACACCAAAAGCGGTCAGCTCACAACATGAGATGTTGACCCCGAGGACACCCGCTGATACATCAGTGTGTCATGAAAAAAATCAAAAGCCCTTGGTATGGAGTCACCTGGATCGGTATATGGACGGCTGCCCTCATCTGGTTTCTGTGTTCCGGACTGTTCAATCGGACGGAAAGCATCGGGCTGGTCGTTGTATGGGGTGTCATGGTGGGCGCCACGCTGTTCGTGCTCGCAAAGCACTTTGCAAACCGCACGCGGGCCCCGGTAAGAATTTCCGCGCCACCCGTTTCACCGGCCTTGAACGGTCCCTGCCCCTGCGGATCTGGAAAGAAATACAAGAGATGCTGCAGAGCGTAAGCGTTCAGGCAACCTCAGGAATCGGGGGTAGCCGTCACACGCGGACAACAAGCCCGATCATCGGGCGAGTCTGTATGTGCCCTCAATCGTGCTAATCACTTGCTTCTTGGCGTCGTTTTCATTCCAGCCGCTCCGTACCAGACACGTGAGGTATAACCGCGCGGTCCACTGCATTTCCTGGTCGGATTTTGCCTGCGCTATGAGCATAGGAAATTTGGAGCAGTCAAGCCTGGGCTCCATTTGGGGAGGCGGTCCTGCAGGGGTGGACGCCATTGCCGGATTCCCTATTTGCGGCGCTTCGGTCACGGGAATCTGAGGGCCTGCGGGAATCGGGGGCGACTGCGGACTTGCCATGGCAGGCGGCGGAGTGTCCCGCGGCACATAAGGCCGAACTGCCCGGTAGTCGGTCTTGCGCTCTCCGGACGAACGGCTGCGCCGCGAATGTGACGGCGCAGGCGGTACCATTCTAGGGTCAGGAGCGGGTTCCTCGATCGATCCCGGGGGCAGCAGGCCGTTTCCCGTATCGAACTCAGGCGCCTGGGGAACCGCGTAAGGGAAGTCCTGGGCAAGCGGAGCCTGACAAGGTAACAACATCCATACGCAGACAGCCCCCCACAAGAAAATCACACCTGCTCTTTTCATAACCAAATCTCCCTCTCACGGAGCGGCACTATACCACAAGAACCCGATGAAAAGCCATTTGCATTTGGCGGATTTCTTCTTTCCTCCGTACCCGGCGGAAACACGGCCGAAAAGGAGGCATCTCCAACGGAGAACGCGAGTCGCGGGATCCGGAAGATGCTGTGGAGGGTTCCGCGGTTCGGAGATGCAGCCTGCGTCCGCGGCATTCAGGTGCTTTGCTCCTGGGCATGCTCACACCAGTGTGTACAAATCACGTGACAACCGGGTTCGAGAGGTGTTAGATTGACTTCATCATTCACAACCGCTGACCACGCTCTCCGATTTGAGGGATTTCTGGTTTGCGAGCGAGTAGAGCGCACCGCCCGTCGTTGGTAGTCTTACTCAACTCCGTTGGTGAAAAATTCTATGAGAGTATTGCCTGAAGTGCCGGGGCAATCTCTCGCCAATCCTCTACAAGTAAGAGTGTTAGACAGATGCGGTCTCAGAGGGCCGAAGAACATGTTCTGCATTGGGCATGAGGAGGTTGCGTGAAAAAATTTGTCGTTTTGTTGTCGATCGTCAGTGCTTTTGCTCTATCTGCTGCTTCAGCAATGGCTGCGGAACCCATCAAGATTGGATTCATTTTCATTCTTTCCGGCCGCGTCGGCGACTTTGGTATGGTGGCCAAACAGGGAGCGGAAGTAGCCGTTGATCAAATCAATCAGGCAGGAGGCATTGGAGGTCGAAAGATATTAGGTGTTTACGAGGACGAGACGGCGGATTCGGAAAACTCTGCAAAGGCGTTCCGCAAACTCGTGAACGAAGACAAGGTTGACGCGGTTGTGGGCATCATTTCGAGCAAGGTCGCGGGAGATTTGGTCCCACTCATAAAGGTATCCAGGACGCCAGTCATTGTCTCGACGGCTATGACGCCCGTGATCACAGGAACGGAATGTAATCGTTACACATTCCGGGTCACCTGGAGCGCAAGCCAGAACTTGAAGGCGGCGGCCAAACTGGCCGCCACACTCAAATCCCGAAAATGGACGACCGTCGGTCCGGATTATGCCCTGGGCCACGAGTCCTGGGACCTGTTCCAGAAGTATCTCAAGATCTTCAACCCTGATGTGAAGTACGCGGCCAAATCGGAGACCCAGTTTGCTCCTCTCACCAACAACGATTGGTCCGCTCAGATAAAAAATATCATGAGTTCGGATGCCGACGGAGTCCTCATTTCCCTCTGGGGAGGAAACCTGGTGGATTTCGTGAAGCAGGCCAACGCAGCGGGATTCTTCGACGGGAAGCGTGAGGCCCTGTTGACGACAGCCGCGGTGAACAGCTTCATTAGCTTGGGCGCAGAGTTACCTGCAGGGCTGTGGACGGTTGCGCCGTACTGGCACTTGGCCAGTAATTCCAAAGTGAACGCCGACTTTCTCAAGGCCTACGAAGACAAATTTAAGACGGAGCCGGCATATCAAGCGCATTTTGCCTATGCCGCCGTCAAGGCCTACGCAGCTGCGGCGGAACAGTCGGGATCGACTGACAAGGAGGCCATCGTGAACACCCTGGAAGGGTTCACCTTTGAAGCGCCCGTGGGAAAGATCACATTCCGCAAAGAAGATCATCAAGCCTTGTTCGATGTCGTCGCGGGACAGACCGGAACTCAAATGACTTTGGGCAGCGGACGCAGGGCCTTCAGGAACCTTCAGTCGCTTATTACGTTTCAGGCAAACGAAATCGCGATACCGGTGGAAGAAACGGGCTGTTCCATGAAATGACACGCGACTCCGGAGGCGTCCCTTTTTTTATCCTCGGGGAGCTGTCACCTGGTGATTCCATGCTTGCGAATCTTGTTAAGGAGCCCTTGTCTGGACAGGCCTAAACGGTGTGCAACCACACTCCTGTTTCCATAGCACGCCTCCAGCTCGGCAAGGATCATGGACGCCTCGAGCCTGTCCACTGCGTCTTGCAACTTTGGTGACTCTCCGGAGGCTGATTTCTCTCTCACTATTCTTTCTACCGATTGAGTGAGACGTGGGGAAAGGCAACGCACGGAAATCCCTGACCCGTCCGAGGTAATGATGTGAGCCCGTTCGATTTCGTTTTGCAGCTCCCGGACATTTCCCGGCCACGAATACCGCATCAGGAGGTCCAGAGCCGCGGGATCGATGCCTCGGACCACTTTGCCCGTCTGCATCGAGAGTTTATCCAGGAAATGGCGTATGAGCACTGGTATGTCTTCCCTTCGCTCCCTGAGGGGCGCGATGGTGATGGGAAAAACGTTTATTCGATAGAATAGGTCTTCTCGGAACAATCCCTGGTCGATCAACGCATGAAGGTCACGGTTGGTTGCCGCGATGAGACGCACGTCCACGCTTTGGGAGACGTTTTCGCCAACCGGTCGGATCTCGCCAACCTGAATCGCACGCAGAAGTTTCACCTGCATGGAAGGTGAAGTCGCTTCTATTTCATCGAGAAAAAGTGTTCCTTTGTCGGCGGATCTGAATACTCCCCCGTGATCCGCCACCGCCCCGGTGAACGAACCTTTCTTGTGACCGAAGAGCTCGCTTTCAATCAGCTCTGAAGGAACCGCTCCACAATTGAGAGAGATCAGCGGCTCGTCACGCCTCGGGCTCAGTTTGTGAATGGCTCTCGCCACAAGCTCTTTTCCGGTTCCCGATTCTCCCTGAATGAGTACACTCGTCTGTGTAGGAGCGACTTTGCGTACTAACGCTCGGGCTTCCTGAATGACCGCGGTATTGCCCACGATTTCTTCCAGTGGATCTTTGTAATGGAGCGCCTGTTTCAGCCCCACGTTTTCCTCGGTGAGCTCCGAGGCGCGCTGCCTCAGGTGGTCCCACTCCAGAGCATGCTCCATTGATCTCGCGGCTTGTGAAGCAAGAATCTCAAGTATTTCCTGGTCGGTTGCGGTGAATACCCCGGCTCTCTTATTGAGCACCTGAAAAACTCCTATAATAGACCCGCCAGGAGAACGCAGCGGGACGCACAGAAGATTCTTGGTAATGAAGCCTGTGCGCGGGTCAACATCCTTATTGAATCGGGGATCGTTGTACGGATCGACAATATTAAGTGATTTCCCGTGGGTGAACACCCATCCGGCAATGCCTGACTCCCATGGAATACGAATCTGATGATGCTTCAACCCTACGCCGAGATGCGAGTACAGTTCCCGATTTTCCTGGTCAGCCAGGAAGATGGTTGCCCGTTCTGCGTTAATGACCGTGGGCGCCTCCCGGATGAGCAGGTCCACCAGTGAGCTCATGTTTGTTTCGCTGCTGATGAGGATGCCCATCTTGAACAGAAGGGATATGCGTTCCAGATACGAGCCGAGGGGGCGGAGAATCTTCGTCGATGATTTGGAATCTGCGTCTATACCGAGAGCCTCTTTCAAGAGAGTGATATCCACGTGGATCGTGATCGCCTGCACGAGTTCGTCCACCGAAACCCTGCCGCTTAACACCAGGATTTCATGAGGTGATTTCCCGGTCTCCCGGGATTGCCGAACCGCCTCGGCAAAATCTTTCTTGCCAATCCGGCCGGTTTCCAGGAGCAAACGTCCGATAGTATGAGGGTCGATCAGTTTCATGTTCTCGCATTTCCCCCGTATAGTCCTATTTCCCCCGTCTGACCGTGAATGATCATCTTGCTCCCTACCACCACATGCTGTTCGTTGAACATCACGGATTCAGGCCTGCCGGCAAATTTTACGATCTGGCGTACTTGTCCCACGTACACCTTTCCCAGCGACTTCGAAATGTCAGCCGCATGAGCCCCTCTGCCACCGAGTCGACTCACGAGAGCGGTATCCACGGGAAGAGAGAAGATTTCTTCCATGATCTCTTCAGGTATGGGATCGTTGACGACAAAGATGAAGCCGTCCAGTCTGTCGCATTCCGGAAGGTTTTCGTTCATCGCGTCTATGATGGACTGTGCTTTGGCAATGTGCCTGAATGGAGCGATCTGATTGCGATCCGTGACCATGATTCCCCGGAAAATCTTTCCGGACACACCTGTTCCCTGGGCAATGACCCGATAACCGGAAGACTTGAGAGACCGGATTCTCTCTTTCCGCTCCCGGTCTTTCCGAATCTGGAGAATGAACACCTTCCCTTTTTCGATGGTGTACTCCAGCCGGGTGTCGAAATGGAGTCGTTCGGCTGTACGGAACAGAGTGCCCGAGAGGTCTTTCCACGCATCAGGCATTTCGGTGGCCAGGCACTCCCGGCTCTTCCACAGGTCGTACACAGGTATGGTACTGACCTTGCCGTCCACAACATCGGTCCCCTGATTGCCTTGAGCGAAATCGCCCCTCAAATCGAGGGTGAAGGGATTGTAAGAAACCACGCCCGTACCGGAGGACTCCGGCATGTTTCCGTATACCATTCCCTGGACGACTGCCGGGGTACGCCAGTTACCGTGGATGCCTGCAGCTTCACGGTATTTGCGCGCGGCCTGGCCGTCGAACGAATACATGACCGTTATGGCGCAATGCATCAGTATTTCCAGGAATTGGCCTGTGTCCAGCAGTTCGACCACCTGGGGAGCCAGTTCAGCCACCCGCCGCTTGTAATCGAACGCGAGCGCCTTCATCTGCTCCGGGCTCATGAGAGCTTTTCTCATGATTCTGAGCGACGCTTTGCGCTCATCGATAATTTCCTGAAATTCGTCCCGTTCCACTCCGAACACGGATTGACTGAACTCCTGCAAGAAACGGCGGTAGCAATCATACGCGAACCACGGCCCGACTTTTTGGGCCAACGTTTCTGCGGTTTCGTCGTTGATTCCCACATTGGTGATAGTGGTCATCATGCCCGGCATGCTGATTCGTGCTCCGGATCTCACTGACAACAGAGCCGGATTCGCAGGATCGCCGAACGATCGGCCCCACAGTTTTCCTAATCTTTTCAGGGCATGCGTAAGGCCGTTTCTAAATTGAGTATCTTTGAGCATCTCGGCGGGGGGTTTCAGCTGCTGATCGGTGGTTATCACGAAATAAGGGGGAGTATTCTCAGCGAATCTGAGCAAAGATGCCTTTAGGCCGATCCTGCACGGAGAGATCTCTTCCTGGTCCGGAAAATAAAAGGGAACGGATCTCGCCGCACCTTTCGGTCGACGGACCACTTTCCTGCCGGAATCCGCCAGACGTTGGTTGAGGAAGAGTTCCACTTTGTCCACGAACGTTTCCAGGACCCTCAAATTACCGTCACGAGCTTGGAGATCCGAAAGATAGAGTGTCTTCAGATAATTCTTGAAGAAATCCGTTTCCGGGATTTCTTTCAAAGTGGTCAAGTCCTTGAGCTTCCTGGGAAGTTGATCCATGGGGCACACCGACAGAAAATTGTCGAAAGGCTCCTCGAACCAGCTTCTATAGGACGAATGGATATCGTCCAATTCTTTCTTGAGGATTCCCAGGAGATCCCTGACCTTGTCGAACGTCAGGCCAAGAGGCCCGGCTCTGCGAAGGTCGCGACCAGCCTGTTCGAGATAATAGCTCGAGTGGCCGTTCACCGAAATGCCTCGAACGAGATGATCCAGGAATATCAGGGCATTAGGGAGATTATCCGGGGTGATGTTCTCGAAATGGGTATTGTTGACGCTGGTGGCAAGCGTCTCCTGGAGCGCCTCCAGACCGAGATCCTTGGTAAACGCCTCAAACCGGTCTTCTATGTACGTGGCCTTTTGCGCGTAAGCATGACCCGTTTTCTTGGCCCGCAATATTATGGGCGCACCCTGTTGCCGGCTTCGAGTATTCTCAATCTCTCGAATGTAATCGTCAGTGCCTTCCGTGAGCGTCACGGGCGAAGGCATCGGTTCACGAATGTCCGGTATGAGGAATCTTTCTTTAAGTTCTTTGCGTTCCTCGATAATTCCTTCCAAACGATCCAGGTCTCCCGACGCTGTGGAGCCCGAAGCGGACTGCCGGATGATAAAATATTTCGTGTAAAGACCTTTTACCAGTTCGACGACACTGAGCACCATACGCCGCGAAAACTGCGGATACTGCTGGTTGTTCCGATACGGGGACGTGTCCAGCGTTACCAGAGCCATCGTACTGTCTTTTTCCGAGAGATTGATTTTCAGATCAGAGAAAATCTCCCGACACAGGTCTCTGATGCCCTGGGCTTCCGCGGGCGAGCACCAGTTTTCCATTTTCAAGTACGGCATGGATTCGGGCGGCATCCATTCGGCAATAACCTCGGGACGGCCTTCCGCGAAGTACTTCATGATGCCCTGACAAAAATAGAAATTCTCGATGCTCCCCCGCCAGTGGATGTCTCCCCTGAGTTTCCCGAGGAAATTGCCTATGGGCCGTATTCCCCTGTTTGCAAGTTCCTTGGCCAGGCTTGCGGCAGTCAACCTTAACGCGTCAAGCGGGCCGATGTCCTTGAAGGAATAAGGAACCGCTTTTATGAGGGTTCGGATCAGGAAATGCATGGTTGACGAATTCGATCTGAGGAGACCGGAAATCCAGTACTGAATGAGATCCTCATCGCATACCCGAGTCCTGCCGATCTCCACCTGAATGATCAGATACGGAATGAGCCTATGCATGATTCCCGGATTTGACGCTATGATGGACATGAGACTCTTTATATGCTGGACGTGAGCCTTGTTGAGGCCCGCCTCTTCAGCCAATACGAGCGGTTCACCGGTATCGTCGTCCTCAATGCTGAACTTGGATTGTCCGGGAGGAATGAGAGGCCGTCGCACAAGGAGTTCGATAAATTCCTGCGCCATGAGAAAATAGCCGGCCCTGCCCAGAGTCACGCCGAGTGCTTCCAGAGCCTTCAGGGAAGAAATCACCTCTCCCGTGTCTCGTGAACCATAGGCATGGTCCAACAATAGCGTAGCGAATCCGTGGACCAGATCCCTCGAAGCCTGTTTACGGGTTTTCTCCAGCCTGACCACGATGGTGCACAGGCCCTCTATGAGAAGCTCTTTTACTTCGGGCTTGTCCACGGCAAGAATCTGGGACGCGAGAATCTCGGAAAAGGCTTCCTGAACCTTCAAGGGTAAAACATCAATCAAGTCACGAAACGCGGAGAGAATCTGCCTCCATACTTCCGCGAGCCCCCTGACGAACGATACTCCGTCGCCGATTTCCGCCTCATCCAACGGAATGCGATTGTCCAGTGCGTTGAGGTACTGGTTCCGACGCCCGTCTATTTCTTCCGAAGAGTAGAGAGTAATGCGGTCGAGGACTTCGCCCCGGAATCGGGGTGCCTCGGGAAAGTCTTCACTTGCCAGGGCATCTTCCAGCTTCGCAACCAGCTCGCCGGGACAGGCCTGGACTTCTCCAAGAGCCGTCACCAAAGATCTCGCCGAGAGCATTGCGAGAGGCAGCGCCAGATACGACTGCACTTTGTCGGATCGCTTTTTGAGCGCGGATCTGAGACCTGCGATCTCCAGTACCCTCCGGTCGAATCTGTTCACGGACGTGGTAAACGGACCTGAAACGAGGAAATTCATCCCCCGTTCCAGGAATGGCAGGTAATCGGGAAGTGCCTTGTCGTCCGCGGACTTGAGAATGCTTTCCTGGAGCTTGCACAGACCGTATTCGCCCTCGGATCTGGCTTCTTCGTCGAAGGGCTGGCGGATCGCAGCAAAAAGAAACCCGAACAGGATTTCCATTACCCGCGGCAGGTGACCTGCCAGAGAGTCGTCATCCCTTTCCAGCGAGTATCGCACGATCAGTCGAACCACATCCAGCCAGTTTGGAATCTCATACAGGACTGGAATGAGATTTTCCCGAATCGCTTCTCTGCGACCGTCGAAAGAAGTCATATAGACAAGATCGGCCAAGGACTCCCGGGGAAACCGGGGAAACAGGGTGAGTTTGGAATCGAATTGCTTGATATCGATGAGATAGGAGGATGCCTCTTCACCGGTGCGGTCCAGCACCATGAGGACCGTATTCAGTGCGACCACCTCAAGGCTGGTCCCCGCTCCGAATTTCAGTCCGGATCCGTTGATTACCGAAACCATTCCCGCAACCTGGTAAGGGTTCAACGGTTCGCGCTCGCCCACCTGGCGAATAAGGTCTTTTGCTTCCACGGTCCGTCCTGACGCGTGTTCTTCCATCTGAAGAGTAAAACATTGTCGTTTCCGTCGCAAGAATAACAGAACCCGGCGCGGCAATTGCTTCGGAGCCGTTGCTTGTGTCGCTGAACCTGCTCCCTTTGACGAACACCCGACACCGCCGGACCCTTATGCCGCGATCTGCCGCCTGCCCGGCGAATCAGCGTTTCCAGAAATGGAGGAATAGTCCTAATCTATCCCTCAGGTAGCTCCACCACGGCAATTCGTGACAGGCGCTCCCGTCCGGAACCCACGGGACGAGCTTCAGCCTCAGGTATCGCAGCCTCGATCCCCATCCGTCAAGAGACTTTAGTCTTGCATACAATCGCCAGCCGTATCGAAACCTGTGGCGTATGACTCGATCCTCAAGCCGGTGGGGCACGTAGGAGGCAAGTTGGGAAGTCACCGGAGAAGGGGGAGAAAAATTCCAATGGGCCTTCAGGTCGCAAAAGATCCAAAATAACGGGCGCAGGGCCCCAACGAGACGGCCGCGCTCGAGCAAGCGATTCCAGTCCGGCCCGACGGTTCCAAGGAACAGGAGCAGATCGATCCAGTCCCGCAATAAATCTGCATGGTTCAGATTGTGCACACACAGGTGAATGAAATTCATTTCAGGAGAGAGATAGAAAACCTTTCTCCCATGAAGTTCTCCTGATACTGCGTCATTCCACAGGGCTGAGGATGGGAAAAGATAGTAATCCATGGATCTCAATGAGGAGTGCAGGTCCACGATGTGAGACCGATGGCCCTGTTTTGTGTAGACAACGGGCAATTCCCACAGGCGGCTGTACTCTTCGTCGCGACCCTGCTCGAATCCGTACCCCAACTCCACCAGTTCCTGTCGAGAGCGATCGAAATCCTCAGGACGGACGAGAAGGTCTACGTCGCTCATGGGACGCAGAGCCGGATCTTTGTATACGAATGTTCCCAGATACGCCCCTTTGAGGAGCAGTACGGGTATCTGGCGGGCATTGAACCGGTCCAACAGCCGTTTGAGGAACACTTCTCCGGACATGCACGTAACGGCCGACGCCCGGTAATCCTCATGCAGCGACTCCTCGAGTGCAGAGCTCAAACCCGCCGAGGGATGCATTCTCAATGATTTGTACAGCCACGGCCCCAAGCAATGCCGCCTGATAGCCTCAAGATGGCGGTAGCCCCAGCCCCGGCAGGCTCCGGGTCCCGGAGGCGCTGCGCACGCTATTTTTGCCGCCACTCGTCGGATATCATCGACTACGGGCACGAAACGATCCCTTCGCGAGTGACACTCGCCTTGACTGCACTTGCCGATCGGGTTCACCGTTTTTTTTACGCCATTCAATCATACCTGAGGAGTATCGAATGCGCTATAATACAATCGGTTTCTTGCAGGTAACCCGGCAGTCCCCCCAGGACAGCGGGTTGCAGCGCACAGTATTTCGCGGAGTATCCCATGGAAGTGCCAGTCCCGCGATACAGTCGTCACATTCTCCTCAAGGTAATCGGAGAGGACGGTCAACGGAACATCGAAAAATCCCGAGTCCTGGTGGCCGGTCTGGGCGCCCTGGGGTCAACGGCTGCGATGCTTCTGGCCAGAGCAGGGGTGAAATTCCTGAGAATCGCCGACGTGGATTCGCCGGAATTGCATAACCTCCACAGACAGATCCTCTATGACGAAAGGGATACCGTAAGAGAGATTTCCAAAGCGCAGGCTGCGGCAGAACGCCTCAGAGCCGCAAATTCGCATGTCGAGGTAGAAGCGGTTCACGCGGCCATCGTTGCGGAGAATATCGAACGGCTGATCGACGATGTGGACCTCGTAGTCGATGCCCTGGACAATGCACGGACACGATATATCGTCAACGACGCGATATTGGCACGCGGCATCCCGTATGTCTTTGGAGGAGCCATAGAAACGTGCGGCAACGTCATGACGATCATTCCCGGGGAAACGCCGTGTCTGAGATGTATCTGGCCCGATCCTGAGGCGGTCCTCCAACACCCTACCGCGGCAACCGTGGGAATACTATCCTCCGCAGCGTCTGCGGTGGCCTCCATGGAAGTGACGGAGGCCCTGAAAATACTCGCTGGCAAACAGCACGAGATACTCCAGGGGTTGCTGGTGATGGACGTGTGGCGCGGCACGTTTTGTGTGGCACACGTGGAGGCGAACCCCGATTGCATTTGCAGAAAAGACCGGAGTAAAGCAGGACAGGACATCCGGTAATGTTCGGCCCCGCTTTGTGAGACGACTCCAGACGACTGGAATGGAATGTGATTGTCATGTCCCTTTCGCCACCAGATCCCGTTCTGCCCGTCACCGCGCTCATTTTGGCCGGAGGTTTCGGCGAAAGACTCAGGTCCGTGGTTGCGGACAGACCGAAACCAATGGCAGTGGTCTGCGGGATTCCTTTCCTGGAAATACTCATCCGCTCACTCGCAGCGAAAGGCGTCCGGAATTTTGTGTTGTTGACGGGATATATGGGCGACATGATCGAGGATCACTTCAAAGTGGCTTTCGACGGCCGTCTCAACATTCGATTTTCCCGTGAGGCCGAACCTCTGGGTACGGGTGGCGCGGTGAAATTGGCCGAATCTCTGGCTGGCGATCCCTCCCTTCTCGTGAATGGGGACACATTTTTCGATGCCGATCTCGCGCCTTTGCTGGCATTCCACGAACAGAAATCCGCGAGGGTGACCTTGTCCCTGTATCCGGTCAACGACGTCGGTCGATACGGGTCGGTGGGGGTTAACGATTCAGGCCGGGTCACCGGTTTTCAAGAAAAGGCTCAGGGGCTGGGCGCTGGAGTAATCAATGCCGGGGTATCGGTGCTTTCCAAGAAATTTATCGAGAGTCTCCCGGCAAAACCTTTCAGCATGGAACAGGAAGTCTTTCCCCGCCTGGTGGAAGCCGGGGGCATGTTCGGTTTGCGCCAACAGCGACCCTTCTTCGATATAGGCACTCCCGAGAGCTATCGAGATTTTGTCCGGTTCGTGAAGGAGCACCCGGAGTACGCGGCCTGCGCACCCTGAGTGGCTGGCCCGTTTTCTGGGGATGCCGGGAAGGCAAAGAAAACCTTAACGCCCGGATGCGGACCCGGCCAGGGCGGCGACGAATTCCGACAGGGCGGCCTCCCACGTCTTGAAATTGTTCGGTCCTGTTCCCTGGCAGAATTCTATCGCCTCCTGCAGGCTATTGAGCACATGGTTCATTTCCGTGCGCGGCACAGCGATCATGCCGCATTCCCATACCGTGTGCAGGGCTTCATGCACAGGACGGCCACAGCTGCTGCAGCAGCTACCCGGCGGTGCCGACCGTGTCTCGCCGGAGTTGTCATCGCTGACAGGGTCTGCCTCCGTATGCTGCTGGACTATCACCGGATTTACCATCTCGCCCCATTCCGGGGAACCTGGCACTGCATTCCAGCCTTCGATCAGTTTTGCCTTTTCCAGAAACGCATCGACCTGGTCGTTATTGAGAACCAACGAGTCAGTGCCGAAACCTCCGTGCTGGTTCCAGAGCAACCCTCCACCGTTGTTCCACCAGGCGTCCATTCGGTCATTCCACATGGCATCGGAATCGGAAACTGCTATCAATGTGTATTTCATTATTCCTCCGGAACAGGGCAGTGGTTACTCCTGGCGTACTCACAACATGTCGAAATATGCCATGGTCTCCTCTTGTACGCCGAGGTGTTCCGGGTTACTCGTGTCAAAAAGACCGGGGACTAATTCAATTAAAACCCCTTTACAGAATCGTTTTACATTCCAAGCCGGCGCTTTCAGGCAATAGTCGATCCCTCCTATGGAACGCGCCATGCCTTCGTCCAGATAATGAAACCCGCGTATGATGGCCGGTTTGTTAAATTTGGGAAGAGCCTGCTGGCGATCATATGCATTGAGAAGACTTTCGTTCTTGAATTCTGAAAGATACGCTTCGAACGGCTTGAATATTTCAATGGATTTCTCGAAGTATTCAACATCGGGAACCTTTCTCGCTTCACCTATCGAAATGTCGTACGAGTCTATGAAGACTTCGTCCGGATGAGTACCGGTCGCTATTTCAAATCGGACGGTATTCCTGTCCCTGTTGCGCGGGGGAATGCTGAAAAAATCCAAATTCACCCCAATCCCCGGAAACTGTTTGTCGATTTTTTTTTGGAAGGCTTTCTGAAGAACATCCTCTGCAATTTCAACTGGTTTGCTATTTTTATCGTACAGCTCGGGGAACCGAAACGCCTCTTTCATCAGATCAAAATACTCCATCATCTCGCCAATCCTGAAATCCCCACGAGGCCTGCATCGCTGCCAAAATGTATAACTATTCATAGGTTGATCACCTCTCATGGCTTAACAGTTACTTATTTCATTATTCCTCCGGAACAGGGCAGCGGGTCCGTCCTGGCGTACTCACAACATGTCGAAATATGCCATGGTCTCCTCTTGTACGCCGAGGTGTTCCGGATTACTCGTGTCAAAAAGACCGGGGACTAATTCAATTAAAACCCCTTTACAGAGTCGTTTTACATTCCAAGCCGGCGCTTTCAGGCAATAGTCGATCCCTCCTATGGAACGCGCCATGCCTTCGTCCAGATAATGAAACCCGCGTATGATGGCCGGTTTGTCAAATTTGAGAAGAACCTGCTGGCGATCATATGCATTGAGAAGACTTTCATTCTTGATTTCTGAAAGATATGCTTCGAACGGCTTGAATATTTCAATGGATTTCTCGAAGTATTCAACATCGGGAACCTTTCTCGCTTCACCTATCGAAATGTCGTACGAGTCTATGAAGACTTCGTCCGGATGAGTACCGGAGTGTATTTCAAATCGGACAGTGTTCCTGTCCCTGTTGCGCGGGGGAATGCTGAAGAAATCCACATTCACCCCAATCCCCGGAAACTGTTTGTCGATTTTCTTTTGGAAGGCTTTCTGAAGAACCTCCTCTGCAATTTCAACTGGTTTGCTATTTTTATCGTACAGCTCGGGGAACCGAAACGCCTCTTTCATCAGATCAAAATACTCCATCATCTCGCCAATCCTGAAATC
>DATHCX010000224.1:0-8267 GCA_035319325.1 Desulfomonilaceae bacterium
AAAGAGTAACATTGAAGGGCTGGTTCACGGCCTGTCCTGCCGGATCTCCTCCGCTACGAACGGAGCGGCCTGACTTCGCTTCGGAGACCCGCCAGGACAGGCTTCATCCATCGTCACTTGTCTGATAGCGCATTGGTATAACTCGATTCCGGGCACAGGTCTGGGGGCACTCCTTCGCTGCGGACGACGCAGAGACATCTTATCACTTCACTCAGGAGAGCCCCCAGCCCTGCAATCTCATAAATCTTTTGGCGAATGCGTATGACAGGTAGGTCAGTGACGAGTAGACAGCTTCCGGCGTGAGCTTACCGGCCCCATGGGCGTTTCGGAAAAAGTCTTGGCCACGTCGATTCGTTTCAGTTCTTTTCGCGGGAAATAGGCCAATGGATTGTAAAGCTGGTTTCTGACCTTCACTTCCAGATGAAGATGCGGACTTGTCGACCTTCCCGTGCTGCCCACCAAGCCTATCCTGTCTCCCGCCGCCACCTTTTGGCCTTTTCGGACAAGAATTCGGCTCAAATGAGCATAATGCGTGTAGCAGTCCCGGCCGTGATCCAGCAGGACGGTCATGCCGTAGCTTCTGTACCCTTTTCTGCTCCCGGTAAATACGACCCGGCCTTCCGCGCAAGCCGCCACCGGTTCACCTTTGGCTGCTGTAATATCGAGTCCAGAGTGGAAAATGCCTCTGCGATAGCCGAACGGCGACGAGAGGCAGCCGCCATCCACAGGAAATACGAGATCCGGAACGACGGCATTTTTCTTGCCGTTGAGAATATCGGTCACATTGCAAACCGATTCTCGGGTCGCGGAAGAAAACGAGCAGCCGGCGGATTTTTTCCCTGAAGAGCAGAGCTCGACCTCAGCGGGTATTTGCCCTGACGTCGTTTTGCGGGCAACGCGCGAGCCGTCGCATGATGTTTGCAGGTCTGCCTTCAGCACGTTTCCGCCACAGGAGAGAGAACCGTTTTTCTCCACAGCCCCGATGGTGGAACAGGATGCAATCAGCGGAAGAACCAGCACTGCAAGTAATCTCGATACCGGTCCCATACCTTCCCCAAAACAGAAATTTCAGCCCTTGACAGGCTACCATACAGGTTTCGGCCCCAATGTCAACGATTTCCGTATGGCGATGGCTCGGTGCAAGGCTTTGAGAGGTCAAATCGAGAACGACTAAAACGAGATCAGTTCTATGAGGTCTTCCCTGGAAAAATGCTTTAACAGCGTCTTATCGTCTTGCTTCACGATTGAGTCCATCAGCCTTCTCTTTTTCGAGATGATCGTGTCGATTTTCTCTTCCAGGGTGTTTTCCGTTATCAACTTGAAGACCTGGACCCCGCGGTGCTGCCCGATGCGGTGAACTCGGTCGGTGGCCTGCTCTTCACGTGCCGAATTCCACCATCTGTCGTAATGAATTACGACAGATCCCCCCGTCAGATCTATACCCAGTCCGGAAGCCCGGAGAGACGCGCTGAACACCATGCAGTTCGGGTCCGTGTTGAAGCGTTTCACTGCTTCGGCCCGATTTCTCGTGTGTCCTTTTATGGTGGCGAAGTCCAAACCGCGGTGGCGGAGATACGATTCAATGAGCTCCAGCATTTTTACGTACTGACTGAATACCACTACTTTTTGGCCGGAACCGAGGCTTTCGTCCAACAGTTCCACGAAAAGATCCCACTTTCCGGACGAATATTTGCCGTAATCCCTGTTCTCGCCTTCCAGGAGCGCCGGATGATCGCAGATCTGCTTGAGATAATTTAGGATTGCAAAGACGTGCATATAGGGGACTTTCTGGTCCACATCCTTCAGAGTCTGGACCAAATCCCTTCCCTGGTTCTCCACCACGTCGCGGTAAAAGCGAATTTGATCTTCACTCATGGAGCAGCGGCGGATGTCTTCTATCTTCGGCGGCAATTCTTTGAGAACCTGTTCTTTTTTGCGCCTCAAGGTAAACGGCTGGATCAACCGGGAGAGCTTTTCCCGTGTGGGCCGATCGGTTCCTTCCTCGATGGGTACACGGAAATTGTTCTCGAACAGGGAGTCTGACATGAGGTAGCCGGGTAAAATGATGTCGAACATGGATTTCAGATCCATGACGCTGTTTTCGATGGGTGTGCCTGTAAGTCCCACGGTGCACACCGCTTCCAGGGTCTGAATCGCGGCGTACGTTTTCGTGGATTTATTCTTTATTGCCTGAATTTCGTCCAGCACCATCAGCTCGAAGCGATGCTCTGACAGCATTTCCACGTCCCGGAGCGCTATTCCGTACGACGTGATTATCAAGAGATGCTCTTCAAAGCCTTCCCGAAAAGACCGATCCGTTCCGTGATATACGTACGGATCCAGATACGGGCAGTATTCCATGACCTTGTCTTTCCAGTGGCTCAACACTGTGGTCGGGCAAACCACGAGAAAACGCATCCCGTCCTGACGCTTCATTTTGGCTTGCATAATGCCTGTCATAAGCGCCATGATCTGATGCGTTTTGCCCAGCCCCATGTCGTCGCACAACAGTCCGGAAAAACGATTCTCATAGAGGAACCAGAGCCAGCCTAAGCCGTTCTTCTGGTATCCCCGGAGCTTGCCTTTCATGGCCTTCACGGAAGGTAATCGCCCGGGAGGTTTGAGGGATTCCAATTCCTGAAACCAGTCCTGGACTTTCTGTGAAGAAAAACGCTTTTCGAGACGGTCGTGAAATGCCAGAAATTTCAAATATTCCGTACGACTGATCCTGATCGTGTTGCCTTCTGGAAAGGCCTGCACATCCAGCCCGTCCATCCATGCAAACTCGGCGGACCGGGTGTCCACCCATTTCTCACCCATGACCAAAAACCGCTTGTTGCCTTTCCTCGCAGAAAAAATATCTTGAAAAGACAACTGAAAGCTCCCGAAATCGTATTGAATATTGAGCTCTACCCCTTCTTCGCTGAGTTCCTTGTGCTCTACGGTAATTCTCTCGTATTTTTCTACCGTCTCGTGGTTCAGCAAAGCGGGGTCCACGAATATGCCGGCTTCGGACTTGAGAGCGTCACCGCACTCGCGCAAGAAACTCGCAATATCTTCCGGCGGGACGCGAATTTTCTTTTGAGGCGAAAAATAATCTGCAGGCAGGCCGCCGACGTTTGCAGCAATCTTGAGAAACCCCCAGTCCGGAAAAAAATAGTACCCGCCGAAAAGCTGGTGATCCAGGAGAGTGCGGTCCAGATAAGCATCGGACGGGGCCGCGTCCGGATCCGGATTCTCAATTACGGGGGTAACTTCGAGAGCCGACGATTCGGTAAGTTCGATGCGGTACCCTGCCTTGAGAGGCAACGGCTGTATCAGCAGATCGTCACCGATGGCTCCCTTCTTTTCCCCCATTTCGATGAGCGTTCCTATGAGGGTCCTGGGAGGAGTAAGCCGCAGAATGACCGATTCTTCCTCATCGAGGGCTTCCACATTGAGTTCCTGCTTGTGTTCCAGAAACCGGAAATGGAAGGTTCCACCATCGCGGCCGGAAACGATAAATCCTACTTTGGCGATCCTGTACCATACACTGTCTTCCAGGTGCTGACGAACCGATTTCACTCCCCGCCTGTTTATTTCCTCCTCCGATGAAGAGTACTGCCAGGGTCGACGTCTGAGAGAAGGCACGTTGGGATCTTTCAACTTGCGACCGTACATTCTCCTGAAGATCGTGGAATCGATGTCTTTGCGGATAATATCAAAAAATTCGTGGAGAAATTCGTCTACGAGCCGCTCTCCCGGCATAAAAGCGAGTATTTCACTCTGGTTCCTATCGGAAAAAACGATCCGCAAACCTCCTTCACCGTGATTCACCTGGGACTTAAATCCGAGAACGGAATCGCCGAAATTCTTGTACCCGAACCAACTGATCTCGTGCCAGAAACTGTCCTGAAAATCCTCTCCCAGGGTGCGCAGCCTCCCGGTTTCCGGGTCGGGCCTGAGGATGTATCTCACAAACGAAACTATGTGGTGACAATACGTACGCGTACTGGACCGAAAACAACCGCAGGTTGCTCGGCTAAGGGTTTTGGACTCCGGGTCAAGTGAAATGTGAACATTGACTCCCTTCCCGGAGGAATCCGTGACAAGCCCGAAATAGGATTCTCTTCCGAAGTTAATATGTGAAATTCGCGAGCCTTCTGCCAGACGGAGGCCTTTCTCCAGAACTTCCGAATTAAATTGGCGTGTTATCTCGGATGGAAGTTCGCCCCCCCTAGCTCCCCCAGAGAGACTTTTCTTCAGTTGAATCACTTTTCCGAACACTTAACACTCCTAAACCTAAACCCTCACACTACATTGCACGGGCCGTGGATACCATAACAAAATCGGGTTGTCAATTTCTAAATCATAGAATGAATAATCAGAGACAACAGCGGTGAAGCATGGATTTATTCCATGTTTGATTAACCTTTGAGTTACGGTAGGAAACGGTGGCTTTCAGCCTCGCGAAAATAACAAAGGGATCTCCTTGACTTTTTATACCCCAAATACCAATAAAACCCAGTCTTTTTGCATGCTTCGCGCTGCCTCCTTGAAAAACGGCCGTCAGAGAACTTCTGTCGGCTCTGCGCATCGTTTTCACAAGGAACGTTCCTCAATCCCTGCTGCTGTGAACGCACATTCATGTGATACGCATTCGCCATAAGATTTATGAGATTGCAGGGCTGGGGGCTCTCCTGAGCGAAGTTATGAGACGGCTCCGTGTCGTCCGCAGCGAAGGAGTGCCCGCAGCCCGTGTCCGGAATCGAGTTACCTGTAAAGAAGCGAATCCGTATGAGGGGTGTATTGCTTGCTGCGAACAGCTCCTTCTGATACAACCGAGAAGATTCATGCTCGAGTTCCGGGGATTCACCATGAAAAAAAAGCTTATACCGGTGGTAGCGGTATTAGCCGTTCTTGTCGCTGTTGTGTCATGGTTCTATTTCAGAAATACAACGGACGGGAACCACAAGGTTTTTGTGAGTGGCAACATCGAAGCCACAGAAGTGGACCTGTCTTTTAGAATAGCAGGCCAGATTGACAGCCTCCCCATTGAAGAGGGAGATCGCATCAAAAAGGGACAGGTTATCGCTACCCTCGATACGGACACCCTTGTAGCTCAACGAGGAGCCGCGGAATCGGATATTGCGAACCTGCGTGCACTACTGGATGAATTGGAAGAAGGAAGCCGAATTGAAGAGATCGAGGCAGCCAGGGCCCTGGCAAAAGCCGCGGAAAGCAGACTGAAAAACGCCAAGGACGAGTACGACCGTTACTTGCCGCTGTACAACCAGGGAGCGATATCCGCCTCCGCCTTCGATACTAAGGCTACAGCCTTGAAAGTTGCGACAGAAGACTACAACAACACTACACAGCGTCTTCAGGAACTCGAAAAAGGCCCGAGAGAGCAGCAAATCCGTGCAGCACGGGCACGCCTTCAGAGGGCGGAATGGGATCTCAAGAGAATCAATCTCGACATAGCGCATTCCACGCTTGACACCCCTGTTTCCGGAGTGGTCCTGGTCAAATCCAATGAAGTGGGCGAGGTGGTGCTTCCCGGGGCCACGGTGACCACGGTGGCAGCGGTCGACGAGGTATGGCTCAAGGGATACATCGGCGAGGACAAGCTCGGCCTGGTGAAGCTCGGGCAGAATGCTCACGTTACCACCGATACGTATCCCGGCAAAACGTATACGGGCAAAGTCACGTTCATTGCTTCCCGGGCCGAGTTCACTCCCAAGAACGTCCAGACCAAGGAAGAGCGGGTCAAGCAGGTCTATCGTGTCAAGATAACCATCCCGAATCTCCATCAGGAACTGAAAATAGGCATGCCCGCGGAAGGATATATTCTCACTGATGGAGAACCCGGGAAAACAGGGGGGGCTGCTAAACGTGACCGCCCGACGTCCTGAGCCCAATGCGAACGGTCCCGTAATCCTCACGAAAAACCTCTGCCGTGATTTCGGCGCGATTCACGCAGTTAGCAACTTGAATCTGGAAGTAGTACGCGGTGAGCTTTTCGGCATTGTGGGACCGGACGGCGCGGGAAAAACCACCACCATGAGAATGCTCGCGGGAATCCTTGAGCCTACGGCAGGTGATGCGTGGGTGGATGGCATCTCCGTCAGGGACGACCCCGAAGGAATCAAAGAGCACATCGCGTATATGCCCCAGCGTTTCGGCCTGTACGCCGATCTTACGGTGATGGAAAATCTCCAATTTTATGCCGATCTGTTTCGCGTTCCCAAAAAGGAGCGGCCTGCTCGAATCGCACGTTTGTTCGGATTCAGCAGGCTGGGCCCATTCCAGGACAGGCTTGCAGGAGCCTTGTCAGGCGGAATGAAACAGAAGTTAGGACTTGCCTGCGCCTTGATACACGAACCCAGGCTCCTGTTGCTGGACGAGCCTACAAACGGGGTCGACCCGGTATCCCGTCGCGACTTCTGGAGAATACTCTATGATCTTCTCAAGGAAGGAATCTCCGTCCTGGTGACTACCGCATATCTCGATGAGGCGGAACGCACGCACCGCGTGGGCCTGATGCACCGGGGATCCATGATCCGCATGGGAGAGCCCCAGGCGCTCAAGGATATGGTGGAAGGCGTCATGCTGGAACTGCTGACATCCGATTTGTACCGGACCCGGACACTGGTGTCCGGCATTCCCGGCGTCCTGGACGTCAATGTATTCGGCGACGGCCTCCACGTCAGGATCCGGAATTCCTCCGATGCTGACACCATTGAGGAGATCCTTCGGAACAATGACATTGATGTGCACTCATTGAAACAGATTTCTCCCGCAATGGAAGACGCCTTCTTGTCGCTCATCCCCCGGTGAGACATCCCGGACGCGAGGACTCGGTTTGGCTGAAAAAGGTACGGAAATAGCGGTTTTTGCCGAGAACCTCACAAAGGTTTTCGGAACGTTCGTTGCTGTGGACCACGTACATTTCCAGGTGGAAAAAGGTGAAATTTTCGGATTTCTGGGACCGAACGGTGCGGGGAAAACCACCACCATAAAGATTCTGTGCGGATTGCTGACTCCCACGTCCGGAACCGGACGCGTCTCGGGCTGGGACGTGTCCACGCAGTATGAGGACATAAAGAATAATATCGGGTACATGTCCCAGAGATTCTCTTTGTATGAAGATTTGACGGTTCAGGAGAATCTGGACTTTTTCGGTGGCGTGTACGGGATAGAACCAGGCAGAAAGGCGGAAAGGGACGCATGGGTTTTGGACATGGCCGGGCTTTCCGATAAGAGGGACACGATCACCCGCGAGTTGGCCCTCGGTTGGAAACAGCGGCTTGCACTGGGGTGCGCGGTGCTGCACGAACCACCCGTCGTTTTCCTTGACGAGCCCACTTCGGGGGTGGATCCGCTTTCTCGCAGGAGCTTTTGGGATCTCATTCACGAAATGGCTCGCAAAGGGGTGACAGTGTTCGTTACCACCCATTACATGGAAGAAGCCGAGTATTGCAATCGTCTGGCCCTTATGAGCAAGGGAAGGATCATCGCGCTGGGAACGCCCAATGAGCTGAAGAAGGACTGGATGAAGGAGTCGGTCCTGGAAATCGAATGTAGCCGCCTCATGGAAGCGGCAGAGCTTCTCGGCGCAGAGAAGGTGTTCAGTGAAGTGGCGGTGTTCGGCAATCTGCTCCACATAGTGGTGCACGATCCGGGAGCCGCTATGGCAGTAGCCCGAGAAAAACTGATCCATGAGGGAATAACCATCTCCAGAATGGAGATCATCACGCCGAGTCTCGAAGACGTGTTCGTGACGTTGACGGCAAGAGACCGCAACAACCTTTGATGAACATGTGTTTCCCCGTTTTTCTCTGCCCGGCGTTATACCGTAGGGCTCAAATCTGCGGTGCACACTAAGAGAGCCGAACATCAGGCATGAACATCTATCGCACCTTTGCTGTGGCACGAAAGGAAGCCAGACAGATCATCCGGGACTCGCGGTCCTTGTACCTGGCCCTGGGCATTCCTGTTTTGCTCATGTTCCTGTTCGGATTTGCGCTTTCTCTGGATGTGGACAACATCCCCCTCGCAGTCTGGGATCAGGACGGCAGCCCCTTGTCCCGCGATCTTGTGGATCGGCTCACGAGTTCCGGATACTTCACGCTGACGTACCGCACGGACTCCAGACAGCCCATGGTGAGATCAATAGACCAGAACGTCATCAGTGTGGGGCTCGTGATACCCTGGGATTTCAGCAGCAGGATAAAGAAAGGCAAGCCTACCTCAGTGCAGGCTATGGTTGACGGCTCGGATTCCAC
>DATHCX010000225.1:0-16994 GCA_035319325.1 Desulfomonilaceae bacterium
CAGACAAGTGACGATGGATGAAGCCTGTCCTGGCGGGTCTCCGAAGCGAAGTCAGGCCGCTCCGTTCGTAGCGGAGGAGATCCGGCAGGACAGGCCGTGAACCAGCCCTTCAATGTTACTCTTTTGAAAGCGCATTGGTATGAGATTGCTTCGTCGCGTCGCTCCTCGCAATGACACGGAAACGCTGGTTGCGCTGTGATACTGAATGATTCCGTATTCTGTCCGAATTCTTCATTCCTGTTTGTCGACGGCACGTCTCGCGAGGCCGTGAAACAACTCGCTGCCCGCTCCGGGATAGATTCTGCGTTCTTCTTCGGGTGTTTCGTTCGTGACTTCCGGCCACCTGCCGGGGTGCGGCTCAGGACCTTCCCGGGTAATCGTGGAGGGGTTCGAATCAGCCATGACCGGATTGGAGCGGATCTCGGCTCCGGCGACGTTGAAGCTGAATTCCAGGGGAATATTGTGGGGATCGAATGAATACAGGGAATAGATGAAGCCGTGATCCACCACTTCCGATGCCCAGAAACCAGCAGCCTCCAGCTTGTCTTTCAGCTCCCACAGCGAATCGAGCGTGTCCACGCCGAAGGAAACATGGTCGAACGCGATGGATCCCTTGACCGGGGCACCGTGATCTTTTTCCGCCAAGGGTTCGACACCCGTCCATTCGAAAAAAGCGATCATGTCGTACTTGGAAATTTCGAAGAAATAATGTCTGTAACCGGGATTGCCCAGCCCTGCGACCAGTCTCAAACCTAGAAGATCCCTCCAGAACCGGATCGTCTCATCCATATCCGGGGTCACCATGGCAAGGTGATTTATTCCATTGAACTGTATCATGAGCGTTCCTTTGTTTCTCTGCCGGACCGACCTGTGAACCTGCCGGCGACGAGCGCCGCGTAGTGCGCACTACCGTAACGAATAAGTATACAGGGTTTTCCAAAAAAAATCCGGGACTAACCCGAAGAAGCCGCCCAGCCTCCAGCCGCGGAATGAGCCACATCCCGGAACTCGTACTGCGCGGATTGAACATGGCAACCCCGACAGCGAACAATTCCAGGAGACCGTCATTTCCTTAATGTCCCCGTATTCAGCAGTAACGTCCGGGTCAAAAAAGGCGGACCTTCCTGAAATTTCTTGACAACCGCGTTCGGCGATGTTATCGATTTAACTTTGAAATTCGTGCCGTCCGAGCGCTAACCTTATACGGTCAGCATACAATAAGGGACAAACAATTTATTCAGCGGCCACTTCGTCGAGCAGCGGCAGGACAACGCCCGCGAATTGAATTGTAGGACCCGAAGATCGAAAGTCACGCGCTTGACAAGACTTCATCCCGCGGATGGTAAGGTGTTGACCGTCGTTCAGGATGCACGGGCTGGACGGGAATAAGCCTCGACGGCAGAGATACAATGACGTCTTTCCGGGAGGTTAAACGCAAAGGTGATCATCATTTAACATGTTGTGGAAAATTCTGGCGCGGGAAAAAGAGGCCATCCTGAAAAGGTGGCTGGACCTGATACTCAGTACGTATCCGCATGAAACAAAAAAGTTCTTGGTTCGCAAAGCGGATAGATTCGCTAATCCGGTCGGATCCTCAATCGAATCGGGAATAGCAGAGATTTACGATTGGTTGTTGAAAGAGGACGACGGGCAAACGCCCCCTTTCATAGCGTCATTGGACAAGATCGTAAGGATCAGAGCTGTTCAGAGTTTTTCTCCGGCCGCAGCCGTGGGGTTTGTATTCCTTTTGAAGCATGCGGTCAGGGAAGTGGTGGCAAAGGAGATTCAGAGCGGCCTGCATTTTGAGCAGTTGTTGACTTTCGAGTCAAAAATCGATAAGCTGTCGCTCCTAGCCTTTAGCATTTACATGCAATGCCGGGAAACAATTTTCGATATTAGAGCCACCGAGATCCGGGACAGAACCTCCAGGATTCTGGAGCGAGCTTGCCGTAAGTACGGGATGCCTTCTGAATGGATGGATCCCGAGGAAAGCGACGACAATAGTGTAACATAAATCGAGGTGATGGCAGATGAACTCATGGTTTTCCCTATTCGCATCCCTATTCGCAGTGATAGTCCTTGCGCTGGTTTCCCTGCTGGGGTCGGGATCGGTAGGCCTGCAAACTCTCTTCGGAGTTTACATCCCTTATGCAGCGTTCGCCGTGTTTGTGATCGGGGTTGTGCTTCGCGTAGTGCAATGGGCAAGGATACCGGTTCCGTTTCGCATTCCCACAACCTGCGGCCAAGGCAAATCGCTGCCGTGGATCAAGGCCGACAATCTTGAAAGCCCCTACAACATCTGGGGACTGATCGGACGAATGGCACTGGAAGTGCTCCTGTTCCGTTCGCTCTTCAGGAACACGAAAGCTCAGCTATGGGCCGGTCCCAAGGTTACGTACATTTCGGCCAAATGGCTCTGGCTGGGAGGCATATTATTCCATTATTCGTTTCTCACCATCGTGGTGAGGCACATGAGATTTTTCATCGAACCTGTGCCGTCTTTTGTGGAAATTCTTTCGTCAGTGGACGGTTTTTTCCAGATACTCATTCCCACGCTCTTCTTGTCGGATCTAGCGTTTCTTGCGGCAGTCACCTATCTCTTCCTCCGGAGAGTGGCGCTCCCCCAGCTTCGATACATTTCGCTTCCCGCGGATTACTTTCCGCTGTTCCTCATTCTGGGTATAGGAATCAGCGGCGTGCTCATGAGAAACGTTTGGAAAGTGGATCTGCTGAGCGTGAAGCAGTTGACGATGGGACTGGTTACTCTGCATCCGGTGCTCCCGGCGGGAGTGGGCCCGATCTTTTTCGTCCACATTTTCCTCGTGAGCGTGCTCCTGGCATATTTCCCGTTCAGCAAATTGATGCACGCAGCCGGCGTTTTTCTCAGTCCTACCAGAAATATGCTGAATAACAACCGCATGGAGCGATACGTCAATCCGTGGAATTATCCGGTGAAGACGCATACGTACGAAGAGTATGAAAATGAATTCAGGGATAAGATGAAAGAGGCCGGAATCCCGGTTGACAAGGAGTAGATATGGAACTGCACAACCTTCCCAAACCGGAAGACCTTTTAGGAATAGATCTGAACAGACCGCCCGAAACGGCGTGGATGGATACGCCCGCGAAGTTTCGCGAGGGAACGTACAGCTACCCCGCCGCACCCAAGAACCTGGTACGACTCGGAATCCCCAATCCCAGAGAGTGGAACCCCACCGACGACGATTGGAAGCTCCCAGACAACTGGCATGAAATAATCCTCAAGGGTTTCAAGGAGCGGCTGGAGAAATACCGTTCTTTCAGGCTGTTCATGGATACGTGCGTGAGATGCGGCGCTTGCATGGACAAGTGCCATTTCTTCATTGGTTCCGGCGATCCCAAGAACATGCCGGTACTCCGGGCCGAACTGCTCCGATCGGTGTACAGAAATGATTTCACCATCATCGGCAAGTTGCTGGGAAAGGTCGCTGGATCCCGATCGTTGACAATCGACGTGCTCAAGGAGTGGTTCTACTACTTCTTCCAGTGCACGGAATGCAGGCGGTGCTCGGTGTTTTGCCCGTACGGGATAGATACCGCTGAAATCACGATGATGGCCCGGGAACTGCTGACGCTCGTGGGCATCACCATCAACTGGATTCTGGAACCTGCCGCAAACTGCTTCAGGACCGGTAACCACCTTGGTATTCCTCCCCACGGTGTAAAAGACATGTGGGAGTTCATGGTGGACGACATAGAGGACATTACCGGAGTCAAGGTAAATCTGCCCATTAACAAGAAGGGTGCGGAAATCCTGTTTGTCACGCCTTCAGGAGACTACTTCGCAGATCCGGGCACGTACACGTGTATGGGCTACCTCATGTTGTTCCATGAACTGGGGCTTGATTACACATGGAGCACCTATGCCTCCGAGGGTGGAAACTTCGGTCTGTTCACCTCCCACGAAATGATCAAGAGACTGAACGCGAAGATATACGCGGAGGCTAAGCGCCTGGGAGTCAAATGGATTCTCGGCGGCGAATGCGGCCACATGTGGCGTGTTATTCACCAGTACATGGAAACCATGAACGGTCCCGCGGATTTCCTGGAAGCTCCCGTATCGCCCTTTACCGGCACCAAATTCGAGAATTCCAAGAACTCCAAGATGGTTCACATAACCGAATTTACGGCCGACCTGATCAAGCACGGCAAGCTGAAGCTCGACCCCAGCAGAAACGACAAAGTCATTGCCACGTATCATGATTCCTGCAATCCGGCCAGGGCTGCGGGGCTTCTGGAAGAACCCAGATACGTGCTCAAGAGCGTGTGCGAGAATTTCTATGAAATGCCCGAGAACACGATTAGAGAACAGACGTTCTGCTGCGGAGGCGGTGCAGGTCTGGGCAACGACGAGAATTTGGACATGAGAATGAGAGGCGCTTTCCCTCGTGGAAATGCGCTCCAACATGTGCGCGATCTTCATGGGGTCAACAGGCTGCTATGCATGTGCGCAATCGATCGGGCAACGTTGACCGCCCTCTGCCACTATTGGGCGCCCGAAGTCTCCGTAGGAGGGATCCACGAACTCGTAGCCAATGCGCTGGTAATGACCGGCGAGCACGAGAGAACCGTGGATCTGAGAGGCGAGCCCCTGAAAGAGGAGGATGATTGATGTATAACGCAGGAAAAATAATCATAGGGATTATCATCTTTCTCGCGCTGATTCTGTTTCCGGTCCTGTACAACGCGGGCAAGACTGCCACTCCGCCGAAACTGGAAGTGGGCACCCAGGAGAAACAATGTGTGGAACCCATTGCATATATGAAGTCATCACACATGCAACTTCTGGATACCTGGAGAGACGAGGTAGTCCGCAATGGGAAACGTGAGTATATCAGCTCCACCGGCAAGAAATTCGACATGAGCCTGCAGAACACGTGCACAAAGTGCCATGTGAAAAAGGACCAATTTTGCGATAGATGCCACAATTACGTGGATGCGTCGCCAAAATGCTGGGATTGCCACATTGCCCCTCCGGAGAAGCAGGCTGCCCCTCAGGAGAAACAGGCCCGAAGGAGTAATGACTGATGGAGAACACACGAAGACGGTTCCTACAAATCGCCGGTCTCTCGGTACTGGGGTTCGGAGCCAGGCCCGTCCTGGATGCGGTCGCGCAATCCAATCAAGCGCAGTACATGCCGGGCCCGAATGCACTTGTGGGGAAACGATGGGCAATGGTCGTAGACCAGAAGAAATGCCTGAAGGCAAAAGACCACTGCAAGGACTGTGTGGACGCATGCCACAGAGTCCACAACGTGCCCACGTTCGACAATCCTAAAGACGAAGTCAAATGGATCTGGTTGACTGCCTACGACCATGCCTTTCCCGGAGAGGAAAACAAATACGCAGAAGACTATATCAAAGACTCTCTCAAGGGATTGCCTTTTCCGGTCCTTTGCAATCATTGCGACAATCCTCCCTGCGTCAGGGTGTGTCCGGTCAAAGCTACCTTCCGTCGCGAAGACGGGATAGTCATGATGGACTACCATCGTTGCATCGGATGCAGATTCTGCATGGCAGCGTGCCCGTACGGCGCTCGAAGCCTCAACTGGCGAGACCCCAGGCCGTTTATCAAGACGGAACTGAATCGGGAGTTTCCCACCAGGTGCCGCGGCGTCGTGGAAAAATGCAATTTTTGCTTCGAGCGTCTTTCCAAAGGGCTCAAGCCTGCGTGCGTAGAAGCGTGCAAGGACAAGGGGCTTGTGTTCGGCGATATGGAAGACCCCAATTCCGAGGTGAGGGAACTGTTGCGCAAGAATCCCACAATTCGGCGCAAACCCCAGTTAGGAACAAACCCCCAGGTTTATTACATATTGTGAGGTTGTCATGCTTGAAAAGGCATTAACTGGAAATCGAAGCTACTTCGGGTGGGTTGCTGTCCTGCTGATCATACTCGCGATCGGCTTCTTGAACTACCTGAAGCAATTAGGCTACGGATTGGGCATAACGGGAATGAGCAGGGATGTGTCCTGGGGGCTTTACATTGGCCAGTTCACGTTCCTCGTCGGTGTGGCAGCCTCTGCGGTCATGCTGGTATTACCGTATTACCTGCACAACTATAAAGTATTCGGGAAGATCACCCTCCTGGGTGAGTTTCTCGCAGTTGCATCCGTCACCATGTGTCTTTCGTTCATCATTGTGGATCTCGGGCAGCCGTCGCGGGCCTTCAATGTGTTGCTGCATCCCACGCCGAATTCAGTCTTGTTTTGGGACATGGTCGTGTTGAACGGCTATCTGTTCCTGAACATCGTGATCGGCTGGACAGTGCTGGCAGCCGAGCGCAAGGGTGCTCCGCCTCCACGATGGGTGAAACCGTTGATTTACATCTCCATACCCTGGGCAGTGAGCATCCATACGGTGACGGCGTTCCTGTACGCAGGACTTCCCGGACGAGGCTTCTGGCTCACCGCTGTCATGGCTCCCCGATTCCTGGGTTCGGCGTTTGCGTCAGGTCCCGCGTTGCTGATTCTCTTCTGCATGTTCTTGAGAAAATACACAAAGTTCGATGCAGGCTGGGAGGCAATCCAGACCCTCGCGAAAATCGTGACGTACGCAATGATCATCAGCGTATTCTTCGTGCTGTGCGAGCTGTTTACCGTATATTACAGCCAGATACCCGAGCATATGAGTCATTTCAACTACATATTCTGGGGCCTCCACGGGCACGGCAATCTCCAGCCGTGGATGTGGACGTCAGCCATCCTGGCGTTCGTTGCGATCGGCCTGCTGATCAATCCCAAGACCAGGAACAACGAGAAAACGTTGCCGATAGCCTGCGCAGCGGCTTTCATAGCGTTGTGGATAGAGAAGGGCGGCATCCTGGTGATCACCGGTTACACGCCGTCTCCCCTGGAAACCATAACCGAATATCATCCTACCGCACCCGAAGTGTCGATCACTCTCGGCGTGTGGGCGCTCGGTATCCTGATCCTGACCATTCTCTACAAGGTGGCGCTTTCAGTAAAGGAACAGAGCGTAGAAATTCCTCATTAGTCAAACCTTCGTGGTTCGATATTACAAGGACGACCCGGCGACGGGTCGTCCTTTTTATTACGAGCGAAGCGAAACCATCGCCGTCCTCAAATATGGAGATTGCTTCGTCGTTTCCCTCTTCTCAATGACACGGAACCGATGGTTGCTCCCCGTGACTGAAAACTCTCGCCAATACAAGGTTCCCGGAAAAACATCAGCGAAAGCCGCCGATTTCTTCACCCGGACGAAGCCGTTTGGAACCGGTCGCCTCGAAAGATGCCATCTCCTCGGTCATTTTGCCACCGAACCTGTAGAGATTGACAGCTATTGTCTGCCTGTTACTCGGGTACGTCTCCGAGGCATACGCCCGCTCCAGTATGGGCACAACAGCGGTGGGACGAAAGGCCGCGAGGCGACTTAACGATTCCAGGCAAGCGGTTCGAATTGCGATTTCCGGGTCTTCCATATTTGCCTGGAGAATCCCTATTACCGCATCGAAATCATTGGGAAAGAATCCCAGCGCGGCTAAAGCGGAGCCCCGGACAGCCAGATCCGGATCACCTGAAAGGACCACCATCTTGGGGAGCGCTTCCGGTAGTCTCTGTGCGAGTTGTTTCACCGCTTGAACGGCAACTATCCGATTATCAAGGACTTCGTCATTTAGTGCTGCAAGCAGTTGGGGCTTGAACAGCTCCAGCCGGGCGGCCAGCCGGGAGGCTGAGGCAATTGCCGCCCTGCGCACCGCGGGATCCGGGTCTTCGAAGGCTTTCTTGAGGATGAGCAGGGCCCTGTCTCCTGTCTTGTCCGTTTCCACGAGCGTACTCAACACAGCCCCGCGGTTCTTACCGATGCCTCTATCATAGGCTCGGGCAAGACCAAGGAACAAACCGTCATTTTGCAGCTTTGCATTACGAATGAACTGGAAAAAGTTCGGTTTCAGCGGGTCCTGATCCTGGTCCACAGCCTCACGGAGTGCCTCTGCCATCTTGTCGGGAAATTTCCGAGCCAATTGCTCGAGCGCAGGAGCCGCAGATCTCGCATTTGCAGCATCGCTGTTCAAGGCCGTAAGGAGAGGACCTATCGCAGACTCGTCCGCTTTGCCGAAATGCACCAATGCAGCGGCGGCTCTCGCCCGCGTGGTTGGATCCGGGTCGGCCAGCAACTCCTGGAGGGAGACGGCTGCTTCGGCAGAATCTCGACCCAGTTTCCCCAGTGCAGCGATGGACGAGTGCGATACTCCGACGTTGTCGTCTCTGAGACTCAGAAGCAGCACTGGCACGATCCTCTTCGCGAAGGCCCGATAATTGCCAAGGGCTTCAGCCGCAGATATGCGCACCTTCCATTCCGAATCTCTGAGCGCTCTTATCAGAGGAGCGACCGCTCCCTCGGATTTCACTCATTGCGAACCCAGTGACTTTGCCGCTGCCGCCCTCACCTCCGGGGACTTGTCCTTCAGGCGTTCCAGGCTCGGATCTCGTGCATCCGTATCGTGTGCCCCGACAGGCCAAACCGCAACAACCGCAACCATGAGCAGCATGCCCGCAATCAGGATCCTTCTCATTTCCTGCCCTTCTCCGGATTTTGATAATAAAACGAAAAGAGTTTTATAGTAGGCCATTCTTTTCAAGCATTCAACAATCGGAATCTGCTGCCGAGAATTGCGGATATGCTGAAATCGCCGCGATCCATGAGGAGAACAAAAGCAGATGCAAGGAAAAGCGAAGAATCTCGTGCAATGGTGAGCAAACCGATACGGCCCGAGGAACCGGCGGCCGAACCGAAACACCCACAGTCGATATCCAGCCCTATGCTGTACGCGTACACGATTGCGCCGAGAAACATTCCGAGCATACCCGTGGTGAGCAAAGCAGAAGGGCGAGTCTCTATGCCGAGAATGAGAAATATGCCCGCGGCAAGTTCCACCCACGGGAGAGTCAACGCAATGAGATTGCTCCAGGCAGAGGGAACGATGAGATAATTCCTCACGGATCCCGCAAACGAGGCCGGATCGAATACCTTGTAGATACTGGCATAGACAAAAAGTGCGCCAATGAGCAATCTTGCACCGAGCACCACATACTTCAATTTTCACCTCTGGCGGGCTTACGGTCCTGTACATGCGCACCATGCCCCTGTTTCTGGTGCCGTTCTCTGGCCCGGGAACCGTCCACCGGATATCCCGCCGCCTCCCACGGACGCAGCCCCGCGCTCATGATGACAAGCTTCTTGTAACCCATGGAAATCATAAACCCTGCCACTCGCTCGGCCATATCGCATTCGGGGCCGTAGCAATACAAAACGATGCGGTTGTCGAGCGGCAGAAGGGGTTGCACATCAGGGAACGCTTCGGTTACGTCGTCCGGAGACAGGGACAACGATCCTTTCACGTGACTTTCCGAGTAGTCTTCCGGTTTCCTGGTGTCCAGGAAAGACGTTTCCCCATCATCAAAATAGGTCCGGGCAGTGTGCTCATTCACGAGCGGCACTTTCACCCCGGAAATCTCCATTTCCGGGGGAGGTACATAAACCAGTGGAAGAGCTTTGGAAGACAGCATATTTACGCTCAAACCGACGGCGCCGAAGACCACCGCGATTGCAAGAGACCGAATTATCAAGCCTGCGAATTTCTTCATGTCAACTGTGTCGCTGTACTTATCGGTGAGTCGCCAAGAGCATGAATCGCCCCTTGGGCGGACCGTGTTACTCTGTGGCTACAACGTTCGTGGATTAGCGGTTCGCTCTCGATTGTGAAAATACAGACACTCTCGCCCGCATCCCGTTCCGATCTTTCTCCGGCGTCGCGGTCCCGGGGTTAGGCTCGCAGCCGGTCAGACCGGATTATGTATTAATCTGAAAGTTCAGGCGGGTCAAGTGGTGCAGCGTCACTCCACCCGAGGAACGGATTCGGAAAACTCCTCGGACAGGCGCGTCTCCGAATCTGTTCCTGTCGGGCGGATCTGCGTGAGGCCGGCGGATGGTCATCAGTACCTGAGTATTGCTGCGACGTTCCGATCATCCGGAACATCTTCCGGCAATGTGGCATAGACCTTTCCACCATTGAGAAAAGTTTGAATGGCGGCGAAGTCCAGGAGATCCTCGTCACCGGATTCCTGCTCGCCGTGTAGTCGAACGGTTCCCGTTTCAGAATCGAACGTTCCCCAACGCTGAATACCGAGTGCTACGAACAGAACCTCCACTCTTCCGTTGTACGCAGCATCGATGACTTTCTGGAGTTCTTTGGAGGTTCTACCAGTTCCCGCCAGGTCATAATATCGGGCCACAGAGTCATCCTGAGCCTTTTGGAAATGGGGCCCCACGATGTTCCATGCTGCAGCGTGAAGTTCCTGGGGACTCAAGCCTTCGGGATTGCCGTTTATGCCCTTATCCAGCAGATATGGGTACGTGTTTGCCTCCTTGTAAATGGGCTGCACATACTCTACGCAGGCCATCACCAGGGGAGAGGTTTCCTTACCGATGACCTTGCGGAGACCTTTGTCCACTTCACGCAAAAAACGAAGAATATTGTCTTTAGCATCCGACTCCAGCGCGCCGTGCCCCTGAAATACTCCGGTGCGTTTTCCCGCGCCTCCTTTCGAAGCATGCCACTGGAGCTGTTTGCCGAAGACATCGTACTGCAAGACTTGGGCGATGTTCTCCGGTACGCCTTCAAGTTTCACCTCTTTGATATTGAAGCGAGTTCCCTCCATCAGCCGGACTTCCTTTTGGCTCACTGCAAGAATGTAGAACCGACCATTGCCACTGAACAGCGGGAGCATAGGTTTCAGGTGAAAACGATCTGCCACAACAACAAGTTCTTCAAAACTGCAGGGCAGTCGGTGCACCGCGGTGTTTTCGGAGGAGATAAACACCGCAAGACCATCACTCTGGTAGGACCAGAACAATCCGTCCTGGATCAGTTCTTGTGCAGGCTGGAGAAACGTCTTCGCCTCGGGTAACCGCAGACCCTTGCGCGTGAGCGATTCTTCGGCCTGTTTGGTTAGATTCTTGAGGCGTATCGGGTCTTGCTGCGTTTCCGGTCCGGCCTTGTGGGTGGGCATATAGATCGAAACACAGGCCTGCCCACACTTCCCCATGAGGTTCTTCAATTCGTACCCGGTCAAAGAATTCATAGGCCGCACACCCCCTTTTTCGGATGGTATCCATCCGTTCATAGAGAAATTCGGGATTGACTCTGGTAAAGAAAATCTCAGTAATTTTTTTCCCACAATGAAAACTCACGGTATTCAGGGTACTTCGCGCCCATATCTGGATCGCGGCGTTCTGGTCACGTCAAAATCTGAATGCCATGATATGTCCTTCGGTTCTTCGGCCGAAGATTCCGCCTCCGATGATTCGGATGTTTCAATCATTTCGGAAGGACACGATGAGCACAATTCTCCGGACGACTCCACCTTGACCAAGCCTCGCCGTACTGCTTCGCGATCGGCAATCAATTCGCCTATTTCCTCCTCATATCTCTTGGTGTTTTCAGGACCGGCAAACCTGGCCTCGGCTTCCAATTGGGCGATGCGAAAATCCCATTGTTCGACGAGTGTGTTTATCTGATTTTCATAATCCGATTGAGAGTCCATTTTTCTCATCCTCACTCATTATGTAACCGAATTCTCGGTTCCGGTTTCAATTCGGAAGATTTTTTTAGGGATCTCCCGACCGAATCCCACAGCAACCTACAATTAATGTAGTGTTCGACTGACACGCAGTCAAAACGCCAGGGAGAAAAGGAACTTGTCGGGACGGGAATCCGGAGAATCGCAGAATATCCATTCAGGCAGGGGCCGGAAAAAGGCTGTCATTGCGGGCGAAGCGAAGCAATCTCCGCCCCTACATATCGAGATTGCTTCGTCGTTTCACTCCTCGCAATGACACGGAAACTATGGTTCGCTCGCGCGACTGAATGATCACATCGCACAGTGCTCGACAGCGGGAGGGACGCTTCCCAATGGTCGAATCCCCTGTTGTTGTCCGCCACGTATGCAACTGGTATACTGCAAGTGTTGCGCTTCAAATACATCAAGGAGGGGAAACATGGGCAAGATCGGTGAATTGTTTCAGACGGCAGATTGGGTATCGGAAAAACATGTGCCCGTCATAGATTGTCCCGAGGAAGTTGGTGCTGATCAAATGTTCGATATTGCGGTATCTCTGGGCAAGGCCATCGCCCACCCAAATACGACTGAACATCACATTGCCTGGATTCAGCTCTATTTCAAACCCGACGAAGACAAGTTCTGCTATCAACTGGGAAACTATGAATTCCTGGCTCACGGCGCCTCTGTTCAAGGTCCCAATACCGGCCCGGCGTACACCAATCACTCGGTGGTTACGAGAGTTCAGTTGAAGAAGTCCGGAACGCTGTTCGCCGCTGCGTTATGCAATATTCACGGCCTTTGGGAGAGCATGAGAACTATCAAAGTGAAATAGCTGCGCCCTGTCTTTCGGGAGATTCGGGGACGTGCCGCACCCCCGATCTCCTTGCCTTCCTCGCACACGCATCCAGATCTTTATTAATCCATAACATTATATTCTTGAATCAATTATCCAAGATAACAAATTATTTTGACATACTGAATGACGTGTGCTACTGTCGAAACGGCATGTCTCGCGGCAACAGCATGAATATGCGAGCATGTTGACCGGAATTCGATGTAGATCCGAGAAAGGTTGAAACGATGCGCGCAATAAAACCGGCCGCAATCTTCGGAATTCTCTGCCTGATTCTTGTTTCCTGGTTCGGTTCTGTTTCGGCTGCAGATCGGAAGATTCTGGGAGTGCAGATTTCTCCGGATCTAAGACACATTACGATCAAGTGTGACAGTCCGGCGGGCAGACACTCTTCATTTGTAATTCAAGGGCCGTACAGGCTCGTGCTCGATCTTGACGCCACATCGTTGGGAAACGTGCCGAGCAGAATTTCGGTCGCTCGCGAGCCTATCAGAGAAATCAGACTCGGTCATTCCGATTCGCGGGCCAGGATCGCGATAGATTTTGGAGATCACGCGGTGCCTCCCTTCACCATTGACAAAATACATAACGATATCGTGGTCAGTATGTCCGGAGTTCAACCGCCGGTTCATGGATTGCCTGCGCCACAGGCGTCCCAGCGCCTTCGGGATCAACTCGGCGTGCCCAAAGTCTTGCGGCCGGAACGGCATCAGCCGAAAGAAACATCCGGACTTTCGGTAAAAAAGTCATGGGCGGCAAACAATACTGTCCATATCGATCTGAAGAACCCTAAGGACCCGAAGCAGTCACACCGACTCACCATAGAACTGGACCCGGATTCCATGGAGCCCAGACAGGCAGTGTGCAGCGATTCCTCCGGAAATCAAAAGAAATTCTCTATTTTAGCTGCGAAGCAAGCGGACAGCGAAGTCATTCCGGATGTCGCGAGGCCCGCAGTCGGACCTCGAAAGATTCCGGTCGTCTCGGACAACACGGAGGACCCAAGGAAGAAGTTCAAATGGGGACTGCAATCAGCGACTCAATCATCGAGCGGCATGAGCGGCTCAAATGCGGAGGGCATGCCTTTTCGTCTCGAGCAGTTTCAGCTGGAAGAACGAAAAACGGTGGCAACGAACAATTGATCGAAGAATCACCTCCGGGTGAAATGGAATGGGCACGGAACCAACCGTGCCCATTGTTTCTTGCGGAGACGAGAGATTGTGGCGGTTCTCGAAAGTTCCGTCGAATTCGTTCGCGAATCTCGCCCGCATTGGAACGATCCAATCATGTCATTGCAAGGAGTGGAACGACGAAGCAATCTCCAGCCCTTATTTTGCAACTACGCGAGATTGCTGAGCTTCGCTCGCAATGACAGAGGTTAGGCACTTCCCCCGAGTAACTGAACGATTACCTGTAGCAAACTGTTGCGCTGCCGCAGAAGCCTCGCGCGACGAAATCACTCAGGGAAGAAGTTCTTGTAAGCACGACCGAAACGCATGTGCCAGTACGCTAGATTGATAGGAATCAAGTTTCTGCGATCGAAATTCACATTTCGTATGTTTCCGATCGAAGAGAGATAATTAATATGCGTGGCAACTGAAACGGGACATCCTTTGGCATGAAAGTAACGGGAGCCGCGGTTCACGAAACATGAGAACAAGGACCCCATTATTTTCAAGAGCATGTCGTTGGAAGGGGTGCGGTGAGCGTCAATCTCATGAGTGGAGCGATACGTGCTTTCGATTTTCACGGTCTTGCCGTCGATGATTCCTTCCCAACTGGTGCAGTCGCCCACAAACAGAACCTTTTCATCGGGAGAGAGGTTCAATGGGCCTTCGATCTTGCCAACCACATATCTCGTCCTTCCCATGGTTTGCAGCACGTCCGGATAGTACATCTTGAATATGTGCATCGCCTCTTGCAGCGCCCCGGGACAGCCTCCCCAGCAATAATCCGGGGAATGATCTTCCGGAAACGAGCCCACCATACAGGTCAGATTACCTTCGGCACCGAAGTAATCATCGATGTGCTCCATGCACATCTCGAAACTCGTGCACCGGGCACGCACCTCTTCGAGAGGAAAATCGCCCGTTATTTCGATATCATCGAGTCTCATAGGCCCGAAACCCCTTTCCGAAGCCAACCGCAAATGAACCACGTCGCGGGGCTCCACGTGCACCATATGAGAGCACACGGTATCCACCGCGCATGAGTTGGTCCCCATGACTATGGCTCCCATGTGGAAAGGAGTGGGGGTGAGCATCATTTTCTGCCCTGAAACGATCGCGTCCACTGCAATAAAAGATGGTTGTACGATTTCCTGGAGGTCCGCAATCTTGTGCTCCAGGAAACTGTTGTGATCCACCAGCCTGTGCCGGTCATCCTGAAGCCCGACAAAATTTTTCAGGCTCAGAGTCAGTCGCGTCCAAGGATGCGCTTTGAACTTGGGTAGATTTACGAGAAAATTGGATTTCACCAGTGGCTCGGGCACGAAAATCTCGTCTCGAAGTCGCTCTGGTGAAGTCAGTTTCCGGATCACCTGTCGTGACTCATCGAAGTAGTAGGTTTTCAGACGGTGCCTGCGGATAATCTCGTTATACCCGGCATTCTTGAAGCAAAACCGCGTGGGAACGGTAATACCCGATCTCTCGCCTACTGCGAGTTCGTCAATATCTTCGCCCGCTTGCCTAAAAGCGAGAACCACTCCTTCCAGGAATTCCCTGCGAGTAAACGCGTGGGGGAACAAATCGGGATGAGCAATCACGCAGTTTGGTTTGAACAGGATTCTACCCGAGGGTCTCACGCCCAGTTCAGCCAACCCGTCCGTAATGATACCGGCTATTTTCCCGGGGTCATACGTGTCGCAGCGCATGATGAGGACTTTGTGTTTCATGGTTTTCCCGCCCGACTCCGTTTCTTCCTCGCAGGATCGAGATTCATCGTCTTTTTTTAGAGCGCGCCCTGGATGCCGCTGGTCAGCCTACACATCTGCATTATACGGCTTATTGGTTGTGCAGTTCTCGCTTTTTGTGGTGGCCCGACAAAAGCCGCTTTACAAAGGATGTTTTTCAAGCCAGCACAACAACGCGAAAATGGTCCAGATTTGGCGGTTGTTGTCCCGCTTGCCCTGAAAATGCTCTTCGAGGATTTCCCGGCAATAGTGTTCGCTTAAGTACCCCGTTGCCTTGATCCGCTCTTCGGAAAAATATTCCAGAAGGAGTCCTTTCAATTCATTCTTGATCCAGAAGGGCAGGGGAGGTGTAAAGCCCTTTTTCTTGCCTTTGCGTATTTCCGGGGGAAGCAGATTTCTTACCGCCCTCCGTAAGAGCCGTTTCGTCTGCAGGCCTCGCGATTTTAGGGCGGGCGGCATGACTGCCACTCGTTCCAGCAGTTCGTGATCCAGGAGAGGAACGCGTGCTTCCAGGGAATTCGCCATGGTCATCCGATCCACTTTCGTGAGATTGTCATCCAGCAGGAAAGTTTTTGTATCCACGTACAGCAACCGATTGAGCGGATGTGCGTGCCCGGACCTGGTAAAATAACGATCGAAGACCTCGAAAGTATCTCTCATGCCTTGAGAGAATTCAGGCCTCAACAGCCTCTTCTTTTCCTCTTCATTGAAGATCACCTTCCACCAGAAGTGTCCCCGTTCCAGAGGCAGGTCAGCGCCGGTGACGAATCTCTTGGCCATGTAGTCGAAGCTGATGCGCTCCAGAGAAGTGGGCAGGGCCATGACCAACGGAGTGATCATCTTGTCTCTGATCAACCGGGGAATAGCTCTGTACATCCGGCTGACCCGGTATGCCACGTGGGTGGGATAGCCCGCGAAAACCTCATCTCCGCCGTCTCCGGTAAGCACGACCTTGACGTGGCTCGCGGCAAGTCTTGATACCAGAAAAGTGGGAATAGCCGAATAATCGGCGAAAGGCTCATCGAATAAAGTGAGCAGTTCGGGGATGGACTCGATCATATCCGGGCGGACCACCTCTTCCACGTGGCTGGTGCCGAGTATTTCCGAAACCAGTCGCGCTTCCCGCGATTCGTCGTAAGACCTGTGGTCGAATCCGATGGTGAAGGTCCCGAACGGGACCTGCAGCTTGTGAGCCATCACCGCGGCAACGGTGGTCGAATCCAGCCCGCCGCTGAGAAGCGCCGCTATGGGTACGTCAGAGATCATCTGGCGTCGAATGGCTGTTTCTACCAGCTCCAGGACTTCTTCCTCATAATTTTTCCCGAGCGGCTCCTCGTCCCCATGTCGAGGCAGGGGAACGTCCCAGTACTGTCTTATCCGGAAGGTGTCCCGGGAGCATATGAGGATGCACCCGGGAGGAAGCTTGCGCACGGCAGCAAACGCGGTGGCGGGGGTTGGAACGTACATGAGCGAGAGATAATCGTAGAGTGCCTGATAGTCGGGCGTGCGACTCACCGGCGCTGCCAGGACAGCTTTCAATTCACTCCCGAAATACAGGTTTTGGCCGGGCTCATATGAGTAAAAGAGGGGTTTGATGCCCAATCGATCG
>DATHCX010000226.1:0-11383 GCA_035319325.1 Desulfomonilaceae bacterium
ATAATGATACTCACTCCAGACTCCGGAGTTCTTGAAACAGGCGCGGAGGCACCCTTCACATTCACCGGCTCTTCTTTTCTATGAGCCCGGCCGTATGACGGCGTTTCCCAGCTCGACCCCATCGGTCGGGCTTTTTTTTCGATCCGCTCCGGCAAGCAAGTGTTCCTCCAGCCTACGCGCGTGTCCGCCATCTATAAGTATTCTCAAAAATTGTGTCGGTTTTGATTACGCGAAAGGATTCGACGACGGTCATTGCGGGGACGAAGCCCGAAGCAATCTCTAACTAACCGAAACTGAGATTGCTTCGTCGTTCCACTCCTCGCAATGACATGATTGGCTGGTCGGAATGTGGGAGAAAGTCTTGAACTAAGCCGATGGAATTTTCGAGAACTGCTACATCCAGTAGCCAAAAGCCCTCTTACCAATGCGCTTTCAAATACGTGAAATCGGGGAGGAACTTCTTGTAAGACGTTCCTCCCCAATCTTACTTCGAAAGCACATTCGTATGACTCGTACCGACGGCCGTATTCGGGAAAACCGGCGCGGGGTCACGCGTCTCTGCCGACCGTTGGTACCACAGACTCTCTGTTTGAACGCGACGTGAAATCAGTTCTCGGCTGTTGCGACGAGAGCCCGAGCTGCCATCATTCGCTTCACGACGGAATCTTTACCGAGGACTTCCAGCATCTCGAACAGGCCCGGTCCCACGGACGTCCCGGAAACGGCAGTCCGCGCTGCGTTGATGAGCAGGCCCGGTTTTACCTGTCTTTCTTCCGCGTACGTGCGGAATACCTCTTCTGCCGCGGCAGCGGAAAACTCGGAAAGAGCCGCGAGCCGGGACGCAAGTTCCGGCAGCAATTCCATAAGCAAAGGATCTTTCAGGTTCTTTTTTACCGCTTTTTCGTCATAGTCAAAGGTGTCGGCAAAATAGCAGCGCCCCCACGTGGAGAAGTCTTTCAAAGTCAGATATCGGGAACGAATAAGATCGACGGTTTTCAGGAACCACTCCCTGTCGTGATTCTCGAAAGCATCCCGCCACAAACCGGCTTCCGACAATTCTTCTTTCACGAAAGGCAACAGATCGGAAAGCGGCATGGTCCTGATGTACGTGGCATTGAAGTGAATAGCTTTCGGATCCGTCAAATTTCTCGTATCGCCGGGAATATAGTTAAAGATGGAATTCGAACGGTTGATTCTCGATAGATCAAAGACCCCGATCAATTCCTCACGGCTGAAAAACTCCTGCCCGTCGGGTGATGACCAGCCCAGTAAAGCCATGAAGTTGCACAGGGCCCACGGAAGAAACCCGCGTTTCCGATAATACGCAACGGTGACCACTTCACCGTGGGTCCGCTTGGAAAGTTTTGCTTTTTTGTTGTCCAGGGTGAGAGGCATATGCGCGAAAAGCGGGGGCGTAATTCCCAGGGCGCGGTATATGAGCACTTGTTTCGGCGTGTTCGCTATTCCGTCTGCGCCTCTGATCACGTGGGTGATTCTGTCCAGGGCGTCATCGACGGCATTGCTGAGAATGTAAAGGGGACGTCCGTCCGAACGCAGTATGACGAAATCCTCGACATCCTGTCCTCGCTTTTCCATCCTGCCGTATACCGCGTCATCAAAGGCAACGATGGATAACGGTTCTCTCGGCACGCGGAAACGGATCACGTACGGCATACCTTTTTCCAGATTTCGGGTCACTTGTTCCGGGGAGAGATTGTGACAGCGGCCGTCGTACATGAAGGCGACTTTTTTCGCTTCAGCCTCCTTACGCTGCGATTCCAACTGGTCACGAGTGCAAAAGCACCTGTACGCGTGGCCCGATTCCAAGAGTTTGTGAGCGGCTTCCACGTGTTTCGGCAGATTGGCGGTCTGCAGATTCGGCCCTTCGTCCCAATCCAGTCCCAGCCAAGTGAGGCCGTCAAGGATTTCTTGGACAGATTCCTGTGTGGACCGCTCTGCGTCCGTATCCTCGATTCTGAGGATAAAGACGCCACCGGTTTTTCTGGCCCACAACCAATTGTACAGCGCGGTGCGCGCGCCGCCAAGATGCAAATATCCTGTGGGCGACGGAGCGAACCTGACGCGTACCTGTTGATCTGATGTATTCGGAATGAGATTCATGATGAAAAAAACTTCTCGCTTCTAGTTTTTCGGATCAAGGATGACGACCCGCACCTTGCTTGCCGTCTTGAACGACTCCCGATCCTGTAGGGTACCCACGATATCGCCACAATGCATAGGCACAGCGACCTTGGGATTTATTTTGGAAACAGCTTCAGCTGCCTGCGCCACAGTCATGGTGTACGTGCCGCCTACGGGTATGAGGACCACGTCTGCTTTGATTTGGGACATTTCCGGGATCATATCCGTGTCGCCCGTGTGGTACACCCTCATGCCGTCAACCGTGACCACGAATCCGACCCAGTTATTCTTTTTCGGATGAAAATCCTTGTCCACATTGTACGCCGGAACGGCTTCTACCGTTACGTCCCCGGCTTGTATGACGCCGCCGGCCTGAATGGGCTTGAATGCGTCTCCGAATCCGCCTTTACAATCCGGGGGCCCGACGATCACGGTGGAAGGCTTTCGTATCAAGGCTACGTCATCCTCCGAGAGATGATCGAAATGACTGTGTGTTATACAGATCACGTCTGCGGCAGGCGCGTTTTTTTTCAATTTCCAGGGATCGATGTACACCGTTGATTTCGAACCGTTTATGCGAAAACTTGCATGGCCCAGCCACTCGACCTTTTCCTTAACGAATGATTCAGTTACTTGATTCATGTTTGCCTCCTCATGTGAAAGTGGTCCCCTGAAAGGGCAGCGACGTTTGTTAACTCAAACGGTGTCCGTAATTCCTCGACCTCTCTTTGCGGGCGCTTATCGTTGCACTTCAGTACCAGGGTTCATGAATATCCCGCAGGGGAGGTTCAGACAAACAGGCGCTTCCAAAAATCTTTCTCATGTAGCGTTTGTATTGTATGCGTCAAGTCGTTGAATTGCAACGATTCGCCTAGTCGCGCAGTATCCATTCAGTTACGGGTGGGAAAAGGCTGTCATTGCGAGCGAAGCGAAGCAATCTCCCACTGGCCAAGAGTGAGATTGCTTCGTCGTTTCACTCCTCGCAATGACACGATTGGCTGGTCGGAATGTGGGAGAAAGTCATGAACTAATCCGACAGAATTTTCGAGAACCGCTATCTGTTCGGCGAGAGAAGCTGCCGGCAATGACAGCGAAATATCTTTCCAGTATAATGCGGCCAAAATCGACTGAGGGGTCACAGGTGAATCCTGCCGCACAAAAGAAGAAGGCTCCCGATCCAAGTGCCACCAGAACCGACAAGGATTGGGTAATGATCGTTCTGGGCGTTCTGCTTGCCGTTCTTTTTCTCGCGGGCGGTTACGCGAGCTTGAGCCAAGGAGAAAAAGCCGCTGTCCACAAGATGAAAGGTCCGGTAAAGGACCCCAAGTCCATGGGAATGTTCGACCGGCGATCTGACCTGCTGAGAAGCGATGCCCGGCTACGCGGCGCTGCAAGTATGGACAATACGAAGCTGCTTTTAACAGCGGCGTGAGCGGCTGGTGTTCGCTTTGGGGAGAACTCGCCGCATAAACGCGGAAAACCCGCCAGACGGGCTTACGGGTCAGTTCCACGCCGTTACCTGGGGGGTTTTGAGAAAAGCGGTGTTCAAATTATAGCGTACGGTTCGATCAAGTGATAAGGTTTTTCGTGCTTCTTTGATTCCCGCTTGCGCCAGGATTGAAGATGAGAAAATCTACCGGAGAAAAGACGTCAGGAAGATGGAAAACTGGAATGGGCACAATTACCAGTGCTGTAGTGAGATTCTTTCTAACCGGCGTTGCTACTCTACTCCCTCTTTTTGTGACGGTGTTTGTCGTCACCTGGCTCGTCAAAATAGCTGACGCGTACATTGGTCCCAGCAGCTATCTCGGCCTGTTCCTCGTGAAGATTGCGGGGCCCGGCAACCGGTTCGGGTATCTTGCAGGATACCTGGTGGTCGTGCTTTCCATCATTGTGCTGGGTTTCCTCGTGAACCGCGCCACCATCTCCAAAATTCATGCAGCGGTCGATTCCGTATTCGCGAGGATTCCTCTGTTCGGCAGAATCTACAAGACCGTCGGCCAGCTTGTGGATCTATTCGGCAAGAATGATCATTCCGGTCTCGACCGGTTCGGAGGAGTCGGGTACGTGCGCCTGGGTGAAGTGAGAATGCTGGGTCTCTTGGCGTCAGCCCAGGGGTTCCACATGGAAGACGGTCGGAAGCACTTGCTCATATTCGTGCCGAATTCTCCCATTCCTGCCACCGGCTTCAATGTTCTGGTTCCCGAGAAGGATTTCGTGCGGCTCGATATGCCCATCGAGGACCTGGCGAAGCTGCTCATGTCCCTGGGAGTTCTTGGGCCTCAGGTTCTGGGAAAAAACGCACCCGCGTTGCCAGATCGAGTCATGGACTATGAAAGAAACATTGCACGATAAGTTGATGGAACGCTCCCGGGCAGAGCCTTACGGCCGCCTCCTTCACATGGAAGTGGTGGAAGTCGGTCCCGGTCGATCGCTGGTGAGGATGCGAGTCAGGCCCGAACTGGAAAACATCTTCGGCTCGACTCATGGCGGCGCGTTGTTCTCTTTGATTGACGAAGCGTTTCAGCTTGCCTGTAATACGCACGGAGTTCTTTCCGTCGCGCTCAATGTCAGCGTCACGTATGTGGCCGCGCCGAAAGCGGATGCGCTCCTGGAGGCGAGCGCCAAAGAGGTGCATAAGACGAACCGCACTGCTTCTTATTTCTGCGAAATACGGGAGCTCGCGGAAGACAAGCTCATAGCTACTGCTCAGGCGCTGGCTTACAGGACGGGAAAAGGATTGGATTTCATCTGATATTCAGGCGGGGGCCTGCCCGCGTAGCACTATTCCGGGTCAAGCCGCATCAAGTCTTTTTGAACAGTCCCGATATGCTGAACCTGCTCTTTTTTTCGGCAATCTCTTCTTTTGTGGCCTTTTCTTCTGAAGCAACCGGGGGCGGCGCCTCTTTCTTTGTCGGCGGTGGGGGCGTGCCAAAGGAACTGAGGAGCTCCGTCAGTTCAACAGTGTCGAGGAAATCCTCCGGGTGCTCTGTCGCTATCACGTGTATCGGCTCTGGAATCGCGGCTGCTTCGGGCGCTGCGACATACGGAGTCGGTTCTTCCGCAACTGCCTCGAACTCGGGTTCGTCCTTCTTGACGACTTTGTAGCGAATTCCGCGTCTGTTGAGGTCATTTTCCGAAATCAGTCGTTTCTCGAAAAGCTGTCTCAGCAGGTCCGCAAACCCTTTCGGGCTGATTTTGAATCGTTCCATCAGCTCCGAATTGGAAACGGAACCGCGAATGTACTCGATCGCTTCCTTCGCGTTTACATTTCTGCTTGATTCGGGAGTCATAGCCTCAAGAACCTCCGGACGATTATATCGCATCCTGTGACAAGATGAAAATCTTTCTTCAGCCACGCAAGCGAGTGCGAAACCGTATTCTCTCCGATTTCGTTTTTCTATTCAAGGGGATGCTTGACACCCAGCTTGGTTCTTCTTGCCACGTTCTGCGAATCCGTAATCATTCAGTCACTCGGGGGAAGTACCTAACCTCTGTCATTGCGAGGAGTGAAACGACGAAGCAATCTCGATACTTAAAGACAGAGATTGCTTCGCTGGGCTCGCAATGACAGCCTTTTCCCGTCCGTAACTGAGGCGTTACGCGAATCCCTCAGAAACCTTTTTCTTTTTCGGGGGATTCCGATATATATGCCCTGCTCTTGGGGAGCACATCCGCTTTGCACGGGAGACCGGGTGAAACTGAGACGAAAACTCTTTATTGTTTCACTGTTGTATTTTGCCGAAGGCTTTCCCTTCGGAATCATTGAGCAGACGTTCCCGGTGTATTTCAGAATTCATGGCATGTCTCTCGTGAATATCGGGTTGCTGAGCTTGCTGAGTCTCCCTTACGCGCTAAAGTTCCTGTGGGCTCCCGCTGTGGACTTTCTCGGAAGCCGCCGCCAATGGATACGGTCTGCGCAGTTTCTCATGGCTGCTCTCATTCTAGTGCTCCTGCCACTGGATCCTTCTCAACCGAGTTTTCTCTTGTGGTCTTGCATCGCATTATTGGCCATCATGTCCGCAACGCAGGACATAGCAATAGATGCGTATTCCATCGAATTGCTCAACACATCGGAGATGGGAATTGCCAATGGTTTCAGGCAAGCAGCATATCGGGTGGCCATGGTCGTTTCCGGTGGAATTTTCGTTGCTCTCGGAGGATGGATCGGCTGGAAGGTCACGTATTTGATGGCAGCCGGCATCCTTCTCCTGTGCGGCGTAGTCTCGTGGTGGCTGCCTCGCGTGGAAGTCGAGCGGCCGGAATTTTCTTTGTCGTCCCTCGTGGCTCCGGTCAAAGACTTTATCTCCAGACCCGGCTTTATTCAGGTAGCTCTGTTTATTCTCCTGTATAAGCTCGGAGACATGGCCATGGGCCCCATGGTGAGGCCTTTTTGGCTGGCCAAAGGCTTGACCACCACTGAAATCGGTCTGATAACAGGCACGTTCGGAATAATCGGAGCCATTTCCGGAGGGCTGGTGGGCGGTCTGTTCATGGTCCGATTCGGAATCTTCCACGGCTTGTGGTTTTTGGGGCTCTGGCAGTCCGTGAGCAATCTCAGTTACACGTGGGTGGCTGCATGCCCGGAGTGCGGGAATTGGGCAATATACGCAGCTTCCATAGTGGAATCATTCTGCGGGGGGCTCGGCACATCCGCTTTTCTGGCATTTCTCATGAGCGTGTGCAAGAAGGAGTATTCCGCCACGCAGTACGCGATTCTCTCTGCCCTGTTCAGGATAACCGGTATCATTGCAGGCGCGTGCAGCGGTTTCGCCACGAGCGACATGGGGTATGCCCAGTACTTCACCCTTACATTTCTTCTTTCTTTGCCTGCATTCGCTTTCATCTTCCATGCGAGAAGCTGGATTCTGCCAAACGGAACCCATGACGGAAACTCTGCACCTGTGCAGTCTGAAGAGAAACCTTCTCCGGACGAGGCGGTGGCTTGTGCAACGGCCGATGCGACTTCAGATTCCTCGTGCAGGCAACGATAACCTTGGCAACATGTCGATCGATTCAAAGCCGGGGAACAGCGCGCTACCCCTGCACACTCGCGACGCGAAACCCGGCATCGTGCCAATGATACTGATGCTCATGCGCTTCCAAACAAGAAAGGTTGGGGTGACACTCTTTGTGACGAGTGTCCAGCTCCGATTGAACATGTTTGAAAGCGCATGAGTCTGATACGGATTCGCTTTTCTACAGGTAACTCGATTCTGCGCACAGGCTGGAGGCACTCCTTCGCTGCGGACGACCCAGAGCCGTCTCATCACTTCGCTCAGGAGAGCCCCCAGCCCTGGAATCTCATAAATCTTGAGGCGAATGCGTATGAATAGTTCCATCGATACCGATGGTTAGGTTGACCGCAGGTCACTGAGGCATTACTATCCGTTTCGTGTCGACAGAAGTACGGATTGTCAGGATTACGCATGAGATTCATCTTTGCAGACCACGATCGTTCGCTCCAATTGGCCAGGATACGGGAAGGAATAGGAGAATACCGGACTGAAGGGTCTGCTGACCCCAGTCATTTCCAAATGCATCAGGCATATGACGATCTGCTGGCACAGCTTGCGGATCATTTTCTCGGGTACTGGAAAGACCAGGTGGCTCTGTTGGGGCTCGGCGGATATGGCAGGAAAGAAATGAGCCCCTTTTCGGATATAGATCTCTTGTTTCTGCGGCCCACGGACGCGGCTGAAGGAATCTATCGGGGAATCCGGAGCCTCCTGTATCTGCTGTGGGACGCGCGGATTGAACTCGGGCATTCCGTGCGAACGGTGGACGAATGCAAACAGGAGGCCGACAAAGATCTGGCCGTGCTCACTTCGCTCATGGATACACGGCTGGTATGGGGCAATACACACATCTATCGGGAGCTACTCATCGAACGAGAGCGGCTCCTTCGTGAAACGGATCCCCTGGACTTTTACCTCAAAATAGAAGGCGAGATTCGAAAATCGTACGAGAAGTTCGGCCACACAATCTATTTTCTCGAACCGCATTTGAAAGAAGGACCGGGTTCGCTGCGCTACATCCAGTTGATTGCATGGCTGGTCAGGATCATTTTCGGCGCATCCAGCTTCGACGATTTGCCGGTAACCGGAATATGCGGGGACAATGCCGTTGATGAAGCTAAAGACGGAATGCGTTTCCTTGCCGAGATTCGCGCAAGATTGCACTTTCTGGCGGGAAGAAGGGACGATCGCCTCAAATTCGAATCGCAGACAATCCTTGCGGAACGCATGGGATTTGTGGACACGGTGGAACGAAGGGGGGTCGAGGGTTTCATGCGTGAGTACTACCGGCACGCCGCCAAAATGGATTTCTTCGGAAGGCGCGTGCTTGCCAAAACCCGATTGTTCTTACAGCCGAAAATAGCATCCGAAGTGAAACTCTTGAGACTCGATGAATCTTTTTACGTAGGATCCGGAGGAATTTACCATTTCAGCCCGGAAGGTTTCGCGGCAGATCCCAACGAAATCATACTCGCGTTCAAGCATGTGGCAGAAACCGGCTGCGAACTGGACATACGCCTGGTGGACTTCATCCGGAATCGACTTCGGTCGCTGGAGAACCACTTGCTTGAAGACCCCGAGGCCAATCGACTTTTCCTGGACATTTTTCGAACTCGCGGTTCGGTTTCCAAGGCGTTGAACGCAATGATGAAAATCGGATTCCTGGAGTTTCTCATTCCCGAATTCGCGTGGATACGATTTTTGCCCCAGCACGACGTCTACCATCAATACACTGTGGATCTGCACACCATGGCGGTGCTCGAAATCATGGATTCCTTTCGTGGCACCGAAGACCCTGAGGACAAGCTCCTCCACACTATTTTCTCCCGGCTGGAACGACCGGAAGTCCTTTTTTTGGCAGGGTTGTTCCATGATATGGCGAAGGGCCGCGGACCCGGACATGAAGTCCGGGGGGAACAGACTGCTCGGCCCATACTCCAGCGATTGGGTCTCCAGCCGGAGGACGTGGATGACGCATGTTTTCTGATACGCAATCATTTGGCCATGACGCATCTGGCATTCAAAAAGGATCTCCACGACGAGTCCGTGGTGAGCCGATTCGCTGAAAACGTCATACATAAACGACGGCTGGATTTGCTGATGCTGCTGACTCACGCGGATCTCAGAGCCGTCGGGCCCACTGCATTCAATTCCTGGAGAAGGATGCTCCTTGAAGAACTCTACTACCGCACCCTTGACATTATTGAAGGTGAAGGTCCCGAGGGAGAAGATCTTGCCGAGTGGATCAAACAAATCAAATCAGTGGTGCGGGAACTTGTTCCGCCGAAATACCGGGGACCTAAACTGGACGCGTACCTGGATTCCGCAGACTCTCGATATTTTCTCGATTTTTATCCGGGATTGATCGTGGAGCATTTTGACGATGTGCAGTCATACCTGTCGAGCCACAACAAAGACCGGATGACGACGGAAGACTTCATTGCCAGCAAAGTGGATCACCCCCTCCCGGGGTACAGCTCCATCACGCTGATCACTCAGGATCGGGCAGGTCTCTTCTTCAGAATGGCAGGCACCCTATCTGCCAACAGGATCAACATACTCTCGGCGTGGAGTCATTCCATCGGCGATAACGCCGTGGGAATCTTCCACGTAAACGATATCCCCGAAGGTCCGCTGGACGATCCGGTGAGGTGGGAGCATTTCCAGCAGGACTTGAAACGGGTCATGGCAGGCGAAGTGGACGTGGACGAACTCGTAGCAGCGAGACGAGCGTCTCGAAAGCCGTACCCGGGAGCAGGAAGACCGAGATTCCCGCTCAAAGTGGAAATAGACAATGCGGCCTCGGATCGTGCCACCATTGTAGAGGTGTACGCTCACGACAGACCTGGATTACTCTACGACATCACTCGCAAACTCTCTTCGTTCGGCGTGAACATTGTCCTCACGAAAATTACCACCGAAGTGGATCAGGCTGCGGACATCTTCTACGTTCAAGACGAGAACGGAATCAAGATCGTCGACTTTGAGCGCCTGGATCAGATACGGACGAATCTGCACGATCATCTGGCAGCAATGGAAGCGGATCACTTCAGTAACGGCAAGGAATCGGCGGTGATCACATTTTGACGAAGATGGGGCAAGAGTCCCGATTTGGAACCAATAAGTAGACCCGCGGCCTTCGAAGAATTCCCTTCAACCTGAGAAATGTGCCCCTGCTTGATTCGGCGTCGCAATGGAACAGGGCAACACGGAGCCATTTCAGCCGTATGACCGCGCCCATAAGGATTCTCAAAGGTAATGTCGGTTTTGATTACGCGAAATGACTGAAAGATAGTCATTGCGAGGGCAAAGCCCGAACCAATCTCCAACTGACCAAAACTGAGATTGCTTCGTCGTTCCACTCCTCGCAATGACATGATAGAACCACCGAAATACGGGTGAATAATATGAGAGAATCCGACAAAATTTTTGAGAAGCAATATAAACCCTCGGAAATAGAATTGGCCGTATCGGGTTACCTGGATCACCTGATCGTGGATCAGGGGCTCGCGAATCTCTCAGTGCAAGCGTACGCTTCGGACATGAAAGGCTTCTCGGACTTTCTCCACAGCCGGAAAATCGGCTCGCTGCGATCCATAGCCAGAGAGGAAATTCTGGTTTTTCTTTCTTATCTGGACAGCCGGGGATTGAGCCCCAGGAGCAGAGCACGAAAGATCTCTTGTTTAAAGGGATTTTTTCGCTACCTCATGGAGCGGGCGCTGGTCCGCGAGAATCCTTGCGATCAGGTGGACGCACCGCACCTCCCCAAGAGGCTTCCCGAGTATCTCGAACCTGACGAAGTAGAACGCTTGCTGGCTGCAACCGCCCCTTCCACGCCCGAGAGGATACGGAATAATGCGATGTTCGAGGTGATCTACGCTACGGGATTGAGGGTTTCGGAGCTGGTGAATCTGGAAGTTTACCGCGTGGATCTGGAAATGGGCTGCGTCACCGTAATGGGGAAAGGTTCGAGAGAGCGGGTTGTCCCTATGGGGATTCCTGCATCCAGGGCTGTCATGCACTACATAGAAGGCATTCGGCCGCTGATTCTTGGCAGATCTCGCAGTGAAGCTCTTTTTGTGACTCGCCGCGGCAAGCCGATGACCAGGCAGGCATTTTGGAAGATCGTGAAGAAAACAGCCCTGACAGCCGGAATCATGAAAGAAATTTCACCGCACACGCTTCGGCATTCTTTTGCAACTCATCTCGTGCAAAACGACGCG
>DATHCX010000227.1:0-119502 GCA_035319325.1 Desulfomonilaceae bacterium
CCGAACCCCCCCGAAAACAAACAGGCATCATTTCCCATTTCTTCCGGTGAAGGGATCATAATCCGGGTTGAAATCAGAGAGCATTGCCTGCCTGGATTCTTCCATGAGTTCGGGGACGTTCTTCTCGGTGAGGCCTTCAGTGGGGATAGGATTTCCGATGGTAATGGAGATGTGACCGGCTCGAAGAGCCAGGGTTTTTTTCGGCAGTACTTTGAATGCGCCGTTGCATGTTACCGGCAGTATGGGGATGCCGGTCTGCACCGCCATCATGAAAGGACCTTTCTTGAAATTCTGAATCATGCCATCCGAAGTTCGCGTGCCTTCCGGATAAATCAGAACCGACCAGCCCCCGTGCAGTTTCGATGTGCCTTCCTGCAACGTCTTCACAGACTCCTCGCGATTGGACCGATCCAGTGATATGGCTCCAGTAGAACCAACGGCCCATCCGAACAGCGGTATCTTGAGCAATTCCTTCTTCACTACCCATCGAAACCGCATGGGAAGCGTCGATACCAGGGCCAAAATATCGGCGTTACTCTGGTGATTGGGGGTGATGATGTAAGAAGTTCCGGGAATAACCTTTTCCGTGCCATGTATGGAAAAAGTGAGTCCCATGAATTTTGCCACTGCCCGTCCCCAGACGCGCATAAGGACATACGCCGGACCTCCTTTAGTAAAAAGACTCAGTACAATCAGGGGCGGAGCGATCATGCCCGTCATGAGGACTAATCCGAGGGCTGTCAACAATACTCTGGGCAGGCAATTCAGGGGAAGACGCAATGGAGTCTCCTTGGCAGTTGCACCTGTCTGTTGGCGAAATTGTTCGTGAGGTGCTCGGAGAACATTCCGCCACGGTAAACAGGGGAATCGATTCGATTGACAATTATATAACGGAAATGAGAATTTCAGACAACAGATTGCCGGGTGCCGTACAGTTGTGCGGGCACGGGACCAATTCTTCAGTTGCGACCGGGATCGGTATCCGGCTTTGACGGACTTAGAGCAATCCAGGGAAACGATCCGCATTCAAACATGACCCAAGATCTATCGAAACTCAAAATAGAAGCGGATCTCCGTGCATCTTCCACCACGGCGAAACGGAAAAAGCGTCTGATTTTCCTTATAGCGCTGCTCTTCGGGGCAGTAGTGCTGCTGGCGTACCTCGCGCAATCCGGGTTCTTGACTTCACCCGCAGACGTTCAGACCACGAAGGTGTCCCGGATGTTTGCGTCCCGGGCCCTGACGAACCTTAACGCAAGCGGTTACGTGGTTGCTCAACGAAAGGCCGCTGTGTCATCCAAGGCCACGGGACGACTCGATCAACTCTATGTCGAAGAAGGCAAGTTCGTACGAGAAGGAGAAATTCTGGCGAAACTGGAAAATCAGGATCTTTCCGCGACGTTGGAAGAAGCCGGAGCAGCCTTGAAAGTGGCAAGAGCCGCTTTGAAAAACGCGGATGCAGAGCTTGAGGATGCTACCCTGAATTTTAACAGGCAGAAGGCTTTGCGCGAATCCGGGGCCGTATCGGTTCAGGCATTCGATACAGCGGAGGCAAGGTTCAAGAAAGCGGTCGCCTCAGAAAGATCGGCGAGGTTCGGAGTGGACCGCGCTCAAGCAAGCGAAACGGTCGCGAAGGTAAATCTGGAATACTCTTTGATCAGGGCTCCCTTCGACGGAGTAATTCTCACGAAGAACGCCGACATAGGCGAAGTGGTCGCCCCCTTCGGGGCTTCGGTAAATTCCAAAGCCGCAGTGGTCACTATGGCCGATCTTTCATCACTCATGGTAGAGGTGGACGTATCAGAATCGAGCATCGAAAAGGTTGCAGTGGGCGGTAAAGCGGAAATTAGATTGGATGCATTCCCCGGTGAGCGTTTCCCCGGAACGGTCCACATGATCGTGCCTACTGCCGACAGATCCAAAGCCACCGTTCTCACCAAGGTGAAATTCGATCATTTGGACAACCGGGTGCTCCCGGAGATGAGCGCAAAGGTGTCATTTCTGGCCCGACCGCTGAAACCAGATGAAGCGGAGCCGTTTCTCGGCGTTCCAGCTGCCTCGGTTCATAAGAAGGGTAAGCAGGACGTCATGTTTAGAATTCTTGACGGCCGGGCTCACGAGGTGCCGGTGAAAACCGGGCGAATCTGGAACGATACCGTGGAGATTCTTTCCGGTCCGGGCGAAGGTGAGGTGATCGCGGTCGATGCGAACAAAAAATTGGTCGATGGTCTGCGGGTGAAAGCCAGAGAATGAGCGTACCCGATTCGGCATTGGATCCGCTGGTAGTGGTGCAGGATCTCAGCAAGTCCTACACGCGCGGAGATCAGCATATCGCTGTTCTCAGAAGTCTTTCCCTCCGAGTGGACCCTGGCGAGTTTCTTGCCTTGATGGGTCCGTCCGGGTCAGGAAAGACCACGCTTCTGAACCTGATTGCGGGGATAGACAGGGCGGATGAAGGACTGCTGGTCATTGGAGGAGTCGACGTATCGATGCTCAGCGAAGCGGAACTTAGCTCCTGGCGTGCCAACAACATAGGGTTCATTTTTCAATTTTATAACTTGATTCCCGTGTTGAACGCGCTCGAAAACGTTCAATTGCCGCTGTTGCTGACCGCTTTATCCAGGAGAGAGCGCAAAGAACATGCCTTGGCAGCACTGGAGGCAGTAGGATTGCTGGACAGGCTGGATCATTATCCGTCCCAGCTTTCCGGGGGCCAGCAGCAAAGGGTTGCGATAGCCAGGGCTCTCGTCACGGATCCGCTGCTGATAGTAGCCGATGAACCCACGGGCGATCTGGACAAGAAGTCGGCCACGGACGTCCTGGACCTGCTGGGCAGACTCAACGAAACTTTCCAAAAAACCGTCATCATGGTAACCCACGATCCTCGCGCAGCCAAGAAATCCAAACGTATCCTGTACCTGGACAAGGGAGTACTTGCGGATTCGTTGAAAAACGAGTTTTGATCGTGGGTCCAGAGCAAGTTCTCTGTTACTATAGGATTCTTAAGAGTTGCGTCGGTTTTGATTACGCGAAAGGATTCGAAGCCTGTCATTGCGAGGGCGAAGCCCGAAGCAATCTCTAACTAACCGACATTGAGATTGCTTCGTCATTCCACTCCTCGCATTGACATGATTGGCCGGTCGAAATGTGGGGAAAAGTCATCAACTAATCCGACAGAATTTTCGAGAACTGCCATATTCTAAAAAAACCGACGGGAATGGTGAGTAAATGCGACAAAAGAAAACCCCGATGTCCGTTGACAGCATTACGGCAGATGCTCGGCGCCATAGAGAAGCTCGGGAAAAAACTTATCGAGAGCGAGCACTTAAGCTGTTTCCTTGGGTGTGCGCACGGTGCGGACGGGAATTTGCCGGAAAAAAATTGCGCGAACTCACGGTCCATCACAAGGATCACAACCACGAAAACAATCCGCCTGACGGAAGCAACTGGGAACTTCTGTGCATATATTGCCATGATCATGAACACGCGAAATATCTAGACGACGATTACGCTGACATCACGCCGGGGGACGATGAAAAGTCGAGTTCCACCTATCGGCCCTTCGCAGGTCTCGGAGACTTACTCAAGAAGAAAGAACAGTAAAGAAATTATGTCTCATGGGTCTCATGGAGGGGCAGCCAAACCGTGAAGGCAGTTCCTTCCGCATCGGATTTGACTGAAATGGAACCCCGGTGCTCTTCTACGATTTTTTTCGAGATGGTGAGCCCGATTCCCGTGCCGTAATTCTTGGTCGTAAAAAAAGGGCTGAAGATCTTTTCAAGATCGTCAGGCGGAATAGCATTGCCGTGGTTGCGAATTTTTATCTCGAAATAACTTTCCGATTGCAATCCCCCTGTTTCTTGAGCTTTACCGCTGGCCGCGAACACGCCGGTGGTCACGTGAATGACATCCCCGGCAGGCGATGCTTCAATAGCATTGGATACTATGTTTCGCACCACTTGTTCGAAACGGTTCGGATCCAGGGGTATTTCATCGACTTCCGTTCCGAGAGAAACATCGAAAAGAAGGTTTTTTTCCTTCATTCGGGCCTCGTAGACGTGCAAAACGCGATCTATGACCTCGTTCGGATTCATATTCTGCAACCGGATATTCTCGTGTCTGGTGAAATCAATGAGGCCCTTCAGAATTCTCTCCAATCTTTGAACTTCCGAGATCATGATATTGCACGATTCTCGCTGCGTCCCATTTTCTGCCGTGCTACACTCGTCGAATTGCCTGGCCATTCTTCGAGCAAATCCGCCTATGATGGCCAGGGGTTGTCTTAGTTCGTGAGCCACTTCAGCGGTATGATCTGCGATCGCTTTGGATTTCCCCGACTGCACGATGTGCTCGTACAAATCGTCAATGATTTTGATTTTTTCCAGCAATTCTTCTCTGGAGGATTTCAATTCCTCTTCCAGGTGCCTTCTCCGCGTGATATCTCTCATGACCCCTTCGAATCTGATGGCACCGCCTGGTTCATCCAGCGAAGACTTGCATCGTATGCGCGCAAATTTGCGGTTTCCCCGGGAGTCCACCACCGCGACTTCCTCATCCCAAATGACCTCGGAACCCATGTGCAGCATGAGTTCCACTTTCCCTCTGTCCTGGACTTCCACGTGCTCTGAAAGATGCGTCTCGAGGATGCGATAAACGGGCTGATTCAGGAATTTTTCCACCTGGGTGTTTACGTAGGAAAATCGTCCCTCCTGATCCAAAACAAAAATGACGTCCGGAACTTCTTCCACCAGAGTACGATAGCGCCGCTCGGAATCTCTCAACCATTGTTCCATACGCGTACGACCGGCAAGTTCCCGTTGAAGATCAGCCGTCTTTGCTTGAACTTCCCGTTCCAATTCATCCGCGCGGATGATCATTTTTCCGGTAAGCGGCCGGACGAGCAGAACCATGCCGAGAGTACCGAGCAACAGGAGAATAATAATAATATTACAGGTAGCTACGATGTAGCTGTACACGGGTTCATAAAGCTCGTCCCGATCCATTCTCACCAGGATACCCCAATTCAAGCCTCGAATCGGACCGTACGCTATGACATGATTGGGCTCTCCAGGTCCGGACGGGAATACAATACCGCTATGCATGCCTACCGCTTTCGATACGGCCTGCCCTATGGGCGAATCAAGCGATACGATTTCCGAAACAGACGTCTTTCTCGTCCTGAACGGAAAAATGAGCTCCACTCGGTCGTCTCGGATCACCCCTAACATAGTCTCGCCCGTGGTGCCGAGGCCGGTGTAGTCCTGAATGATCCTCTCCAGCTGAAACAGCCGGAACAGTATGATGTCGGTGCCCACCCTGTTCGAGTTACGGTTGATAATAGGTGAGACGATCATAAGAAAGGATCGGTCCTGAATCGTGACCGGTCCATAGTACTGTGGGATCTTTTGCTGAGGGTCCATGGAGGGTTTGTACTCTTCGGGAAGCGAGAGTCCCGCGTGCACCAGGTAATTTCCTCTCGCATCCAATCGGGTGACGCTCCAGACTTCATGGCAATTGGCCATGGCGTCCAGCAAAACATTACGGGTATATTCCGCCACTTCGTCGCGAGTCGCGAGTCCCTTGTTGTAGTCTTCCAATTTTTGTCGTGCAGTCGTCCGGCTTGTGATCTGAAGCGCTACATCTCTGGCTCTGGAGAGGTATTCTTCTACGGCCATGGTTTTCGTATTGAGCGCAAGCTTGAGATTTCTTTCTTCCTGAGATTTGAGGTGGCCGTAGAACGGCACGATACTTACGATGGCGACGATCACACCGACACTCATTATTCCCAAAGCGGTAGAAACCACGAGCCACTTTTGAATACGTTTCGTTTGTGTCGGCACGCCCCCGCCCGTGTCGGTCTCAGGGGTATTCAAGAAGGGGGAACGTTCGTCGGCGCTTCTCATAAACATACCTGGAACCGGCGAACCGGTCCGATGTGCCTCGATGAAATGACTACGATATCAGATTAACCCGGATTTCTTCCGGGAGCCAATGGAAAATTCCGTGTCCTGTGTTTTATGGGGATTGTCAAAGGTCGTGCGATTTTGATTACGCGAAAGGATTCGAAGACGGTCATTGCGAGGGCGAAGCCCGAAGCAATCTCCAGCTGACCAAAACTGAGATTGCTTCGTCGTTCCACTCCTCGCAATGACATGATTGGACCACCGGAATACGGGAGAGAATCACGAGAGAATCCGACACAATTTTGGAGAACGCCTATATGTGTGAGCTCAAAAAAAATGCCGGCTCCCGTGAACGACGCGTCGCGTGTTCCGGAATGCCGGCAAATAAAACATCATACCTTTTCCGGTTACCTGTACCGATGCCGGATACAGCGATCCGATTCAGCGAAGCGTTCGATTATTCGCAAATCTGCTCCGGCAAATCTGCGAATCCGTCGTCGCAGCATATTTCAAGGGAATGCATGTAGTGCTTCAAGGAATATCGGGAGATGCCAAGGAGACGAGCAGCTCCCTGTCTGCTTCCGCCAGATCGCCGGAGAGCTTCATTGATAAGGGATGTTTTCATTTCTCGAGTCACGTCGTTCAAGCAGCGGTCTGCAGGGAAGTTGATCGTGTAAGACCAGTCCTGTGAACTGCTGCCGAGCTGCAAACCCGCAAGGTATATTCCCTTGCCGTCGGAAAGCATGAAAGCTCTTTCCAGCACGTTTCGCAGCTCTCTGACATTTCCGGGCCAGTGGTAGTTCATCAGCGCATTCATAGTGGCCGTATCGATTTCCGGAATCGACGGAAGCTGCATTTCGGTACGTAACCTGAGAATGATTTCCCGGACGAGCACGGGAATATCCTCCCGTCTCTCTCTCAGGGGAGGTACGACAACGGAAATCACGTTCAATCGATAAAACAGGTCATGTCTGAATCTGCCGGCCTCAACTTCACTTTCCAGGTCCCTGTTCGTCGCCGTGATGAGTCGTGCGTTAACAGAAATGTTCCTTTCGCCGCCCACCCGCGTGAATTCCCTGGTATCGAGAAAGCTCAGCAATTTTGCCTGCAACGGAAGGGACAGCTCCCCAATCTCGTTCAGCAGCAGAGTGCCCCCTTCGGCCAATTCGAGAAGCCCGCGCTTCCTTCCATGTGCACCCGTAAACGCTCCTCTTTCGTGGCCGAACAGCTCCGATTCAGCCAGCTCCCGCGCAACGGCAGCGCAGTTCACGGCAAAAAACGGACCATTCGAACGTTTCGAATGGTCATGGACGTACCGGGCAAGATAATCCTTCCCGCTTCCGCTCTCTCCCAGCAACAGAATAGTTGTTTCCCTCTCCGCGGCCATACGAATCTTCGTCAAGGTGGATCGCATGTTTTCCGAGGGATATTCCGAGTGGTGTTTTCCAGGACTCAGTTCTATTTTCTTCCTCTCCGTCACGTTCCGAGCGATGCCGCACAGCCCGATGATGCGGTTTTCGCTGTTGCGCATGGGTACTCTGACTTCATTGAACGTAACGGGAATCCCATTCACTTTTCGAGTGATTTCTTCTTCGATGAATTCTCCACGCAACACGCGCGTGTCCACATCCTTGATATACGGAAAAACTGATTCCCCAAACAAATCCTCGTCAGTGCGACCCAAAAACTCTGTCGCGGACAGTTCGAACAATCGTTCCATCGCGGGATTGACGTGGGTGTATCGCAGAGATAAATCCTTGAGGAAAATGCAATCCTGCGCTCCTTCGAAAATGGCTCTAAAGCGTTCTTCACTGCTGCGCAACGCCTTTTCGGCCCTTTTTTGCTCGGTCATGTCCTCCACATGCATCATGACAAGATTAGGGGGAACGAATACATAGGTCGTACGAAGGTGGCGAGGGTCCTCCTTGGGAGAAAATCTGACGGTCATCTCACGTCGAAGCGATGTCTTTTGTTCGAAGCAGCTGCAGAAATCCTCCCATAAGTTATGGAAAGTAGGCACTATTTCCGATGCCTTCGTTCCCAGGGGTACATGTTGGCCGATCTCTCGTTGGGCCGAATAGTTGAGATCCGTCAGTACAAAATCTTTACCGGTCAGTTCCCAGGTGAACGTGGGAATAGGAATCCACCTGTACTGCGCGTTCAGCCGCTCCTTACTCAATTGCAATTCCGCGAGGAGCCGGTGCCTCTGCATGGCATGGGTCAAAGCTCGCGTAAGGGCATGGCCGTTTGATTTGCCCTTCACCAGGTAATCCTGTGCGCCGCTCCGAACCGCCTGCAAGCCGAGGACTTCGTCATCGAGACCCGAAAGGACCACAATAGGGATTCCTCGAGAAGCTTTGAACGCTCTGGAGAAGGTACTGATTCCGTGGCTATCCGGCAGGCCCAGATCCAAGAGAATGATATTGAACTTGTCTCTTCTTAGACGCTCTATTGCCTGTTCGAGCCGTTCCACGTGCGAAATGGCGAATCGGCCGCTTTCCAACTCGGATAATTCTTCCTGTAACAGGGTGGCCTCTATGGCATTATCCTCTACGAGAAGAATCTTGACTTCTTCAGCTTCCATGAGTCTTTCCTTATTCACAAGCAGCCCGGCCACTCACAGTTCCCTTTTCATCCTTGATCCCAGCGCCCGTGCAAGGAATGCACCGGTTCGGAATCTTGAGAAAGGTATCCCGTCACCTGAAGGAGTAACATTTCTGGTAAAATAATGAATAGACAAAAGCACGATCGCTGGTATCTCATGTAAGCCATGTCAATCCGACACGTTTGAGCCGCGATTCAGACCTGTTCCAACAGAAAAATCGGTTATTTCAAAACTCGCGCACATCAAGAAAATATAGAATGACCGGGCAACATGTTCAGCCAATTGCGCCTAGCGTCTGCACGCTATTTCTCATAGGCCGTTTCCGGCACTTGTTCCGCGGCTCAATTCTGTACTGGAAACCGCCATGTCCGATGGAAATCCACTTATCGGTCCCCTTGCACCCGAAAAGCCGAAATTTGTTTTGCAACGCTTTCCCCGCCCGTTGCTGCAACACACACCAATTTCCTGTAGCTTAAATCCGGGAAGTGGGAATGTCAAGCGTATACTTGAGTTCAGTTTCACGCCAAATAAACAGTGTAATAATAGCCATATAACAGTATAACATCAAGCCGTGCAACATGGCGCAAAGACCCTTGCGTCTCCCCCGAAAAACTGCGGCAATCGTGAAACTTGACACCCCGGGACTAATTCTCCTATTCTGAATGATACGGATTCGCTTTTTTTCAGGTAACTCGATTCTGGGCACAGTCTGGGGGCACTCCTTTACTGCGGACGACGCAGAGCAGTCTCATCACTTCGCTCAGGAAAGCCCCCAGCCCTGGAATCTCATTCTTGTGGCGAATGCGTTTGAGAAATTGAGTAATCGCTATCCGTGACCGTAAAGGAGCCCACGAATGAAGATTTTTATTTCCGGATCTCTGGCTTACGACAGAATCATGGATTTTCCCGAAAAATTTTCGGATCATATTTTGCCTGACAAGATCCATATCCTCAATGTTTGTTTCATGGTCAACGGGCTGAAAGAACAATTCGGAGGGACAGCCGGTAATATTGCCTACAATCTCGCCCTTCTCGGTGAGTGCCCGCTCATTCTCGCATCCGCGGGAAAGGATTTCGGCAGTTATGAGGCATGGCTTCGCGAACTGGGCCTCAGCGTGCATGGCATACGCAAAATCCCGGACGAATTTACCGCGGGCGCATACATCACGACAGATAAGGCGGACAACCAGATTACGGGATTCAATCCCGGTGCCATGAAACACCAGTGCATGATCCCTCTGAACGGAGAGGATCCGTCCGATAGTCTGGCAATCGTGGCGCCCGGCAATCTTGACGATATGCTCGCGTATTCCAGGTGCTGCAAGGAAGTGGGAATTCCGTATATCTTCGATCCCGGACAATCTATTCCGGCCTTGTCTCCCGAGAAGATAGTGGAAATGATCACAGGTTCGAAGCTGACGATATCCAACGACTATGAACTGGAGTTGATCACCAGGTCCACCGGCCTGAGCAAATCCGACCTACTCGATAGAACTGAAGCGATCATCACAACGTTGGGGGAGAGAGGCGCTCTGATGGCGACTCGGAGGAGCGACGTGCACATCCCGGCGGCAAATCCGGCCAGGGTGTCGGATCCCACGGGAGCAGGCGACGCATTCAGAGCGGGTTTGATAAAAGGACTCGTCCTGGGAAAAAATCTCGTCGATGCAGCCAAACTTGGCGCCGTGTGCGCAAGTTTCGGCGTAGAATGCCAGGGAACCCAGTGCCACAGGTTCTCGTTGGAAGAATTTTGGGCACGCCATGAGGCGAATTTCGGGCCTGTCGATAAGTGAGCACGCGGCATCCGTTTGGCTCGCTGCAGGCAGGCAGAACAACAAACATACTCCATTACCGGTTTTCGACGTCGGAGCCATTTCATGAATAAGCCAGAGGAGTCGCACAGGTCTCCGCTCTTGATGTTTTCTCGGATTCGGAGTGCATTTCTAGAGCGCGGGCTCCTGGGAGCAAGCATTTCTGTAGAATATGCAGGGCGGAAATATCGCGTCTCCTGTGACGAAAAAAATTTTATGGTGTACCGAGTGAACGAAAACAGCCGGTCGGGACATCATCTGCCCGGCTGGCCCGTGTGCCTGGTAAATTCCCATACCATTTTCGAGGAATGCTCCTCGCCCGGACTCGGAGACGATCACTACACGTGTGACGCGACTCTGGAGAAGTGGTTGGATATTGTTAACGTTTCCTCTCTCATCTCCGGTCATACATCCACGATGGACTGATCGTTGTCGTAGTCGATGCCTTTGCGTCGTCCCCATACCCTGTTCGATTACAGTAGTTCTCGAAAATTGTGTCGGATGCGTTCACGACTCTAGCCCACTTTCCGACCAAGCAATCATGTCATTGCGAGGAGTGGAACGACGAAGCAATCTCAGTCCAGGTCAGTTGGAGATTGCTTCGGGCTCTGCCCTCGCAATGACAATCTTTCAATCTGTTCGCGTAATCAAAACCGAATAGAAGTATCGACCTGAACGTTTGGCAACTCCTGCATAACGGTCGTGGCGACGCGCAGGGCGCGGCTGAGCTACCCCTTTGCATTTCTCACTTGGTGATTCATACTAAGGGAAGTAGAAAGAGAACCCTGTTGCGCAGGAGCTTGATGCGGCAGTTCGGTGGAACTCCCAAGACTAGAAAAACTCGTAGCATTCTCCTGGAGCGGGTCTGCTCTGATCGTACTGAAAGACTTTGGAGTTTGTCTGATCGGGGAGGGAGAACTTTATGGTATTTTTTGTGCCCGTTTTAAGGAGTGGGGCAGCATCCGACAATTTGAACGATGCAAGTCTGCCTTTGTCGTAGTACGGTTGGCCTTCCACCACTGTGCCGTTTACCGTCCATATGGGCCGGGGAATGAAGAATGTGTAAACCGGAAATTGGCCAATGGCTTCTATTGAGGGAACCAGCGTGCCGGAAGCATTGCGACAGAGTCGGATACTCGTGATTTTCCACTGGCCCGCAACATCCGCTGCGATGAGAGATTCAGTCAGAAATGCAGTAGCAATACAGAACACAATCAGCAAACGGGCGGATCTCTTCATGAATAGTCCTCGAAAAGGCACGAAACAGATTGGGTTCGACTGTATTTCCACTTATCGGCAATTAGCCCGAATACTTGTCCCCCAACATTCATATTGGGGTTCGCTAAATCCTATAACCGAGATCTATTGTAAACACAAGAGAAGAAATAATCCGGATTGACGGGTTTCGAAAAATACACTAAACTTTCGCTCGTTTTTCCGAAATACTTGGAGGCAAATTATGGCGATTAGAATAGCAATTAACGGTTTTGGACGCATCGGACGGACAGTGATGCGCAGTGCTTTGTCTCATCCGAATATTGAAGTTGTAGCCCTCAATGACAGAATGGATTCTGAATTGATGGCCTTTCTCTTCAAACACGATTCCGTGCACGGGGTGTATCACGGTGATGTTGTTGCCGAACCGGGAACACTTATCATCGACGGGAAGAAAATTTCCGCACTCAATATTACCGATGACCTACTGAACCTGCCCTGGGCCGATCTGAAAATTGACGTGGTCATGGAATGCACGGGCATTTTCCGGGATCGGGAAAAGGCGGCTAAACATATACAGGCCGGTGCCAAGAAAGTGATAATTTCGGCTCCAGGCAAGAAAGTTGATGCCACAATCGTGCTGGGTGTCAACGATGATGCATATGATCCTGCAAATCATCACGTGGTATCCAATGCATCATGCACGACGAATTGCCTCGCGCCGCTGGTCAAAGTGCTGGTGGATGAGTTCGGAATCGAGAAGGGTCTCATGACCACGATACACTCGTACACCATGGACCAGAGCCTGCTGGACACGGTTCACAAGGATTATCGTCGGGCCAGGGCTGCAGCTTTGAACATGATCCCGACGACCACCGGTGCTGCTTCTGCTGTCGGGCTCGTGATTCCCGAAGTGGCCGGCAAACTGGACGGCCTGGCTATTCGCGTTCCTACGCCCAACGTGTCTCTTGTGGATCTGAGTGCTACCCTGAAAAAAAATGTTACTGTGGAGCACGTGAACGCTGCGATGAAAAAGGCTGCTGACGGCCGTATGAAGGGCATCCTCTTGTATATGGACCAGCCACTGGTGAGCACGGATTTCATTAATAGCGCCTACTCTTCAATTTTCGATGCGCTTTCCACATTTGTTATCGGTGACAATCTGGTGAAAGTGTTATCATGGTATGACAACGAAGCCGGCTATTCGGCCCGTATGGTAGATTTGGCGGTCATGATGGGAGAGAAGCTGGCCTGATGCAGCCGGGAAAATGGTCTGGCGCGAGGTGTTTGACCTTCACTCGTCACCCCGCGATGGGACCCGCAGTGCAGAATTTGCGGTCAAGGGGTGACCCAGGGCGTTTGATTGAATTGATTGGGGGTCAGGCATGTCCATAAAGAGCATCAAGGATATCGACGTAAGAGGAAAAAGGGTATTTTTCAGATTTGATTTCAATGTTCCGCTGGACGATGCCCGCAACATCAAGGATGACACCAGGATCCGGAGAGCTTTGCCGACTATCACCTATGCAATAGAGCATGGCGCGCGATGCATCCTGACATCGCATTTGGGCAGGCCTAAAGGGGAAAGAAAGGCCGAATTAAGCCTTCGTCCCGTAGCCAATAGATTGAGCGAATTGCTCGGGAAAGAAGTGCAGTTCGTGGACGACTGCGTGGGAGAAGCAGTCAAACAGGCGGTCAATGCTCTGCCCGAAGGCGGAGTGCTGCTCCTGGAAAATCTCCGATTCCATGCGGAAGAGACCAAGAATGATCCGAAGTTCTCGCAGGAATTGGCATCTTTGGCCGATGTGTATGTAAACGATGCTTTCGGAACCGCGCACAGAGCTCATGCATCAACTGTAGGCGTTGCGCAACTCGTCAAGGAGAAGGCCGCGGGTTTTCTGATGAAGGATGAATTGGACAACCTGCAAAAAGCCCTGTCTAGCCCTGCAAAACCCGTAGTCGCCATTTTTGGCGGAGCGAAGGTTTCCGACAAGCTGGACGTGCTGAAGAATATTTTGGATCGTATGGACACGATACTCATAGGCGGCGGTATGGCGAATACATTCCTGAAAGCTCGCGGTTTCGGGATGGGATCGTCAAAAATCGAAGAAGACATGGTAAGCACCGCGTCTGAAATCCTGTCATTGGGACGGAAAAAGGGCTGTGCAATAGAGCTGCCGCTGGACGTGGTCGCCTCCGAGCTCATGGAGCCGACATCACGGACCGAAATTGTGGAAGCGGGAGCAATTCCTGAAAAGGAAATGGCTTTGGATATCGGTCCAAGGACGGTTGAGGAATTCAAGAAAGCGATCCAATCTGCGAAGACCGTCGTCTGGAACGGGCCGATGGGGGTGTTCGAGATGGAACCGTTTTCGAGCGGCACCATGGAAATAGGTCATGCCGTGGCTTCATCCGGAGCTTTTTCCCTGGTGGGAGGAGGCGACACAGTCAGGGCGGTACACCAGGCGGGAATTGCGGACAAGATTTCCTATATTTCCACGGGGGGCGGAGCGTTTATGGAATTTATGGAAGGGAAGACCCTGCCGGGAGTGGGGGCTCTGGAAAATTGATGCCGATGGCCCGAGTGGCATGCACGTGGTACACGCGCTTGCTCGGGAGAGAGAGGTCTATGTATGGCGGATCGCAAACTCATCATGGCGGGAAACTGGAAGATGCACAAAACCTCGGCTGAAACGAGGAGTTTTGTGAGAGAGTTGAAAACCGCGATTCAGGACGGGACTGTTCCCTGTGAAATCATCGTGGCGCCGCCGTTTACTTCCATTTCTGCCGCCACGGAAGAAGCGCGGGGAACAGCTATTCGCGTGAGCGGACAGAATCTACACTGGGAAGACAAAGGCGCGTTTACAGGAGAAATATCCGGCGAGATGCTCAGAGAAGCCGGGTGCAGTCACGTCATTATAGGCCATTCGGAAAGACGGCAGTACTTCGGCGAGACGGATGAAACCGTAAACTTGAGGCTGAAGGCCGCTATGCGAGCGGGCCTCATTCCGATATTTTGCCTGGGAGAGACTCTGGAAGAACGCGAACAGGGCCGGACATTTTCCATAGTGAAAGGCCAGCTGTTAAAAGGGATGCGGGATATCGCCCTTGAAGAATCTACAGGTTTCGTGATTGCGTACGAGCCTGTGTGGGCCATCGGAACCGGCCAAACCGCAACACCCGAGCAAGCCCAGGAAGTACATGCGTTTTTAAGAGAAGAACTTGTGACCGGATACGGATCCCCAGTAGCCAATCAGCTGCGGATCTTGTATGGCGGAAGCGTGAAACCTGATAATGCGGCCAGTCTCATGAGTCAAAAAGACATTGACGGCGGGCTCGTGGGTGGTGCATCCTTGAAAGTTGGAGATTTTGTCGGCATAATCAAGCACGGCATTTGAAGATCCCGGAGGAAAACAATCGGTATGTTTACAACGTTGATTCTCATTGTTCACATCGTCGTGTGCATCGCACTGATACTTATCATCCTGCTGCAGTCCGGCAAGGGCGCCGATATCGGCGCGGTGTTCGGCGGCGGAGGCAGTCAGACGGTATTCGGGAGCACCGGAGCGACGCCGTTCTTGAGCAAGATCACCATCGGCGCTGCGGTGGTGTTCATGATCACTTCCATCATTCTCACCTACTTTTCGGGGAGAGTCGGCTCGGTTGCCGAAAAGTCCATTATGAGTGAACAGGCGACGACGGAGATGCCGAAGACTCCGCCCATGCAGCCGTCAGGCGGCACTGAGGCGCCGAAGACTGAAGCACCCAAAACGGAGAGTGCACCGGCTAAACCCGAAGGAGCCCAGCAACCGGCGGCCGTTCCTCCGGCAAGTCCCGCCCCTGCAAGTGAGAAAGTCCCCGAGAACAAGTGATACCGGTGATCGTTCTAAGTACAGGTTTTCTTCAATCAGGTCGCACATTTTTGTCGGAGCAGATTGCTTCGTCGTTCCACTCCTCGCAATGACATGATTGGCAGGCTGGAAATGTGGGCGAGAGTCAGGAACGAATCCGACAGAACTTTCGAGAACTGCTCAAAGCAAACAGTACATTTCGGGATTCCGGCGATTGTTGACCGTTCGTGAGATGAGGTTCGGCGAGGCACTTCTTATAAGAAATGCCACCCTGATTTCACTTCTTTGAAAGCGAATCGACAGGTCTTCTTCTCCGCTTTTTTGAGCCCCAGGGACAAGCTCTGATACAGACGCCACAGATGGGGCTTTCGATAAACGGCAATTTCGCAAATTCCTGGGACACCTTGGCCGCGCAACGTTCAAAATGGAGGGCTTGGTCTCGGCTTGCGTAATGCGTGGTGGTATTTACGTTCTTTATTGCCTGCGCGGGGCAGGCATCAGAGCAGCGTGAGCACGATCCACACCGGTTCTTTGTGGGGCGATCCGGTTTCAGCGCTGCGTCGGTAAGCACGGTCACCAGCCTGACGCGGGGACCGTACAGGGGCGTCACAACAAGCAGGCTCTTTCCTTGCCACCCTACACCAGCCGCGATTGCCACTGCCTTGTGGGACAAATATGAATACCATTCCGTTTTGTTGAGCAGCTGGGATGCGGGAATGGGAAGAGCCTTATTGCCTCCATTCTGAAGAAACTGCGTGACACGGACAGCGATATCGTCCAAAAGCGCATTCACTTTCAGGTAATGTTGCTGGTACAAGGGGGTGGGCGAATCCACGATCGGATCTATGACGCCATCGGCAAGGCGTACGGCCAGGCTCAGCGCTCTGCTGTAGCCTTTAAGCAAGTCTGCAGGCTCGGAGTGAATGCCTTCCAACAGTTCAAGATCGGCGATACCCACGAGGTCGGCTCCGCATTCCCGGGCAAAATCTTTTACCTGCTGTGAGTTCACCACCACCTCCGATCATGTTTTATTGGGACCACCAACCTGCAGCCAGAGCAGTTTGGCGTGCTGTTGAACTCCATCGGCGCTCATGGATTCGAGGGACGTCGCAATATCATAATTCGGTTCCGTTCCCGACATTCTAGCCGCATGGGCTATTTTTCGGCACTCTGGGCATAGCTTGTCATTATAGGCATGCGGCATGTCTTCCAAATACTTTTCCACGTGCTTGACAAAGATTTTCGGCAGGTAATACGCGCCACAGCCGTGGCATTGCTCCATCTTGATCCTGTTGATGACCGTGCCGCACATCAAGAGCAGACGCTCGTCCCCGCGGTCGATCATCTGCAACGCTCCGGTCGGGCAGATGTTCACACAAGATCCGCAGCCTATGCACTTGGGAAGTCCGTGCACGTAATCTTTGAGTATGAGAGAACTTTCACCGGCATGGTGGAAGCGTATCGCGGACACTCCCAGCTTGTCCTTGCAAACGTCCACACATTTTCCGCAGCGCTCGCAAATATCGCATCGCATACATCTCTTTGCTTCCTGTTTGGCGGCAATTTCATCCAATCCCAATTCCACCTGATCGAAGGTGTGTATGCGGCGATCAAGGTCGATCATGGGAATTTCCTGGCGCTGGATGAACGCCTTCTCTCGATAGTCCATGGGCGTCGGTGCCACCATCGAGTGAGGTCGAGGCAGTAATTTCTCGGGAGAAGCCTGGCTGCGCAGATAAGCGTGAATAGCTCTTGCAGCCCTTTTTCCTGCGCCGATGGCTTGCACTACCGTTGCGGGCCCGGTGACCGCATCACCCCCGGCAAATACATCAGGCAGGCTCGTTTGCTGATTGTAGGATGCAACCTTAATGGTCTGTTGCTTTGTCAGCTCCATTTCACCCAGACCGGGGAACGCCTCAATATCGGGCCTCTGGCCTATAGCGGTTATTATTGCGCCGACAGGCATTTTGTACTCGGACCCTTCTATAGGCACCGGTCTTCGACGTCCGGATGGGTCCGGTTCCCCGAGGGTGGCCATAACACATTCCAGGAAATCGACCTTTCCGTAATTGCCCAATATCTTGGCGGGAATGGTCAACTGATGCACGTGGATACCTTCTTCGGCCATTTGAATGATTTCTTCAAAATGAGCAGGCATTTCGGACCGAGTCCTGCGGTACACAATGCTGACGGACTGAGATCCCAGCCGAATACACGTGCGGGCCGCGTCCACCGCGGCATTGCCGCCTCCCACAATCGCGACCTTGTCGGCAGGTTTTATCTTTAACCCGAAGGACACATCCTTGAGAAACTGCAAGGCGCTGATCACCTGGGGATAGTCGTTCTCGCCTTCGATCCCCAGCCTGTAGCCTTGCCAGGCTCCAATGCCCAGAAAAAAAGCCTTGTACCCGTTCGCCCGGAGGTGATCCAGGGTCAAATCGGTTCCCACCGGGGTGTCGGTGGCGATTTCCACTCCCATTGCTGTGATGGCTTCTATTTCCCGCCTCACAATTGTCCTGGGAAGCCTAAATTCGGGAATGCCGGCAATCATCAGGCCGCCAGGTTCTTTCATCAATTCGAAGATGGTTACCTTGTAGCCCTCCCACGCCAAAAAATACGCGGCAGTAAGCCCCGCAGGCCCCGAACCGATGACGGCCACTTTTTCCTGAAACGCGTTGCGGGGCTCGGGAATCCTGTACCCCGTCCCCTTTTCCATGACCATCTTCGCGGCCAGGCCCTTCAGGTCCTTGATACAAAGTGCCTTGTCCAGATAGCGCCTCTGACACCATGCCTCGCAGGGGTTTGTGCACACCAGACCGCACACCCAAGGAAAGGGATTGTCTTTCCTGATTTGTTCTATTGCCTCGTCATATTTTCCTTTGCCGATCAAGGCGATGTAAGAAGGCACATCTATCTCGGCAGGGCAATTGAGCTGACATGGAGCGGACGATTCGCGTTTCAATCCGTCCTCGGCGTACACAATGCGATCCTTGTCAGCACCGGCACCTGGAGAAAACATAATATGGCCCATAATCAGCTCCTGAAATCGTCGAAAGACTCTCGGAAAATCGAATGGTCGATTTCTGAGGGAAGCGTGTACCGTTTGCTCTGTCACAGGATCGTGGTAAATTGTCCCGGCGTTCCCGCTGCAGTTATGTCCATGGATTCCGCGTACCTTTGTCTGAGTAGCTTGGACGTTTCATCCACCGGTCCGAAGTGCAGGCATTGGGTAAGGCATCCGGTTACGCATGCAGGCTTGAGTCCTCTGTCCACTCTGTCCATGCAGTAGTCGCATTTTACGGCCCTTCCCGATTCGGGATTCCACTGGGGAACTCCCCACGGACACGCCGCAATGCAGCACTTGCACCCGATACACAGGGAATTTTCTATAAACACGATTCCGTCTTTCGTTCTTTTTTGAATTGCACCGGTGGGGCACACGTGCGCGCAAAACGGTTTTTCACAGTGAAAACAAGGAAGAAAATGAAAATCTGCTCTCAGGTTATCGTTCCTGACCTTCGGTCCGATTTCCACAATCCTGCACAATCGGGGTCCTATGGGCAGGTTCTTGTTCATTTTACAGTGAAGTTCGCAACTGTAACAACCGATGCAGCGGTCCTTGTCCTGATAGAGGTAATAGCGGTCGGACGATCCGACATGTTTCGTTTCAGATTCTGGCTGAACTGCCGACATGATCTCCTCCGAAAAATGAAAGAAGTTTTCGTCGTCGCGGTTGGTTGCGTCAGGCCTTTTGCACGGTGACGAAACATTCCTGCATTGCTGCACTTCCGCCGACATAATCCGTGGTTAGGTTCTGGAGGTCGGAATCCGCGATGCCGACTCCGTACGCGTACTGCTGGCCCTTTGCTTTCTTTCCGAACGCATGGGGTATGAATACCGCTTCCGGATGAATTCCATCCGTGGTGAAAGCAACGGTCGTTCCGGAACCGGTATCGCTGGATACCCGCACCGTATCGCCGTCTTTGATTCCCAATTTTGCTGCGGCGTTCGTGTTGATCCAAACAGGATGTTCGGGAAGCACTTCTTTCACGTACTTGTTATTGCTCATGGAACCCTGGGTATACAGGGGGTTTCTGCCCACAATGAGGCGCAACTTGCCCTGGGGGACCTCCACGTGTTGATAGGGCGGAAGTGATTCTAATCCGTTCTCTTCCATTTTGGACGAGACGATTTCGATTTTTTGTGAGGGAGTCTTGAATTTCAGACCTGTGTCCTTGTCGTAATAGATCTTGTCGTCGGCCAAATTCACGATACCCTTTTTGTCGAATTCGGACAGATCGATACCAGTGTCCGCAAGCTTCCAACGATTGTAATCGTCTATATCCGTGTAGAAGAACTTGTCGCCGAAGCCCAGCTTGTCCGCCAGTTCTTTGAAGATGCGCCAGGCAGGGCGGCTGTCGAACCGGGGGGCTACAAGCTGCCTTCTGAGTGCAAGGATCGGTTTCAGTCCCTTACGTTCCTGCACGGGGTCGCCTCGCTCCAGGAAATGGCTTTCGGGAAGAACCACATCCGCATACCAGGCGGTATTGCTCCAGTTGACGTCGATATCCACGATGAGATCCAGCTTTTCTATGGCTTTCAGCAATGCTCCCGAATCGGGGATGGAATACAAAGGGTCGAAGCGATAAATAAAAAGTCCCTTAACCGGGTAAGGTTGTTGCGTTTCGATCGCCTCAGCCATCATGTGGCAAACTCCCTGGGATTTGTCCACGATGGGGAACTTCTTGCCGGGACCGATTCCATCGAAACGATCGCCTTTCGGCGCTTCTATGGTTCCCGCAATATCCTTCATTCCCTTTCGTCCCGTGTCAGCAAGCCCTTTCTTGAAGAATAAGCCGCCCGGAACCTCGAAATTTCCCATGAGAGCGTTCAGAAAGATAATGGATCGTCTCATGTGGTATTCGCTTACATAGCGCGATGCGAACCAGCCTATATGAAAAATGACCTTCGGTTTGGCTTCGCTGAACTCCCGGGCAAGTTTCCTGATGGACGAGGCAGGAACATCGGTTTCCGTCTCCGCCCATTCAGGCGTGTAAGGCTCCACGTATTTCCGGAGGGCATCGAAGTCCTTGACCCATTTGTCGACGAAACTCACGTCGTACAGATTGTTCTGTACGATCTCGTTCGCGAGGCCCAGATTGAATGCCCAATCCGTCCCCGGTCTGATTTTCGCCCAGTAATACGATCGAGCGGCTGTTTTGGAGGCACGCGGGTCCACCGTGACGATTTTTACTCCATTGTCGATCGCGGTCATCAACTGGTTTACTTCCGCGACGGTGAGAGACTCGAAAATATTCCGGCCGTACAGAACCACGTATTTCGAATTTTCTATATCGAAGCCAATAGCCTTTCGGCCGACGCCGAGGGTTGCCTGGCATGCCGTGTGCAAAGACAGGGGACATACGCTGTTGTGGGTGAAATCATTGGGTGTTCCCAGACCTCTTGAGAATGCCTGGGCAAATTCGTTGTTGAGGCTTCCTCTCCACCCCACCAGGAGGCTCTGGGCACCATAAGCGTCTTTTATGCTCTTCACCCGTTCGGCGATGTACGAGTACGCCTCGTCCCAGCTCGCGTCCCGCCACTGACCAGAGCCTCGCGGGCCTACCCGAATCTGGGGCCGAGTGGGTTTTTCGGAATCGTTGAGGAACCACTTTGCTGCAGCACCCTTTGCGCAGAGCCGCGTTCCGATGGAACCCACATTGGGATTGCCGAATATCCCTGCAACGGTTCCGTCCTGCAGCGTAACTTCTATGGGGCACCTTGCGGAGCACATTTCACATAAACTGTATTGAACGTTTTCCATTCAGAAAGCTCCTTTGAGCGTACGCACTTTGTGCGACTGCATTGCCGGGCCCGGCTGTTGCCGGAGCCACCGCCGCATCAGCTCCCGCTTGCGCTCGTCTGTTTTCGCTGGGGGACGATGTCGCTGAAATCTTTCATTTCCCGGGACCGCTGATCGTACATGTCCAAGATATTCTTTATGCGCCTGAAATAGGGCAATTTGTACTTTATTCGTTTGAATATGAGATACGCCGTCGCGTACATGAGCAGAAAAACGCCTATATAGCCCACGGACATTCCGGTGAACATGAGCGGGAACTCTATCTGAGCAAATCGTCCCTGCATCCAGGAAAGCGCAAAGAAAATCGGCCATAGTGAGCCTGCGGACAGCGCGATTTGCATAAAAAACGATTTGCCGAAGGCTTCATTTGCCAGCTTATTGGCCGATGAATACGATTCCTTGTCGCCCGCAGTAAGGGCGTCTACGGAAAGATTCTGGTAGCGGACCACGTCGCCGGTAATTTTGTCTATGTGCTTGCGATTGATGAGAAAGAGCACCGATATGGTGAACTCGCCGATGACAAGAGCGATGCTCGCCAGAATAAACGTTCCGACGAAGAAATCCAGGAGAGCATAACCGCTCATGCGGTACAACGCGATAAGAAACGGGTCGATTGCCAGTAAGAGTTCATGCATGTGCTATGGGACACCAAGGGGCCGAAAGCCGGCCCCTCTTGTTGAACACGGGTGTTTTTTCTACATACCGGGCAAAACGGAATAGCCCAGGAATCCTTTGGTAGTATAGCCGATGCCGACATAAAGCGCCAGAACCACGAATAAGCGCTTCAGCCAGATTTCCGGTATGTATTTTGATGTTACCGGACCCAGAATCGAGCCGATAAAGATTCCCACCAATTCGGTTCCCACCAGGATCCAGTCGATGGGCACGCTCTTCACGAACATATAGGTGAAAATCGACGTGATCATGCTCACCAGCACTGCCAGAGCAGAGGTGCCGGCAACGATGAACATGGGCAGCCCCGCCACGGAAGTGAGGAAAGGCACGTACAGGAATCCACCGCCAACACCGATGAATGCGGATATGGCTGAAATCACGAAACCGCCGATAATAGGCCACAGGGGATTGAACGAGAATTCCACACCGTAAAAAGTAAATATAATCTTTGAGGTTGACCACCGAGTGACTCGGACTCCGTGGGCATGTTCGTCCGACTCAGCCGTAGATGCTCCGGCGGTCTTGCGGATATGAGCATCCTCAAATGCTTTTGTAGCTGCTTTGGCAGCTTTGCGGCTCGCTTGTCCTTTGGGTGTCGTCTCATAAAAGAGCACGCCGGCCACGGCAAACACGACAAGTCCGAAATAGCCGACGTACATGCTCAAATTGACCTTGCCCGCCGTGAATACGGGAACGAGATACGCACCCAGGATACCGCCGCCCGCCAGGCACAGGCCCAAAGGAAGCACCAACCTCCCCATACGATAATATGTGGCGGAAGAGATAAGAGCGGACAATCCCACGAGATACTGGTTGCATACCCGGATGGAATCCGTTAGCAGTTTGTTCAGAGTCGGATTCGAGTCCTTAAAGGTCTTTCCGTAGTCTGCAAGGCCGAAAACCGTGATGTGACCTACACCTGCCATGACGCCACCGAAAGCGCCCACAGATGAAAAGATCCAACCCACCCAGATACCCCACAAGATGGTATAGAGCCAGAATGGCTGGGGGGCACCCGGGATGCCCATGAATCCGGGAGCTGCCTTGGGATCGATCATCCCTTTGCCCGCGCCCTGGGGTGTCTGGGCAATGGCGTCTTCCAATTTTCCCGCGAACGCGGGTTCCACACAGAGCACTGCAGCCACTGCAATGGCGATCACAACCACGGAGCTGACGATCAGCCAACTTTTGCTTTGCATAAAAACCTCCAGATCGTTTGGTCGAATCTCAACTCAAAGCCGCTGAGTATTGGTAAGTGCACGGGTTTTCAGGATCGTCCGAACCTTGCTCTCGAGCTGTTCGATGTCCACCGGTTTCAACACGAAGTCATCCCAGAGCATCTTGTCCGCGAAGTCCGAAGCCGAATGGGTGATTGTCAGGACCTTCAATCCAGGGTCGATCTCCTTGATCTCGGACGCGAACTCGGCAAGGCCTTTCCCATGCGGGTTGATATCCAAAATCACCAGATCGACGGAACGGGACTTTACAACACTCAGAGCATGGTCCGGGCCTGCGGCTGTAAATACGGTGTGTTCGTCCCGCTCCAGCACGCGCTTGATCAACATGCAGGAATCGGCTTGTTCGTCCAGGATGAGTATGGTCGCCACGTTCGGCATGTCTCCAGCAGGGAAAATGAAAACCTGCCGATGGTGGAGCAAGTTTCATGCCGGGGAAGATCAATATTGGGAACAAGATAAGCTGCTGCTATGAGGTCTGTTTCAGATAAGCCCGGGATGAAAGATTTTTCGTGGGGTGCAATGAAAGTACGGCAGGCGGAGTGACGATCCGGAACTTAGTGTGGAAAATCGTCTCGTTAGGAAAAACCCGAAATAAAAGAGAGTGCAATAATTTTCTTGCACCTGGAAAAACGCCTTGCGAGGTTATTCCTGGGAGTGCGCGTCCTGCTCATCCCCGGAGGCGTAGTCTCTGGATTTCATACCATATTTTCTCATCACCTGTTGGAGCGCCTGCCGTTCGAGACCGCATTCTTTAGCAGCCTTGGTCACATTCCTGTTGTTGCGAATCAGCAGCGCGGAAAGGTATTCCTTGTTGAATCGCTCCAGAATGAGCGCTTTCGCTTCCTTGTACGGCAGATGTTTCATGGATTCGCTTACAGCCGAATCGGCATCCGGAGCGACCGTCCAATCCAGATCCTCAGGAGTGATTTCCCGCTGTGCTGAAAGGAGGACTGCTCGGCTCACCACGTTCTCCAGCTCTCTTACGTTTCCTCGCCAGGGATGGTTCATGAACGCGTGCATGAGCGCCGGAGAAAAGGTTTTCGACTCCTTGTTGAAGTCCCCGCAGTACTTTTTCAGGTAATGAGACGCGAGCAGAGGTATATCTTCGGATCGTTCTCTCAGTGGCGGCATATGCACGGAGAACACGTTGAGGCGGTAAAACAGATCCTCCCGAAAAAGATTCTCATGAATTTTCTGCGCAAGATCGCGGTTGGTGGACGCGATGATCCGGACATCCACTTTGAAGCTCCTTGTTTCGCCGAGGGGCCGTATTTCCTTGTCCTGTAAGACGCGCAAGAGCTTCGTCTGAAGCGTGGTAGAGATATCGCCTATTTCATCCAGGTAAATTGTTCCTCCCTGGGCCTCAAGAAAGAGGCCTTTCTTGTCGTGAACAGCGTGAGTGAAGGCTCCTTTCTTATAGCCGAATAATTCGCTCTCCAAAATGTTTTCCGGGAGATTGGGGCAGTTTACGGCCACGAAAGCCTTGTTCGTGCGGTCACTGGACCGGTGTATGGCTCTTGCGACCATATCTTTGCCGGTCCCCGATTCGCCGGTGAGCAACACGGTCACGTCCGTCTTGCTGATTACTCGTATGGTGTCAAAGATCTTTTCCATTTTGGGGCTTGTACCGATAATTTCCTGAAAGCCTTCTCGTTCACGTATTTTTTCTTGAAGAAGCAGGTTTTCCCTGACCAGACGGCTCCGTTCCAACGCTTTCTCGAGCAAGTGCACCAGCTTGTCATGCTCGAACGGTTTGGTAATGAAATCGTAAGCCCCCTTTTTTATGGCTTGGACCGCAAGATCGATGGTCCCGTATGCGGTCATCATGACTACCGTAAGATTCGGGTGATTCTTTTTGATCCGCTCCAGGAATTCCATGCCATCCATGGCAGGCATGCGAATATCGGCGAGCACCACGTCATAGCCGTGGCGTTCAAGCAGAGCAAGGGCCTGATACGCGTCGCCCGCAGTGTCCACCATGCAATCCAAATCCGATGACAAACTCCGCTTCAACAGCCGGAGCATGTCTTCTTCATCATCCAGTATTAATAACCTGGTCTCTAAGGGATTTGCGTTCACGCCTGCACTCCCTATAGCAGTTCTCGAAAATTCTGTCGGATTCGTTCACGACTCTCGCTCACATTCCGACAGTGCAGTCATGTCATTGCGAGGAGTGGAACGACGAAGCAATCTCAGTCTTGGTCAGTTAGAAATTGCTTCGGGCCTCGCCCTCGCAATGACAATCTTTCAATCTGTTCGCCTAATCAAAACTGTCCTCACTCTTGAGAATCCCTATAAACGGAATGTCTGAGAAACCCTAACAGGAGACTGGTGATTACTCAAGTCTTGGAATAAGACAACTCCTGCTATTGTTGTGCAAGACCGGTTCCCGGTCGAAAAAATTCCACGCCAGAGTGCCGCGCATTAGGAATGCGTCTGCCAGCCAGATGTCCCCTTCGCTTCGGACGGCCTGCCTTACTGCGCTGCGAGCACAACCTGGCTGACTACGGACGGAAAGCGCCATTTCAATTCGCAGCACCATATTTCGTGTACACACTCTGCGTGCGCAGTCGCAGTGCATGACGTTCCACGTGAAACATATGACGGTTCAAGACTTCGGCACGCGGGTCAGTGCAGAACCAGCGTCATGAAGCTCAGCCGAGAGCGGGGGAAGAATGCTCGAGTTACTAGTAGACCGTTACGCAATTACCTTTACACCTTAAACTAGTCGATAACCGCTGTAAGGGTGGGTTTGAAACCCGCCCCTGCCGAAACCGGGGTTGCTACGACGCAAGCCATTTTTGAATCGCTTTACTAGTGTGGTGTGCCGCAAATAGCATTCAAATCAATTACTTGGTCGGGACGCGAATCAGTGTCATTGCGAGGAGCGACGCCACGAAGCAATCTCCAGCCCTTATTCTGCAAGTACGCGAGATTGCTTCGCGTCGCTCGCAATGACAAAGCCGATTTCCCCCGCTCGATGGAAACTTCAGGAGAATTCCAGACGGCCGGTTATAAACGTTATTTGCGGGACACCACACTAGGAAGCAGGTCCGAAATCCATCAGCAGCTGGCCACGTTCGTCCTTAACCGCTTTTACGGCTGTCCGGAGATATTCCTCGTCTATTTCAAAGCCCACCATGGGAACCCCCAGCCGAGCGCATGCCACGGCTGTGTTTCCTATTCCCAGGAACGGGTCGAGTACCATCGCGACTTTCTTCAATCCGTGCAACTTGATACACATCTGCGGAAGTTCCGATGGGAAACTCGCGGGGTGAGGGCGATCCGCAGCCCGATTCTGAATCGTTGAATACGGGATGTACCAGTTGTTGCCGCGGCAGCGCAGATTCGGGGCCGCCGATTTCCAACGAGTGATGTTCGACGCGTCTTTGTACGGCACGCCGATGGCCACACGATCGAGATTTACGGAACCGGTCCTGGTAAAATGAAAAATATATTCGTGTGCATCATTGAGGTAACGTTTGCTGTTAATGGGCTTGTAGTGTCCCACACTGAGAGCTATTTCCCTGCCATAGCTGGAATTCTCTATGTGAATGGATTTTACCCAGTTGATGACGTTTTGGAGGCACAGCTCGCTCCTGAGCTGATTGGCGACATCGTAGGGTATCCACGGATCCGAAGGCTTTGAACCGATATTCAAGAACAGGCTGCCGTCGGGCTTCAGAACTCTTCTAACGAGCTTGGCCCAGTTGCCCATCCATTCTAGATAGGCATCCCTGGGTATGCCATCGTCATAGCGACCGTACCGTATTCCTATATTGTACGGAGGAGAGGTCACGATCACGTCCACGCTGTCCGGTTCAAGTATCCGGCTCATGCCGGCAAGACAATCCCCTTTATACAGCACGATCCCAGCGCCAGGGCCTGTCAACTCGGCATATGCTACCGGTAATTCTTGGTCCGCAACCAGGGCGGGAGAGTCTGTTTTCTTTTTTCGCGCCATGATCTTTTCACTCGCGTCTCATTGAGAACCGATCCTCCGCGTCGGATCTATTGAGCATGGAACGATACTAGAAGGCCAAATTGAGCGCAAGTCCTTAGTATTGCTTCTCGTAAGTTCGGTGCCGGATTTCATGACCAAGAGAGATTGCTTCGTCGCTGCGCTCCTCAGCAATGACAGGCCCGAGCAGTTTCATTGCGAGCGCAGCGACGAAGCAATCTGCTCCGACAAAAATGTGCGACCTGATTTAAGAAAACCTACCCTTAGCCTCAGGCCTCCGGTTACAAGTCGGCAAGCAGATCCATCGCAGATTGTGCAAGAACATCCCTGTCGTGCTCGGAGACGAGAATCAGCCGAAAATCGTCGTCGTTCATAACTGACACCCCGCTGCCGATTTCCCTCTATCGTCGGAAGGAAGCATTTCATGTCCCACAACGTATAACATTGTCCAGGGAACCCCTTTGATCCCGGAAAGCTTTTGCCTTCGGATTCAACCTGATATGATACTTTACGGGGCTTTGTCGCCACATATTGGTTTTTATGTCATCCGTATTTTTGGAGGGGAGAAGGTCATGGAACCTACCGAGATCAGGGAAGAAATAAAAGAAGAATTCGAGAAAGAGGAAAAAAAAGAAAAATGGATCAACTACCTTGCTCTTACGACCGTTATCCTCGCTGTTGCAGCAACACTGTCGAGTTTCAAGCTTGAGCACTACTCCGTGGACTCGGTGCTCAAACAGAGCATGGCGTCTGATCAGTGGGCATTTTATCAGTCCAAGAGCGTGAAGGGATATCTCTACGAACTGCAAAAGGAAAAAATCGACCTCGAACTGAAAACTATCGAAAAATCGGCTTCTCCGGATGTCCTGCAACAGTATCAGCAGAAAGTGGAATCGTACGGCAGCCAGGTAAAAAAATACGAACAGGAAAAAGCGCAGATTATGAATGCAGCAAAACACCTGGAGAAAGAACGGGATGAAGCTCAGGAACATCGGGAACTCTTCGGGCTGGCAATCATATTCCTTCAGCTCGGCATTCTGATCTCTTCCATTGCAGCCTTGCTGAAGAACAAAGCAGTATGGCTCGTGGGAACCATCGTGGGCATAGCAGGCATGGTGTACTTTGCGAACGGATTCGTGAAAATTTTCTGACCGAACAGATTGGAACGATCGTGTATGTGCTCGCGTACAACGGGGGATTGCATCATGGATAGCGCAGCGGATCTGCTGAAGAAACTATCGGATCGAAAACTTGAGCATTTTCAGTCGAGAGGATTACCGCCCGTCAAGGCCAGGCAACTGGTAGCGGAAAAAATGGCTGCCTGGAAAAAACTCACACCGGAGCAGCTGGAACAACTCTTGAAAGAAGACGAAGCCGAATACTGATGGTGATGTTCCGCAAATAGCCCGCATAAACAACCACCTGAGCCTGTTGCGCAGTTCTTATCTGGCAGAGGAAGCCCGGCTTTGTCATTGCGAGCGGAGCGAAGCAATTTCACGAAGGTAGAGTACAAAGGCCGGAGATTGCTTCGTCGCTTCGCTCCTCGCTATGATACTGATTCGCGTGCCGGCCAGGTCAGGTACTTGATAGCTACTTGCGGGACCACACACGAGTTACGGTTTTCTATGTCTACAGGAGGGGCAGATGCCCATGGGGGGCACTGTTTGTTACAGTGCTGCGCAGTAGGCATGCGTCTACCGGCCAGATGTCCCCTTCGCTTCGGACTCCCTGCCTCACTGCGCTGCGAGGACACCCTGGCTGACTGAGGACGGAAAGCACCATTTTCAATGCGCAGCAATACACCCCGCGTCTTGGGGGCCCGGGAACTCCAGATCGAAGACTCTTGACAATCGTCCGAAAAGATCGGTTCCGGTCACTTGACAACCAAAACAGAGCACGGCGCCAATCGTACCAAATTTTGACAGGTCCCGCCCATCACTCTATCGTACAACGCGGAATGTCCCATGAATCCGATTACCAGGAGGTCAATTTGCTCTTTTTTTACGAACTCCACTATGGTTTTCACCTCATGGCCGATCCGCACGTGTTCCTTCAGTTCAACGTGAGCAAGCTCCGCCATTTCGCGGGCTTTGGCGACGGCAGCCTTGAACGTGCTGTTTGCAGCCTGTTTCGTTTCTATGACCTCACCCACCGTTCCGGGATAGCGAGGCACCTCTTCCACGGAAATAGTGTGCAATTCGGCTCCCAATGCTTTTGCAAGTTCTATGGATTCCGACAGAGCCTTCAACGATCCCTCGGATCCGTCCAGTCCGTTAAGAATTTTCTTGACCATTTAATTCCTCCTCAGCCGCGACGAGAGTCGGTTGAAACCATTTCTGGGCTATGACCGTGGGAACCACCGCGCTGGCAATCACCGCTGTCACAAGGACCGTGTATTGATCCTGATCGATAATTCCTGCCGTCAGCCCGAACAGGGCAGAGATGCTTCCAAAAGTCAGTCCTGTGGACATGAGCAGCATCGTGTAAATTCCGTCCCTGGAGTCGAATCGAAACATCCTCGTCGCGGGCCACACCCCCATACATTTTGTGATTATCTTTGTGGCTAGAAACAGACTGATCAATCCCATTCCCGCTATAACCGCATCGAATTTCACGAGCGATCCGGCTTTCAAGAAATAAAACGGCGTGAGAAGCGTAAACGCAATAACTCTCATCCGTTGGGCCAAGACTCGTTCCTTCAGAAAAAACGGGGCCAGAACCATGCCGATGAGGTACGCCGGCAAAACGGCCTCACTTTTTGCCATTGCAGCCAGCCCCCCGAGCAAGAATAGGATCAACAGAATGAATTTGGTTTCAGGCTCGCTGATCTTGCTGCCCACCTTCGCAAAAAACCATGGGACGAATTTCGGGAGCAGCCACATTGCTACTGCCGTGACAGCGGCAAATAGCGCCAGCCACACATTGTAATTCGCAAAGAGCACACCCAGAGCCAGTACAGTGCCCAGATCCGTAACGAAACACGCGGCCAAAATGATTTTGCCGATTTCGACATGGTTTAGTCCGGTTTCGATCATGACCGCATAAACCACTGCCACGGATGTCGTCGACATCGCGATTCCGGCTATTTCCGCTTGGGGCCAGGGCCATGCGCACACATACCGTGCAAACAGCATGCAACCGACGAACGGCCCCAAGAAACTCAGCACGCCAATAACCATGCTCGACCAAAAGTGCCTTCTGAAAACGGCAGGATCGATTTCAGCTCCTGCCAGAAACGTCAACAGAATTGCGCCGACACCAGCAAGGTAATTGACCCACGGAGTCAACGGTAAACCTATGAGATTTCCGCCGAACGCTCCGACGACGATTTCCAGCAAAGCAACTGATATGGCAACCCTGATGGAAATGAGAGAGGCGAGCAATGCCATGGCGAGCCAAAGCGCAGAGGTGAGCCAGTCGTGCATGGGATTTTCTCCAAAAGAGCACAGAAAACAAAGACCGCCGGGCGGTCCCGCAATCGCTTCCGCAAAGTAGGATTGGGGAGACTCTCTTTGTAAAATATCCCCCTGAATTCACGTGCTTGAAACCGCATTCGTAAAACGCCTCGCGTCCGAACGCTGCGTCGAAACATCCTTGGCACTATGAAACAGACATTTTGGGATGATGTGTGACATCCCGTCGGGCACCTGAATTAAGGGGGACATTTAGCACAGATGGATTTGAAGAGAGTGGTGCTGAGATACCGGTCTCCTCGATCCGGCAAAAGCGTCACAACGGTCCCGGTCTTGATATCCTTTGACGCCTGCATCGCTCCGTACACCGCAGCTCCGGCGCTCATTCCCACGAATATCCCCTGCGTGAGCGCCAGCCAGCGGCACGTATCGTACGCCTGATCATCGTTGACCTGTATAATCCGATCAATCCTTTTTGGCTCATAAATTTTGGGCACGATCGCCTCTTTCATGTTCTTGAGCCCCTGAATCGCGTGGCCCTGCACCGGTTCGATTCCCACAATTTGAATTTGAGGATTGTGTTCCTTCAAGCGTCTGGACACGCCCATGAGCGTACCGGTAGTGCCCATTCCGGCAACAAACATATCCATCTCTCCGCCGGTTTGCTCCAAAATTTCCACACCCGTGGTCATATAATGAGCTTCTATATTGTAGGGGTTCTCGAATTGATTCGGCATGAAATACTTTTCCGGGTCCGTTGCATAGATTTGGTGAGCCTTCATTATGGCTCCATCCGTACCGTCACAACCCGGAGTTGTTTCCAATTCGGCGCCGTATGCACGAAGGGTATTTCGTCTTTCCAGGCTTACGCATTCGGGAAGAGTAAGCAGGCAGCGATATCCTTTGCTCGCCGCGACCATGGACAGGCCGATTCCTGTGTTTCCGGACGTGGGTTCCAAAATTATTTTGTCCTTGGTAAGGACGCCCTCCTCCTCAGCTTTCCGGATCATGTAGTAAGCTATTCGGTCCTTTACCGAACCTCCCGGGTTGTTGCCTTCCAGCTTTGCCAATAAACGCACCCCGTTGCCGCCGTTCGGATTATAAATTTGCACCAACGGAGTGTTTCCGATGAGATCGTGAATCGCCATGTGCTCGCCTCTGAAAATGATGATGAATTCCATGTTTATACCATTTTTTGCTGAAAAACTACAATACCCGTTGCCTTTCCGCTTGTATATAATGCATTTTTATGCTTTTATTCCACTAGAATATATCGGTTTCTTCATGTGATCTATTTGGCCGCGGCCACCGAACAAAACGAGGATTGTATGGACACCATCGCTACTCCGGGCTCTCGATCAACACCTTTCCGGCACTGCATCAACAGAGGACATACCCTTGATGCAATCGGCACGACAAGATCCGTTGTGGCGACAATGTGCCGTGACGCACGAATCGATGCTATGCACGTTTTCGGCCCATCGTCGGTAATCGAGTCAGACGATTTGTGCAGGCTGCTCCAATCATTTGACACCATTTTGAGTCTCCACCAGCGATCCGAGGAAATCAGAGCCTGTTTGGAAACTATCGACGGCATTCTCCTGAAATCGCGGACCGTGGCGGGTGTTATCGAGCTGGTGACCGCGGTACTCGAAAAAGCCCTGGACTTGATTGCAGTCCGAATTCTCATCCGGGCAGATCATCCCATGTCGGCGCTATTCACATTGTCCCTCCCCAAGGGTTGCGGGCTCATAGCCGGCGATGTCCGCGGGAAGGAATCCTCGAGCGTCGACCCATTCGTTCTGAACGACGCTACGGGGAATCTCTGTCGCGCACTATTGGGGGAAGCGGCAACGCATGTCGGGTCCGCTGTTGTCGGTCCTTTATGGCTCGACAATGAAGAGTTGGGGTTGTTGTGCCTGGCAAGCGCCGATGGTCAACGATACGTCCATGACATGGATACGTCCATGGTAGCCGAGCTCGCGAAGAAAATCGCCCTGGGGCTGATGAATGCCTTTGAGCATGAAAACGCCTCTCGTAGAATGCTGAGGACCGGAAGCGGGGAACTCTTCAACGAAGCCTTTTTTCTGGAATATGTGACAAAGGAATTTAATCGGGCGTGGCGCAATCCTCGGCCGTTTTCGATTATGGCACTGTCCTGGTCCGGCACACAACCGGGTCATCCTTCGGAAGAGAAGGTCGCTGCATTCCTTGCCGGCAACATTCGGTCCGCTGACGTGGCGGCACAAGGAGACGCTGTTCGGTGCTGGATCTTGCTCCCGGATACTGACGTGAGCGGCGCACAGCATCTGGCAAGCAGGCTCGTCGACCAAGCAACTGAAACCTTCGGGACCGACCTGGATCTGCGTGCAGGGATTACGGAATTCACCACGAATGCAGCGGTCATGCCCATGCTTCTTGACCGCGCTCAATTCGCGCTGGCACGGGCTGAAGCAAGTGAATACGATCGCATCAGAATCGAGGCGTGCTGATCGTCCGAAATTCCTTCCCGGAACTTCGGCTCCCGTTTCCGAAAGCTCCGGGCATTCCGGAATCAAGGCAAGGCGATCGTCGCCTCGCCGGCAGCCACTGCCGTTCCCTTGGGGTTTTCAATCCGAAACGAATAATCCTGTTCGTTGCCGCTATCGTTCACAGCAAGAATGGTCAATCTGAGCACATCGGATTCGTACACCTGTGCCCTGTAATCGATCGTCATCTTCACAATGCACCATTTCGCCCGAATCAATCTGAAAGCATATTCGACCATGCCGGAAAGCCAGAGAGGATGCACGCTAAGGCCCTCCGGACCCCCGGAATCGGCCAACAGCCGCGACGGATGAAAATCCCTGGCAACATGTGCCATTTTCAAAAGGGCCTCTGCCGGGAACGGCCCAACGAGAAACTCAGGCAAATCCCTTCCCGAATGAAGGTTCTCGCATTGCCTGAGCCCGAACTGCGGACGGTATTTCATGGCTGCTCACATGGTTCATTCGATGAGAACGGGTTGCCGGTACCATTGAATGGCCTTCCCCTCAATCTTTCAGTCCGGCTGGGGAAACATCGTTTCCCTGTCATTGTGACGAGCGATACGACGCAGTAATCCTGATATGTGGAAGCAGATTGCTACGCTTCGCTCGGAACGACAGCCTTTTTCAACTCACGGCTGAATGGATTCCCTTGTGTGCTGTCTTTGTTGACAAAGACCCTGCACACGCGTATAAAACAATATGCAAAATGCCATAAAAATCCATATAAAAAGGGCGTTCGGATGGAAAAAAAGGATCTGGACCTCATTGCGGAATGGAAAGACAGGGACCCCGAATTGAAGAACCTGTGGCAAGAGCACCTCGAATACGAGGAGCAATTGGAATTCTTCAACAAACGGGTGTATCTTTCGGCAACCGAAGAACTGGAGCGAAAAACCATTCAAAAGAAGAAGTTGCGGGGAAGAGACCGAATCGAACGGATTCTATCCAAAATCCGGCAGAGTCAGCTCCAGAAGCAAGAGAATCAACAAGCATCGAGCACGGTTTAGACAGTGAAAATAAGTGGAGCCCACATTCTCCTTCAATCTCTCAAAGAAGAAGGAGTCACAACGATTTTCGGATATCCCGGAGGCGCCGTCATAGACATCTTTGATGTCCTGGCACGCCTTTTTCCCGATCAGTTCACATTCATACTGGTTCGCCACGAGCAGGCAGCAGTCCATGCTGCGGACGGGTACGCGAGAGCAACCGGAAAACCGGGAGTCTGCATAGTTACATCCGGACCGGGCGGGACCAACACAGTCACCGGATTGGCCACCGCGTATATGGATTCCATTCCCGTCCTGGTTATCACAGGTCAGGTTCCTACTCCCCTCATCGGCAATGATGCCTTTCAGGAGGCTGACATTGTCGGTATCACCCGGCCGTGTACGAAACACAATTACCTCGTGGGCAGCGTGAACGAGCTCGCCCGGACCATCAAGGAAGCCTTTTATATTGCTTCCACAGGAAGGCCCGGACCCGTTCTCGTTGACCTTCCGAAAGACGTGCTCCAGGGAAAGGCCGATTTCGAGTACCCCAGGACCGTGGTCCTTCCCACTTACAAGCCCACCGTGAAAGCCCATATTCCTTCCATCAAGCGAGCCGCTGATCTTATCGCTGCAGCGGACAGGCCCGTAATCTACGCGGGCGGTGGCGTGATAACCTCCGGTGCGCACCAGGAATTGCGCGCGCTTGCGGAAATGACCCACATTCCTGTAACCATGACGCTCATGGGGCTCGGGTGTTTTCCGGGAACTCATCCCCTGTCGCTGGGCATGCTGGGGATGCATGGAACGTACCGGGCGAATATGGCAGTCAACAACTCCGACCTCCTCCTGGCGGTGGGTGCCCGTTTCGACGACAGGGTCACGGGAAAGGTGGAAGAATTTGCCCGCGGGGCAAAAGTTATCCATATTGATATCGATCCGACATCAATTCAGAAAAATATTGTGGTTGAAGTGCCCATTGTTGCCGATGCCCGCCACGCTCTCGCAAAGCTGATCGAAGTTCTCAAGAAAAAAGAGTTTGCAGAGCACCAGAGAAAAAAACTCACGGATTGGCACAACAGCATTACTATTTGGAGAAATGAACAACGCCTGCGTTTCGATCGCACGACAAAGACGATCAAACCCCAGTACGTGGTGGAAAAGCTGTACGAACTGACCGGAGGCGAGGCGATCATCACGACGGAAGTGGGCCAGAACCAGATGTGGGCAGCCCAGTACTATTTGTTCGACAAACCCCGCACATTTCTGTCCTCAGGAGGACTGGGGACAATGGGATACGGATTTCCCGCAGCAATCGGAGCCCAGATGGCATTCCCGGATAAGGTGGTCATCGATATCGCCGGTGACGGATCAATCCAGATGAATATTCAAGAACTGGCCACCGTCGCAAATTACAGGCTTCCCGTCAAGATAGCCATCCTCAACAACGGATACCTGGGAATGGTTCGCCAGTGGCAAGAACGCTTTTATGACAACGTGTACGCTCATACCGACATCATGGCCACGCCGGATTTCGTCAAGCTTGCGGAAGCGTACGGCGCTCTCGGGCTTCGGGCAAACACGACCGCAGACGTGGAGCCGGTAATCAAACAGGCGCTAGAGCATGACGGGCCTGTAGTGATCGATTTCGTAGTGGAACGTGAAGAAGGCGTCTACCCGATGGTTCCCGCGGGATCATCCATAACTGATATGATTTTAGTGTAATGGAAAATCGACACGTCATTTCTGTACTCGTTGAAAATAAACCGGGAGTCCTCGCTCGGGTTTCAGGCATGTTCTCCGGGAGAGGATTCAATATTCACTCGTTGGCTGTGGCTCCGAGCCAGGATGCCGAATACTCCCGCATGACCATAGTCACTCACGGAAACGTACAAATTATCGAGCAAATAATCAAACAGTTACGGAAGCTTATAAATGTAGTCAGAGTTCAGGACCTCGCCCTGGGTGAATATGTCGATCGCGAAATGGTGCTCATCAGGGTCAGGGCAACTGCGGCAAAGAGAGCCGAAGTGTTGAGAATTACCGACATTTTCAGAGGTAAGGTCGTGGACGTCAGCCACGACACCATTACACTGGAAGTATCAGGAACTCAAAGCAAAATAGACGCCATACTGGAGCTTCTCGCTCCGCTTGGCATCACGGAGCTCATCCGTACAGGCACCATAGCCATCCCGAGGGCGAAAAAAGTGCTCAAGACGGGAGATTCGCTCGAATGATCTCAAGGGCAGGCCATTACGAGCCCATCGCCCGCGAGGGGTACCCGTTTTTTGTTCCTCTCGGAATTCTCTCGTTGATTCTTTGGTGGTTCGGTTGGCCGTGGCCTTCTCTCTTCTTTTTGATCCTTTCCATTGCCGTTGCTTCTTTTTTCAGGAATCCCGAGCGCACTTCCCCTCAGGGGGCAGGTCGCGTGCTTTCTCCTGCTGACGGGCGAGTGGTGCAGATCGCGGAGAACGTACGATCGGACTACCTGCCGAACCGTGTATTGACGAGAATCAGCATATTTATGTCTGTCTTCAATGTGCACGTGAATCGATGGCCCCTATCGGGCCTGGTGAAGAAGATTACCCATGTCCCGGGCACGTTTCTCGACGCGCGCATGCCTGCGGCATCGGTTCAAAATGAACATAATTCCGTCGTGATCGAGAGCCCGGACGGGACAATTGAAGTCGTGCAGATTGCCGGTAAAATTGCCAGAAGAATAGCCTGCTGGGTCTCGGAAGGGGACGAAGCATTTCAAGGCGAGCGATTCGGCTTAATCAGATTCGGCTCCAGATTGGACGTGTATATGCCGCCGGAATTCACCCCTGAAGTTGTCATTGGAACAAAGGTCCGCGCCGGTGTGACCGTTATTGCGCGAAGAAAAGACCCTCCTCGCTGAATCTCCCTATGGGATGCTTGAGCCGCGTCGGACGATCTTCTCGAACTTGAGGAGCGATTGTCGTAATCCCCCCTGTAGTTTTTGCAATTGGACCATCGGTATCCATTCAGTAATGGGTGGGAAAAGAATGTCATTGCGAGCACAGCGAAGCAATCTCGGCCTTCGAAGATCGAGATTGCTTCGTCGTTTCACTCCTCGCAATGACAGAGGATGGACAGCTCTCCCGAGTTACCGAATGATTACGGCCATCGTTCTAATACGCATTCGCAATAAGATTTATGAGATTGCAGGGCTGGGGGCTCTCTTGAGCGAAGTGATGAGACGGCTCTGCGTAGTCCGCAGCGAAGGAGTGCCCCCAGCCTGTGCCCAGAATCGGGTTACCTGTAAAAAAGCGAATCCGTATAATACATGGCTATTGACGGAAAAATAGGGTATCATTCCGAATGATTCAGGATTTTTTTGGGTTTTTCTCTTCGTGTTGGACGGAAAAATCTCCACGAAGGCAAATGTGCGCCGGAGGGTCTTGCCCTGGACAAACAGATGGCAGACGATTTTCTTACTGTTCCGAGTAGCTGCAAGGCGGTTGGACCCATGGCTCGAAAAAGAAGACCTTTTTTCAAAAAGAGAAGACGATTGGAAGGCGAGGATTTCGCCCCAAGGCCGCCCAGACGTCGCATTCAGATCAATAAAATGAAGAAGGGGATATTCATTCTTCCATCCCTTCTCACCCTGGGCAGCATATTTTGCGCATTTTACGGCACTGTCCTTGCCATCAAACAGGAATTCGTATGGGCAGCAGCACTCATCCTCACCGCAGGTTTTTTCGACGGCATCGACGGCAAAGTCGCGCGTCTCACTAAGACCACAACCAGGTTCGGATTGGAACTTGATTCTCTTGCCGACGTAATTTCCTTCGGCATGGCTCCGGCAATCCTGATGTACATGTGGGTATTGGTTTCCATGGGAAGGGTCGGATGGATCAGCGCTTTTCTGTTCGTCGCATGCGGCGCTCTTCGCCTGGCGAGATTCAACGTCCAGTCGGGAAGTATAGATCCCAAGCGGTTCAACGGACTACCCATTCCAGCTGCAGCTGCCATGGTCGCCACCCTGGTTCTCTTTTTTCACAAGCTTGAACTGGACCCCGCTGATTTCAGAATTATTCTGCTACTGGTCACCACGGGTCTGGCGTTTTTCATGGTGAGCAACATCAAATTTCATGCATTCAAGGATCTCACCCTGGTGAAGCAGAAGCCTTTCAGCTCCACTGTGGCTTTCGTTCTCATGCTCGCTTTGATTGCCTCAGCGCCTGCCGTGGTACTATTTCTTTTGTGCGCGGCGTACGTCGTGTCCGGACCAGTCATGACGATAGTCCTGTACGTGCAGGCCAGAAAAAAACTACCCGAACCAGACTCGGAACAGGAAAGCGCGTTGCAGGAAGTATCCCCGGCAGAGAATTCCGGAACATGAAGATTGCACAAGAATGAAGCGCAAGATGATTGCGAAAAACTTGTTGGAGGATATGATACGAATGCGCTTTCAAAAAAGTAAGGAAGGGGGAACCCTCTTTTTGTAAAGAGTGTCCCGCCCAGACCCCCTCCCAGAAACTTCTATCATGCGCCGGCATCTGCATTTCCTCGGCGGAAATGCAGATGCCGGCGAGTGCTAACAGTTCTTGAGGTGGGGTTCGGGGAGGAACTTCTTACAAGAAGTTCGTCCCCCATTTCACGTATTCGAAGCAAAATGTTATAAGCTGTGCGGACTACGTTCAGGTATCGCGAAATTTACCCGCAGTACATCTCTGGAGGACCCAATGTCAGAAAGGATCTTTATCTTTGACACGACCCTCCGGGACGGCGAGCAGTCACCCGGAGCAACCATGAACCAGCATGAGAAACTCCAGCTTGCAAGGCAGCTCGAAAAACTGGGAGTCGATATCATCGAAGCGGGTTTTCCGGCAAGCTCTGAGGGAGACCGGCAAGGCGTAGCCCACATTGCCAAGGAACTGAAGACCACGCGCATCGTAGGGCTGGCCAGATCCGTCGCGGAAGACATCGAGACTGCTTGGCGGGCAGTCGAAAAAGCGCGTTTTCCCGGAATCCATACTTTCATTGCAACCAGCGACATCCATCTGCAGCATAAATTGAGAATGTCCCGTGAAGAAGTCATAGAAAGGGCAGGCCATGCCGTGCGCCTTGCACGCTCCCTCTCCGATTGGGTGGAATTCTCCTGCGAAGACGCGACCCGCAGCGACCCCGAGTTCATGTGCAGGGTGATCGAGACCGCAATCAGCGAGGGCGCAGGAACCATCAATGTTCCGGATACCGTGGGTTATTCGTATCCCGATGAAATTGGATCGATGATCCGGGCGATCCGGGAAAAAGTTCCCGGCATAGAAAAAGTCATTATTTCGGTGCACTGTCACAACGATCTGGGCCTTGCAGTGGCCAATTCCCTTGCGGGCGTGAAAGCGGGAGCCAGGCAGGTCGAATGCACCATCAACGGGATCGGCGAACGTGCAGGGAATGCCGCTCTCGAAGAAATCGCCATGATTCTCAGAACCCGCAAAGACACATTTTCCTTTGAAACCGGCATAATGACGGAGCAGATATTCCACACGAGCAGATTGGTAACCTCGATTACCGGTATCCCGGTTCAGCCCAACAAAGCCATCGTGGGAGCCAACGCTTTCGCTCATGAATCCGGAATTCACCAGGATGGGATTATAAAGGAGCGAACCACATACGAGATCATGGACCCCGCGTCCGTGGGAATAGCGAAGTCTGCCCTGGTCCTGGGAAAGCACTCGGGACGGCACGCATTCCGGGAACGTGTGAAGGCTCTGGGATACGACCTCACGGATGACGAGACCAATCGTGCGTTCACGAGATTCAAAGCGGTGGCGGACCGCAAGAAAACCGTTTTCGATGAGGACATAGAGGCGATAATCGCGGAGGAGGTGCTCAGGATCGCGGAAACCTACAAGCTCCTGTCGGCCACGATCATGTCCGGGTCCGACGTGGTCCCCACTGCCACCGTACGCATGTTGGTGGAAGGAGCCGAATTCCACGGAGCCGAGTTGGGCAACGGCCCGGTTGACGCGATGTACAACACCATTCTGAAACTGACCGGCCGCAGGCCGACACTCCTGCGGTTTTCCATCAGCGCAATCACCGGCGGCACAGACGCGCTGGGCGAAGCCACAATCCGTCTCGAAGAAGACGGCAATGTGGCCACGGGAAAGGGAGCCCACGAAGACATACTCGTGGCTTCTGCCAAAGCCATGGTGAACGCGTTGAATCGGTTGGACTATCTTTCCCGGAGGCCCAAGCCTTCAGTGAGACTGTAACGGCTTGCGTATTCCTGAGCGACCCGACGCGTGGTCAAGAGAATAACAGCCGGACTATCGAGATCCGCGTTTTTCTGATATGAGTCCTGTTCAGGAATCGCGGAACGCCGTGCGCCGATAATAAGAGGAGTCAGGGGAACAGGCCTTGATAGGGAGTGGATGGAGAAAGCACATACCAGTTCCAAAAAATTTCGGCCGACTGGTACAGCCGACCTCTGGGGTTCCCGAACGAAGGCTTGACGGATCCGCGTTGCCCGAAGTGTGGGAAGCCCGAGGTGGGCGCTCACCCGAACGGACATTATTGTTTGCAACCGCTGTAATCGGCTGGCATCACTGTATGTCGGGAAATTTTTGATCTCGGGAGTACCTTGAGGTGCTACGCTGCGCGCGTGTTTTTAAAAAACGTACTATCTACGCTAAATATCAAAAAATTCGTTGCATCGGATGGCACAGTCCTCCATAATAATAGGGCTTATCCATCGCATCTCGGATTCTCGGGAAAAGTAAACCCTTGGCAGCTATTTGCCGTCACAAACATCTCGAATAAGAGAGAGGAGTCCCGTTATGGCTGGAGACAAGTACGAAGAAAAAGAACGGTTCGACGGGCAAAAGGTTCAGATCCTGATGCCCACCTACGCCCCGAGCCCGGATGAGGACCGGTATCAGTGGCGCCAGAATATCAACCACGTCAATGTTGGCGAAGAAAGCAAGCCCGTGAACAGGTATTTGACGTCCGCGGAGCGCTACTTCTATTCAAAGGATTGGTTTGGGAGCGAAAAAAGGAAAAACCCCGCCTGAGTCATTATTTCTCATTTAAGGCTACATATCATACCCCGGCTAAGGAAGGTGGCATATGGCTGAACTGCCAAAAGTAAAATACTCCGGAAAAATCCGCGAAATCAAAATAGGGAAACCAGGATCAGAAGTTGTTGTGGGGGGGGAAACAGGCTACAGTTTCTACTCCTTCGAAGGCAAAACCCCTAATCCCCCCAAATTGGCCCTGCAAGTCCTCGATATTGAACCCGAAGAGTGGGCCGAAGAAGCAAAAGCGCCTTTTAAGGACGTTATGGGCGATCCTGTTGCTTGGGCTAAAAAGTGCGTCGATGTGTACAAGGCAGATATCGTCGCCCTGTGGCTCGCAGGAACCGACCCCAACGGAAAGAATCTTTCCGCGGAACATGCGGCTGAAACCGCCAAGAAAGTTGCCGAAGCCATCAACGTGCCCCTGATCGTCTGGGGAACGTCTAACGACGAAAAGAATACCGAGGTCCTCAAGGCCGTTGCAGAAGCATGCGCGGGCCTCAATGTGGTCATCGGTCCGGTAACCGAAGGTAATTACAAACAGGTGGGAGCGGCGGCAATTGCGTACAAACATGTTGTGGCTGCGAATTCGCCCATTGATATCAACCTTGCCAAACAGCTCAACATTCTCCTGGAAAACCTGGGCGTAGCCAACGACAAAATCCTCGTCGATCCCACGACCGGTTCTGTGGGCTACGGCATGGAATACTGCTATTCCATCATGGAGAGGATTCGGCAGGCTGCACTGACCCAGAATGACGATAAGTTGCAGTATCCGATCATCAACAATGTGGCTGAGGAGGTCTGGAAAACCAAAGAAGCGAAGCTCCCCACCAAGGACGATCCGAAATTGGGAGACGCGAGCGTCCGCGGGATCAATTTGGAATCGATTACTGCCTTGAGCGCACTTCAGGCCGGTTCCGACATTCTCATCCTCAGGCACCCCAAGACTCTGGAACATCTCCGCAAGTATTTATCCAACGTGTTGGTTGAGACCAACCTGGATGCCATGGGTGTGGATTTTTCTCTGGTACCCGAAGCCGCTGCTCCGCCCAAGGCTGCAGCCGCTCCGAAAGCCGCTCCGGCTCCTGCGGCAAAACCCGCAGAAAAGAAACCGGAACCCAAGCCCGCACCCGAGCCCGCCAAAGCGGCAGCACCGGCACCCACGCCGAAGCCTGAGCCAAAGGTAGAGAAAGCACCGCCAAAACCTGCAGTGGCTGCCAAGCCGGCAGATGAAGAAGGGGAAGCGCTTATGGGATTGACCAAAGATGACGTTCAAAACTTGAAAGATTTGGCAGGAGCAATTCAAGCCCTGAAGGGCCTTTTTGGGGTCTCGGCTCCTGCAGCAGCCCCACGAGCCGAAGGACCTGCCGTGGTGGCAGCCCCGCCCAAGAAGAAGGAGATTGGCCCAGCTGACTGGACCGAGCACGCGATTGACGCTCCTACACTCGAAGGCCTGAAAATAGCAGACAGGGAAGGCTATTCCACTGCTTTTCATCGAGCCAGAACGATGACCGCCTGCCCCATCGGCAAGGGCGGAACCTGCTGCAAGATCTGCAACATGGGCCCGTGCCGGGTTCTTCCGCCCAAGGGCAAGACCGAAACTCCGGAAGAGCGTAAGAAAAGAACCGGTCTGTGCGGCGCAACTCCGGAGACCATTGCCGCACGAAATTTCGCAAGAATGATTGCTGCGGGCGCGGCCGCTCACAGCGACCACGGCCGGCATGTTGCTCATACGTTCCTTCATGCCGCGAAAGGTGAACTTCCCGACTACAGCATCAAAGACGTGCCTAAACTCATGGCCGTAGCCATGGACTACGATATTCCGACAGAAGGCCGGGAAGTAAAGGACATAGCCATCGAACTCGGTGAAAAAGCCTTGGCTCAATACGGCCAGCAGGACGGTGAAATAACGAACATCAAACGGGCTCCTCTGAAACGGCAGGAAATCTGGAGAAATGAAGGCGTAATTCCTCAGGGAATCGACCGGCCCGTCGTGGAAGTCATGCACATGACCCACATGGGTGTGAACCAGGATATGGAACACATCATTCGTCTGGCCACCAGGTGCGCCCTTGCGGACGGCTGGGGCGGTTCCATGATCGCAACGGATCTTTCCGACATCATGTACGGAACACCGGTTCCCATTCTCGGTAAAGTGAACCTGGGCTGCATGAAAGAAGACACCGTGAACATCATCGTGCACGGTCATGAGCCCTCACTGTCCGAGATCATCGTTCAGGCTGTTCAGGATCCCGAGATGATCGCATATGCGAGAAGCAAGGGAGCCACAGGCGGCATCAGCCTCGGCGGTATTTGCTGCACCTCGAACGAAATCCTCATGCGCCACGGCATCCCCATCGCCGGAAACTATCTGCAGCAGGAAATAGCCATTATTACCGGCGCACTGGAAGCGATGGTCGTAGACGTGCAGTGCGTCATGCAGGGAGTCGCCGAACTGGCCAAATGCTTCCATACCCAAATCGTCACAACCAGCCCCATCGCTCAGATGCAGGGCGCATACAAACATTATGCGTACGATGAGCGTTATGGCCTCGAAACGGCAAAAGCCATTGTTAAGGACGCCATCGACAACTTCCCGAACCGTGACAAAAACAAAGTTGCGATTCCCACCGAGCAGCAGAACATGGTGGTGGGCTTCAGCCACGAGACCATCAACTATATGCTCGGCGGGATGTTCCGTGCCAGCTATCGTCCGCTGAACGACAACATCATCAACGGACGCATCCGGGGTCTTGCCGGTATCGTTGGCTGCGGAAACGCCCGCGTAAAGAATGATTACCTTCATGTGGAACTCGCCAAGGAACTCATGAAGAACGACGTGTTGATTCTTACCACCGGTTGTTCGGCCATCGCCCTTGGAAAAGCAGGGCTGCTGACTCCTGAAGCCGCATCCAAATACTGCGGTGCGGGTCTTGCCGAGGTGTGCGAGACCGTTGGTATCCCGCCTGCCCTCCACATGGGATCCTGCGTGGACAACACGAGAATCCTGATGGCCGCCACTGCAGTGGTGAGAGACGGAGGCCTCGGTGACGACATTTCCGATCTGCCTGCCGTGGGCGTGGCACCGGAATGGATGAGTGAAAAGGCCGTGTCCATCGGGCAGTATTTCGTCGCTTCGGGCGCGTACGTGCTTTTCGGAGTGGGCTTCCCCACCATCAACGAAGACGTGTGCACCAATTACCTGTTCAAGGACATTGAGAAAGTCTATGGCGCAAACTGGGATTTCGTGGAGAAAGATCCTTACGAAATGGCGAAACGCTGCATCGCGCAAATCGACGCCAAGCGCAAGGCTCTCGGAATAGACAAAGCCAGAGACCGCGTGCTCATGGATATGGCCATGCGTAGGGACATAGCAGGGTAATTGTGAGTTTCGGCTCCAAATCGGGGGAGGACATGGCTCCTCCCCGTTTATCAGCCACAAATTTCCACAGGAGGAAATAAACAGTGTCTAAGATAATCGCAGCAAATGTCATTGCCGGCGCTCACAAGGTCTATGAAAAGACCCGGAAGAGATATGAAAAGGCTGTGCAGAAGTACGGCAAAAAGAAAGAGATATCTTTCCCGAATACCGGTTACTACCTGCCAGTCATCTACGGAATCCTGGGCTATCCGGTAAAATGCCTGGGTGATGCAGGGGTCGTACTGGATCGCGCAGAACAGCTCATTCCACCCCTCGTTCGCGAAAAGAACCATCTTCCCTATTTGGGACCGGTTCTGGATGCGGGCATGGCCAGTTTGTTCAACTATGAAATTTTTGAGGCGCTTCGCTATCTCGAGGAGCCGGATTTCTATCTCCCCGCTGAAGATCCCACCGACGACAAACTGTGGCTTGGCGCTGCGGATGACGTAATCTTGAGAAAAAGAGGCGTTGAATTCGTGGACGGCACGGCTCCCGGTTTTGCCGCTGTCGTGGGATCAGCTCCTACGAAAGAAATAGCGGCCGAAATGGCCCTGGAACTCCAGAAAAAGAACCTCTACGTATTCATGGCCGCAAGCCATCAGGGAACCACGTTCTCGCAACAGTTGCGCGAAGCGGGCGTCCAGATCGGTTGGCCGACTCGTTTGGTTCCTTTCGGTCCTGATATTTCTTCAGCGATTTTCGCAGTGGGCTTTGCCACGAGAGCAGCTTTGAGCTTTGGTGGCATTGAGCCGGGCGATTTCCGCAAAGTCCTCATTTACAATAAAGACCGTGTTTTCGCATTCGTTTTGGCGCTGGGCGACGTCAGCGACGAGTGGTATGCAGCAGCCGCAGGCGTTATCAACTACGGCTTCCCAACCATCGCGGACACTCCCATTCCGCAAATCCTTCCCACCGGCGTGTGTACGTATGAACACGTCATCTCGAACATTCCTCATAATGAGATCGTGGCAAAAGCCATTGAAGTCCGCGGCCTCAAAGTCACCGTGACGGAAGTTCCCGTTCCCGTGGCTTACGGTCCGGCCTTCGAGGGCGAAAGAATCCGCGGCGAAGACATCTATATGGAAGCAGGCGGCGGAAAGACGCAGGCCGTCGAGCTCACCCTCATGAAGGACATGAATGAGGTGGAAGACGGCAAGGTGGAAGTCATCGGGCCTGACCTGAAGGACATCCAAGCCGGCACCCGTATGCCTCTTGGAATCCTGGTGGAAGTCGCGGGCCGCAAGATGCAGAGCGACTTCGAACCCATTCTGGAACGTCAGATCCACCACCTTATCAACTACGCCCAGGGCCTGATGCACATAGGACAGAGGGATATTGCCTGGGTCCGCATCGGTAAGGGCGCTGTGGACAAGGGATTCAGTCTGTCCCATATAGGCTCGATTCTCCACGCCAAGTATCACCAGGACTTCGGTTCGGTGCTCGACAAGGTCCAGGTGAAGATTTTTACGGAAAAGGACAAAGTCGAGGAACTGTTGGCCAAAGCCCGTTCCACGTACACGGTGAGAGATGCCCGAGTCGAAGGTATGACCGACGAAGACGAGGCGATCTTTTACTCCTGCACCCTGTGCCAGAGCTTCGCTCCGTCACACGTGTGCGTGGTGACACCGGAACGAACCGGACTGTGCGGCGCTTACAACTGGCTGGACTGCAAGGCTTCTTTCGAGATCAATCCCACGGGGCCGAACCAGCCCATCGAAAAGGGAAAAGTCGTCGACCAGCGCCTGGGCCAGTGGGAAGGCGTCAACGAGTTCGTTCAGAAGGCTTCTCGCGGCAAGGTTCAGAAGTACAACGCGTATTCCATTATGGAAGATCCTATGACCTCGTGCGGGTGTTTCGAGTGCATCGCAGCAGTGCTGCCTGTGGCCAACGGAGTCATGACCGTTGACCGCGATTACAAGGGACCGACCCCGTGCGGTATGAAGTTCACGACCCTGGCGGGAAGCGCCGGTGGCGGAAACATCACCCCTGGTTTTGTGGGCCACAGCAAGCTGTACATCGGGTCAAAGAAGTTCGTGGCGGCTGAAGGCGGTATCCTGCGATTGGTGTGGCTGCCGAAAGCGCTCAAAGAAATGCTCAGGGAAAAGATCGACAGACTGGGCGAAGAGAGAGGCGTTTCCAAGCTCACAGACAGGATTGCCGATGAGACCGTGGGCGTAACGGAAGACGAGATCCTGCCGTTCCTCCAGGAAAAGGAGCATCCGGCAACGACCATGGATTCCATCGTCGGATAATTTCACCAGATATGCGGATCATGCAGATGATCCGGGCTCATCGGGGGGCTCCATCATCGGGAGCCCCTCTATACCTTGCTCGTTTTTCTAATTCTTCACTTGGGGATAACGCCTCGAGAGGGAGGTTGTAATCTATGGCGCTTTCGGGAATTCAAATTTTCAAGATGATGCCCAAAAAGAACTGCGGAGAGTGTGGCGTTCCCACCTGCCTCGCCTTCGCCATGAACCTGGCCGCTGGTAAAGCGGAACTTTCGGCATGTCCCTATGTGTCGGAAGATGCAAAGGAAAAACTCGCATCAGCATCTGCTCCCCCTATCCGAACGGTCCAGATAGGTGTGGGTGACGCAGCCGCAAAGGCGGGTGGAGAAACGGTTCTCTTCAGGCATGAAAAAACGTTTAACAACCCCACCTGTCTTGGATGTCTGGTAACCACATCCGAAGACGACAAGTCCGTAAACGCAAAACTAAAGGCTTTCAAAGAGCTGAAATACGAACGGGTCGGACTCACGTTGAAACCCGACCTGATCGCACTGAAAGACGCAGGCGATTCGGGACGGTTTGCCAAGCTTGCGAAGAAGGCTTCGGATGCCGGAGCGGCCCTGGTCCTCATGAGCGACAAGGTCGATTCGCTCAAAGCGGCGCTGGCTGAAGTGGGAAAGATGAAACCTCTCCTGTACGCGGCGACGGAATCCAATCTGGACGCAATATCGGATCTTGCCAAGGAATATGACTGCCCGGTGACGGTGAAAGCCGGCACGGTCGGTGATGTTGCGAAACTGAGTGCGAAGCTCGTGGAAAAGGGGCACAAGGACATCGTTTTGGATGCGGGCTCGCGCAATCTGGCGGAGACCCTTCGGGACAACGTCATGATTCGCCGGCTTGCTCTGGAAAAACTCTACAGGCCGCTGGGGTTCCCGACTATCGTTTTTCCTGCTGAAATGGCCGACAATCCCGTCGACGAAGCGCTTATGGCAGGCACGTTTATTTCCAAATACGGCGGCATTGCCATCTTGAGCGATCTGCGCGGAGAGTTGCTTTTCCCGTTGCTGCTGCAGCGCTTGAACATTTTCACAGACCCGCAGCGGCCCATGACCACCGAGCAGGGTATTTACCCTATCGGAAACCCGGGCGACAGCTCACCGATTCTCATCACGAGCAATTTCTCCCTCACGTACTTCATCGTGTCCGGAGAAGTCGAAGCCAGCCGGATTCCTTCATGGCTTCTGGTGTTGAACACGGATGGCCTTTCCGTGTTGACGGCATGGGCTGCAGGAAAGTTCGTGGGCGATCTCATCGGCCCATTTGTCAAGAAATCCGGAATCGAAGACAAGACCAAGACGAGAAAGCTGGTCATTCCCGGAGCTGCAGCAATAATCAGCGGCGATCTGGAAGAAGAGCTGCCGGGATGGGAGATTGCTATCGGCCCAAGAGAAGGAGCGCACATTCCTGCGTACCTTCGCCAGAATTACGCGTAGGCCGATTTCTGATAACTGTTCGGAGAAGAGGCGTTTGCCTCTTCTCCGCATCCTTACACCTTCCGCCAACAGCGCAGGAAAAAGGGGGCGATTTATCCTTTGATCCTGGGCGGGACTGTGTTATTTCTTTTTTTATTTTTAGATGCGTTCCGCGCAGGAACGGGAGTGAAATCTGGAGGTGCTGTAGATGATAAAAGTGGTGGCGGAAAACATAAACATTATGTCCAAGTATACGGGCAATGCCATGCGGGAGAGGGATCCGAAACCTATTCAGGAGTGGGCCGTAAAACTCACCGAAAAGGGAGCGGACGTGCTGGATTTGAACGTCGGTCCCGCGCGAAAAGGCGGTCCCGAAATGATGCAATGGCTTGTTAAGGCTGTACAGGAAGTTACTGACCTACCGCTGTTCCTCGATACAACCAACAGCGAAGCCGTAGAAGCCGGTCTCCAGGTGTATGTCCCCAAACAGGGGCCCGCCGTGATCAACTCCATCATGGCCACACCGGAGCGTATGGCGCTTCAATTGCCGCTGGTCGGGAAATACGGCTGCGACATGGTTGGGCTCATGTGGGGTCCTGAAGGCATTCCAAGGGACGAGAACGAGCGCGCGGTCCTTTTGGACAGCATGATGACCCAGGCAGGAGAACTGGGGATCGATCTTGAGAAGATCTGGTTCGATCCGATTGTGGTTCCGGTGTCCTCTCAGCAGCAGGAACTCCAGGGTTGCACGACCTTCATGCAGTGGCTGCCCGACCTGGCACCCGGCTCAAAATCCACCTGCGGTCTTTCGAACGTGTCCAACGGATCTCCCGACGAGCTCCGTGATATCCTGAACCAGGTTTATCTGTGCATTCTTAAGAAATGCGGAATTTATTCGGCTATTTTGGATGGATTTGACGAAGTGATCGTATCCCTGGCCCACGATCAGATGATGGACCTTGAAAATCTCGTAGGCCGGATCATGGACGGAGAAGAAGTGGATACCTCCGGCATGAGCAAGCAAGAGGTGGATTATGTGAAGACAGCCAGGCTGCTGCTCGGTCAATCGCTCTACTCCCACTCCTGGCTGGAACTCTAATCTGTCAGCGTACGCGGAACGCTCGGAAAGCACGCGGGGAGGTTATCCGTAAAGACTTCCCCGTAATGCTGCCTTGGTTGGGCGGGACCCTCTTTCTAAAGAGGGTCCCGCCATCTTACTTCTTGAAGCCGCGTTCGTATCAATCCAGCGGTCTTTCCTCTTTTTGAAACGGCACCGGACACACGGGGGCCTTGGTTTCGAAACTTACGCAAAACGGCAAAGTCAAGATCCGGGACATGGCCATATCCAACGAAGGAGATTCCTTCATGTGGATGAGGAATCGGGGGGCCTCTCCGCTCTCGGATTCGGACAGAATCTCCGCCCAGCAGGCTTCCACCACAAATCTCCTGCCTCCTTCCGGTTCTCGCGCCCATCGTGCGAACCGCTCATCCGTTCCGCCATCGTTTTGCCACGGAACATCGGCTGGAGTTCTCGCCGGGACACCGGCCTTTTCCGGATGGGTTTCGGCATCCGCATGGCAGAACACGACGCTGGAACGATACGTGCGCACGTCAAAAAGCTTTCTTGCCCAATCCGCGACGTACAGTCCCGTGACGATGAGTCCTATCGCAAAAAACACCTCCATAAGGTAATCCAAGAAGTAGGTGGTCAAAAAATCCATGTACGGAATGGGGGCTACAGGTCTGTTGAAGTGGATCAATCTGGAAAAACCCATAACCAGCAAGAGGAAGATTAATGGGAGACACAAATAACCGGCCGGCCTGGAGTAGGAACGAACCCGATGGGGAAAATTTTCCACCAATGTCCCTTTCGTGAACGGATCGTCACGCTTGCTGAACCTGACAGGTCTTTGGTCTGGGCTGCCTTTCGTGCTCAGGAGCTTCGCCGCTTCTTCCAGGAGGGCAAAAAACATGAGCGGATCGCCTCGCCCGGCTACCGGAACGTTCTCGCACGTACGTACGAATGAACTTTTCCGAAAAGGCAACAGGGTGACGGCAATGATCGCATTAATACAGAGCACAAGTGCGATGAGCACATAGAGCGGTGCAGGTGACGGCACATGAAGCGGCAGGTACACATTAGCATATTTCTTCAACAGCACGGGGACCATGTGAAGACCGTACGCGAACAGAGCGATCACTATGGCCAGAAGCCCAAGTTTTAATGACGAACGAAGTATTTTCTTGATAATATTGTAAGAAATGGGGCTCATGAACCGCGTCGGAGCCCATATTCGCCCTAAGATACGCAAAATCGGCGAATACGAACGCCAATATTGTGCTTGTCCGGTTCTCACCGATTCGGCAACGAGCTCGGGCGCATGAAAAACAGACGGCCGCCGGCCCTTCTTCCTTGAGCCAACCACTTCTCCCAGTCCCGAAAAGCCCCAGGAGACACCCATGAGAACGGCGGAAAGCGACCCCACTGTGGTCACAAAAGCAGAAAACACGTACGGTAGAGCCGTTTGCATACGCTGAGCCACGTCCGGAGGCAGCGAGAAAGGAAGATACGGCGAGAACTGGCGCCATAATTCCTTCAGCTTGAAAATGCCTTCCCAGACGATGAACAGCCCTGCTATCAAAACGATCAATCCGACGAGAGCCTGACCACTCCACAGGAACGATACTCTTTCGAGAATTCGATTCATGATGCAATACCCCCGGGATTCATGCCCATCCATGATGCCAGTATCAAGAAAAAAGGTCTACCTGTATCCATTCAGTTACAGGTGGGACAAGGCTGTCATTGCGAGGGCAGGGAAGGAAACTCCGCCTTTATTGGGATTCTCGAAAGTAATGTCGGTTTTGATTACGCGAAACTGTTGGAAGATTGTCATTGCGAGGGCAAAGCCTGAAGCAATCTCCAACCGACCAAAATCGAGATTGCTTCGTCGCTCCGCTCCCCGCTATGACTTGATTGGACCACCGGCTTGGGGGCCAGAATTATGAGCAAATCCGACACAATTTTCGAGAACCGGTATAACTATCGGGTTCGCTTCGCCGTTGCCCTTCTCACAATGACAGAAGTTACGCACTTCCCCGGAGTACCTGAATGATTACGTCTACCTTGCGAAACTCCACAGTTTATGCTATAGGTCCGCTCGCCTCAAGACAAATTCGTGTCGCCGGTAGGGGTTCAGTCTCTCCGGGAGAGGGCGACAATGCTGAGATGTGTCTGTTCGGGATCTGCAGGCGAGATATCTGATTGACCCGAAATATGCGGTCGGTCGGCTCGCAGGCGGGCTTGGACTGTTCCAGCATACCTGGGTGATTTAATCCCTGCTCGTTTCTCGAATCCGGAACTCCCAAGGAGAATAACGTGAAGGTCAAAGGCCTGGTCTTAGTTGTCACGGCAGGTCTCACGGTTTTGTGTCTGTTCTCTTCTCCCCTCTTCGGCCAGGTGGAGAAGAAAAGCACGACAGAGAACGGGAAGACGGCTCAGCTCGTGGGCGTCTGGGAAATATATCAGACAAAATCCCCGAACAAACCGTACGAACCGGGATACAAGGGACGATCGTTCGTCGCCAAAGGCCTTCAGGCGTTTACACTTATTCTCGAATACCGTCAGGACGGAACATTTCGGCGCCTGTCGCGCATCGGTCCTTCGGAAACGGTTCAGGACGGAACCTGGAAGTTTTCCTGTAACGAACTGCGTCAGCAATTACAGGGCGCTCGGGAAGAAGTTCTGTACGTAAGATTCGATAATCCGGATCAGTTCACATCCATTGAAGTCTACGAAGACAGCGCTGATCCGGGCCTGTTTGCACAGTTCAGGAGAGTGCGGTGAAAGAGCCCGAACGCGGACCGGTCTGCGGGAATCCACCAGCTTAGCACAGGTTTTCTGAAACCAGGTCGCACATCTTTGTCGGAGCAGATTGCTTCGCGTCGCTCGCAATGACACTGCTCAGCCCTGTCATTGCGAGGAGCGCAGCGACGAAGCAATCTCTCTTGGTCATGAAATCGGCCACTGAACTTACGAAAACCAATACTTAGGTTCCTGCCTGCAGTACGAGCATCATGGCGGTGAATCCGAAAATCACGTTGGCTCCCCAGGCAGCAGCGATTGGGGGAATAAGTCCTCCATGTCCCAAAGCTATGAACATCGTATGGACGATCCAGAAACTGAATGCGACCAGAAGGGACAAACCCAATCCAGCAGCAATTCCGCCTCCTCTCGGACTCACCTTAATCGCAAAGGGAACACTAAGGGCTGCCATGATCAAGCAAACCAGGGGAAAGGCTATTTTGTCATGCCAGTCCACCAGATAGCGGGTGGGTAGTTGCCCTTCATCCAGGAGTTTTTCTATATATTCATCGAGCTGAATCAGGTTCATCTCCTTGGCGGGCTTCTCCACCTTGTCGAAATCGCTGGGAGCCTTATTCAAAGGTCCTGACATGGAGGGCAGATTCTCCACCTGGAAACGGCCGTCGGGTGAACGAAATATTCTATTAATCCCGTAAAAAATCCAGTGGTCGTTCCACCACTTGGCCTTGTCAGCGAACAGTCTCTCCAGAAAATTGTAATCACGGTCCCATCGCACTATGGAAATTCCTTCAAGCATCTGCGTCTTCTTTTCGAATTTCCTGATATGCGCGATGCTGTCAGGCGAACGCATCCAAATTTGATCCTTCTTGAAAAAGGTGGTTTCTTTTTTTCCTGCTATTTCTACATTTTGAATATATTCGCTGTAGCTGTTGGACCACGGGATCACGGTCTCATCGGCGACGAACATGATGAGGCTTGCACATAACCCTACACGGAGCACCGGCCGGGCGACGCTCAGAGCGTCAACACCGTTGGCCTGCATGGCTATGATTTCCGAATGCCGCGCCATCATCAGGAGGGACAGCATTCCTCCCATGAGTATGGCGAGAGGAATGGCGAAAAACAGGTAGCCCGGCAGTTTGACCAGGAAATATTTGAGCATCACCCGGCCGGGAGGATTGTATTCAAAATAGTATTTTATCTTGTCCGTGACTTCTACCAGCAGAAACACGAGGACGAACCCCATGAGGCAGATGGTAAAGACCTTCAAGAACTCGCTGGTGATGTACCTGTCCAGAATCCTCACAACACAACCGTCGCAGGAGAGATACGCAATTACTTTTGCCGTGCTTCAAGAAGCCATCGATTTTCCAGAAGATAGCGCGCGGTGCGCCGTATTCCTTCTTCTATGCTGACGAGCGGCTTGAAACCCGCAGTTTTCATTTTCGATATGTCGAGATGCACGAAGGGACTGTCTCCGAGCCAGCCTCTTACGCCGCCGGTGCAGCGGAAGTTCACTTTTTCCAAACCCATTTCTTCACAGACGATTCGTGCCAGATCGATCACGTTCATGTATTCCTCGTGACCGAGATTGAGGACATTTTTCAAGCCCTTCATGTGACGCATGGCGAGGAATATTCCCCTGACTCCATCGTCAACATGCAGATAACTTTTTTTCTGATTGCCGTCGCCGAGAATTTCCAGCTCATCGGGATGTGCCAGCAACTTGTTTATAAAATCGTACACGACTCCGTGAGAGTACCGTTCGCCGATCCACGACACAAACCTGAAAGAAAGGCTTCGGATGCCGAAGTATTCACCGTAAGCCTGGATCATGGCTTCGGCCGAAAGTTTTGAAGCGCCGTACAGCGATGTCTGAAGGGGAACGTAGTGTTCAGGGGTCGGGAACACCTCAGGTTCACCGTAGACAGTCGCGGAGCTCGTGAAAATGATTTCCTGCGCTCCAGCGGCACGCATTGCCTCAAGAACCCGATGCGTACCCACGATGTTTTGCTCCAGATCGACGGACGTATCGGTCGTTCCGCCTCGCACATCCGCATTCGCGGCGAGGTGAAAAACTGTGGATACTCCGTCCATTGCCTCTGTGAGCAGCGGCAGATCGAGTATGTCGCCTTCCACCAGGGTCGCTCGTCCGGTATCGAGTCCGTGTACAAGATGGCGCCTGAATCCGGTGCTCAAATTGTCATACACCACGACATCATACTCGAGACGCACAAGTTCGTCCACAATATGGCTTCCGATAAAACCTGCTCCACCTGTTATCAGTGCTTTCATGCCGTAGGCTCAATCGGATCCGGGAGTTTTCTGTGCAGGCTCGGCGATTCCTCGATCCGATCGACGATGTACAGTGGCCTTTCTCGAGTTTCCTCGTATGTTCTCACCAGATACTCGCCCAGGATGCCCAGGCTCGACACAACGATCCCGGACAGAAACGTGATGAGAATGCACAAGAAAGTAATGGGCTCGTTTTTTGAGAACCCGTTCAATAATCCTGCAATCAGCCAGACGCAGGCGGAGACTAGACCGATCGCAAGAAGACTTACTCCCACGACAAAAACCGCCCTCACCGGCACCCTGGAAAAGGGCACTATCCCGTCCAGAGCTATATTGAGCGCTCCCCTGAACGATATTTGCGTCCTTCCCGAGAGCCGGGGATCTCGATCATACGGTATGACCGTGGTGCGGAAACCGGCCGCTGCAGTCATGCCTCTCAGGAAACCGTGCCTCTCTCGGAAACGACGGATCTGTTCCACCACTCGGACATCCAGCAAGCGGAAATCACCCGTGTTTTTAGGGACCTGCACGTCGGACATCTTGTCGAGAAGCCAGTAGAAGGTCTGGGCAGCTTTCAAATACAAGAAGTTTTCGCCTTTACGAGAAACTCGCCCTGCTATGACCACCTCAAATCCTTCCTCCCACTTTCTGACCATTTCCTCTATCAGTTCAGGGGGATCTTGCAGATCTGCATCGATGATCACGCATGCATTGCCTTGCACGTGATCCAAGCCGGCGATCAACGACAACGGTTTGCCGATTCTCCGGGAGAAGGTAATTACCCGGATGGGATACTGTTCATCAAAAAGTCGAAGTATCTCGTCGTGGGTTCGGTCAGGGCTGGGGTCCAGTGCGAAGATCAGTTCCCAGGAGCATCCGAGTCGGGCGAATACGTGCGCCAGCCTTTCCGTAAGAGGACGGACGTTGCGTTCTTCTCGGTAAATGGGAACTACTACGCTGATAAGAAGGGGATTCGCAGAATTTACGGAGTTCAAGCAATTCTCCATGTCATGAGGAACGCATGCCGACTGATTTCGGATACTTCCATGGTGCCGCGGTCTGTCTCATATCATAGCGCTTCCAACTATATGAAATCGGGGAGGTATATTTTGTAAAAAGTTCCTCACTCCAATCTTATGTGAAAGCTCATTGGTCTCAGACCAACAATCGTTCAGTCCTAACCTCTGTCATTGCGAGAAGTGAAACGACGAAGCAATCTATATACTTAAAGGCTGAGATTGCTTCTCTACGCTCGCGATGACACCCTTTTTCCACCGGTACGTGAATGGGTACTCACACCACGCTCGCGACGGGAGTCTGGACTGTGCCGGTTCAAGGGATTATATTAACCCATGCGAGACGGTAGTTGTCTAGCAGAACTGCCGGGGCGGTTCAAGAAAAATAGGGCCGGATCGCTTTGGCTCATTCGCTTTCTTTTTCGAGGGGTTTGCCGTATAATACAGGCACTGGATTGGCGTGATGTTCCGGCATGATGCCGGGGGTTCGAGCAACTCGATTCGGATCGTCCACGGCTGCAAGAGGGGTTGCTTATTCCACGTTGTGAAAGAGGAGATATGACAAACATTCAGATAGAAGATGTCAGTGAAGTCAAGAAAAAGCTTACATTCGAGGTTCCCGAAGATCGGGTTCGGGATGCCATAGATGCCCAGTATCGGGATTTGAAGAAGACCGTTCAGATAAAGGGATTCCGTAAGGGTAAGGTACCTCTGAACATTCTGCGCAGCTATTTCCGGGAAAAGGTCGAAGCGGATACTGCTCGCCAAATTATAGAAGAGACCTTTCAGCCCGGGCTGGACGAAAACAAGATCGCTCCGGTATCCGTAATCAGTATTGAGCCGGAAGCTCTGGAAACGGGAAAGCCTTTCAAGTACATCGCTGAAATCGAGGTGCCTCCCCCAATAGACGTGAGAGACTATAAGGGCCTTGTGCTGAAAAAATATCTCCGGGAAGTGAAAGAAGAGGATGTGGACGAGCGCATTGAGAAGCTCAGAGAACGTAATGCTCGGCTTACTCCGATTACCGACTCGAGAGGCGTCACTAAAGGGGACCATCTCGTTGTGGACATAAAGGCGAATGTAGATGGTGCCGCAGTTCCGGCTCTCACGGTTACCGATTACCACTTGGAGGTGGGCCGCGATTTCTATTTGCCGGAATTCGACGCGAATCTCGAAGGTATGAAACCCGAGGAAACCAAAAGCGTCAATCTGGACTTGCCGCAGAATTTTCCACGGAAGGCGATAGCCGGGAAAACAGCATCTTTCGAGATCACTCTGAAGGAAGCCAAAGAACGTATTCTTCCCGAATTGGACGATGATTTTGCCAAAGATCTGGGCGAATATGCAACGCTGGACGACTTGAAGGAAGAAATCAGGAAGGATCTCGCGCAATCGTTGGAGAACCAGACGAAAAGAGAGATCGAGAATCAGATTGTTGATGCTCTCGTAGAGAGCAACGTGTTCGAAGTTCCGGAAGGTATGGTGGAAAACCAGGTGGACACGTTCCTCAATCAATCGATGCAGAACCTGGCGATGCACGGTATCGATCTCAAGCGCCTTCCGGCTCCAACGGAAACACAGCGGGCCCAAATGAAGCCTGCCGCGATCCGAGCAGTCAAGGCCGGCCTGATTCTCAAGGCCGTAGGTGAAAAAGAGGCTATAGAAGTTTCCGATGACGAGCTCAGCGCGGCGATTACGGAAAGGGCTCAACAGTTCGGGATGTCAGAGGATTATCTGAGAGACCAACTCGAACAGGGGAGCATGCTGGACGACCTTCGCGCGTCGGTGTTGCAGGACAAGATATACAAATTTATTCAGGACAATGCTGAGATAAGGGAAGAAGAGCCGCCTTCCGAAGCTGAGACTCCCAAACAGGAAGAGGAGAAATAATGCTCGTACCAATCGTTGTAGAACAGACCAGTCGCGGGGAAAGATCCTACGACATCTATTCCCGGCTTTTGAAAGAGCGGATCGTGTTCTTGGGAACACCCGTCGACGATGTGGTCGCGAACTTGATTATTGCTCAACTTCTTTTTCTCGAGAGCGAAGAGCCGGACAAGGATATCAATTTCTACATCAATTCCCCCGGCGGACAGGTTACCTCAGGATTGGCAATTTATGACACCCTGCAGTACATAAAACCGGACATTCAAACGATCTGTATCGGCCAGGCGGCGAGTATGGGAGCACTGCTTCTTTGTGCAGGGACGAAAGGCAAGCGACACGCTCTGCCGCATTCACGGATTCTCATTCATCAGCCGATGGGAGGCTTTCAGGGACAGGCCACGGACATAGAGATCCACGCACGGGAGATCCTTCGGATGCGCACGGAGTTGAACAAAATTCTTCAAAAACATACCGGACAACCTCTCGACAGGATTGAAGCCGACACGGAAAGAGATTATTTTATGAGTGGTGAGGAGGCGGCAGCGTACGGAATCATAGATATAGTGATCAGCCAAAGGGAACTTCCCGGAATGGCGCAACCCAAAAACATACGCTGAGGTGCAGCTCCTGCCCTTGGACGAGTAACCAACGGTCTGCCTGCAAAGACCGAGCTTGAAGGAGGAATTTATGGCGGGCAGAAAAGGCAATTTTTCATCTCTGTATTGTTCCTTTTGCGGGAAAAGTCAGGATGAGGTGCGTAAACTGATCGCGGGTCCGACCGTATACATTTGCGATGAATGTATCGAATTGTGTAATGAAATCATAGCGGAGGAATATGAAAAAGAGGAAATGGGTCGCGCCCGTTCCAAAGTTCCGAATCCGTCCGAGATAAAGAAATCTCTGGATGAGTACGTTATCGGGCAGGAGCAGGCCAAAAAAATTCTTTCAGTGGCCGTTCACAATCATTATAAGAGAATCGAAGCGAAACCTGACCTCGATGGTGTAGAGCTTCAAAAGAGCAATATTCTTTTGATCGGCCCCACCGGTTCGGGCAAGACGCTGTTGGCTCAGACGCTTGCCAAGATCTTGAACGTACCCTTCGCGATAGCAGATGCCACAACGCTCACAGAAGCCGGATATGTGGGCGAGGATGTGGAAAACATTATACTGACCCTTCTTCAGAATGCGGACTACGACATTTCCCGGGCATGCCGGGGGATCGTGTACATAGATGAGATAGACAAAATTTCTCGCAAAACTGAAAACCCGAGTATCACCAGAGACGTTTCGGGTGAAGGCGTTCAGCAAGCCCTGCTGAAAATCGTTGAAGGCACTATGGCCAACGTTCCACCGAAGGGCGGTAGAAAACACCCGCAGCAAGAATTCCTCCAGGTGGACACCACAAATATTCTCTTCATTTGCGGCGGGGCTTTTGTGGGTCTGGACAAGATCATTCATCAGAGAATGAACATGAAATCCATGGGCTTCAACGCCCAAATCGGAGGTCCCAAAAGCGAAGAGACCATGAACATCCTCGAGGATGTTCAGCCCGAGGACTTGATCCACTACGGTCTCATTCCCGAGTTCGTGGGCCGTTTGCCCGTAACCGCAAGCCTCCATGAACTGGACGAGGAAGCACTGATCCGAATTCTTCTCGAACCGAAGAATGCTTTGGTGAAACAGTACAAGAAACTGTTCGGATTCGAGCACGTGAAACTGCGATTCACGGACGAGGCATTGCGCGCGGTGGCTGGTGAAGCTCTCTTGCGGAAGACCGGAGCGAGGGGCCTTCGTTCAATTCTAGAATCTTCCATGTTGGACATTATGTACGAATTACCGGAATTCAAAAATCTTCAAGAGGTTATCGTAAACGAGGACGTCATCTATCATGGTGAGCAGTGCATACTCGTTTTCGAGAAAGAGGCCGAATCCGCCTCCTGATACCGTACCGCTTCTATGACCAGTTGACCGCCCGCCGGCATAGCAACTTTTCAACATATTGAGCCACGAATCATCGGTTTGGCTTCGTGTGAACCGATGATTCGTGCTCCAGAACTCCAAGCGAGGAATGCAAAATGTTTTTCTCGAAGAAGGACGACCCTCCTTCAGTAGCGCCTGTACTGATACCGCTCCTTCCGCTCAGAGACATCGTGGTGTTTCCGCACATGGTCGTACCTCTGTTCGTGGGAAGGGATCGCTCAATAAAAGCCCTTGAATCGGCTATGAAATCGGACAAGATGATATTTCTCGCTTCCCAGAGAAATGCTCAGCAGACAAATCCCCAAGAGGACGACATTTTCCAGGTAGGAACCCTCGGACAAATTATACAGATGCTGAAACTTCCCGATAACACCATAAAGGTTTTCGTGGAAGGCCGAAACCGCGGGAGAATCAGTCGATTCGTGGAAAACGAGCGGTATTTCAAGGTGGAAGTTGATGTCCTGTCCGATCAGGTTCAGGAACGTGAAATAGAGATACAGGCACTCGTGCGAGGACTGAAGACGGTATTTGAGAATTATCTGACTCACAACAAGAAGGTTCCGCAGGAATTCATTTCCTCCGTCCGTTCCATGACCGAGGCATCCAAGCTTGCCGACAGCATTGCAGGGCAGCTGAATTTCAAGATCGAGGAAAAACAGGACCTGCTTGAACACGCTTCTCTCAAAGGCCGCATCGAAAAGCTTCTTGAGCTGATGCAGAGCGAGATCGAAATCGCCGAGATTGAAAAGAAGATCCGGGATCGAGTCAAGAAGCAAATGGAGAAAAGCCAAAAAGAGTACTACCTCAGTGAACAAATGCGGGCTATCCAAAAAGAGATGGGGGAAAAGGACGACTTCAAGAACGAGATAGCGGAGCTTGAAGAACAGCTTTCAAAGAAGAAACTTCCTCAAGAAGCAGAAACCAAGGTTCGCAAAGAGATTCGAAAACTGAAACTCATGTCTCCCATGTCGGCAGAAGCCACCGTGGTGCGCAATTACATTGATTGGTTTCTGGTCCTTCCGTGGTCCGCTATGTCAGAGGGAGTTCTGGATATCGATGGAGCACAGAGAATCCTCGACGAAGACCACTATGGTCTGAAGGAAGTAAAGGAACGAATCATCGAGTATCTGGCCGTACAGAAACTCGTAGAGAAAACCCGAGGTCCCATCCTGTGCCTGGTGGGGCCGCCCGGAGTGGGAAAGACCTCCCTGGCAAAATCTGTTGCCAGAGCCACAGGACGGGAATTTGTCCGTATTTCTCTTGGAGGGGTTCGGGACGAAGCTGAAATTCGCGGGCACCGCCGCACCTACATTGGCGCGCTCCCTGGAAAAATCATCCAGAGCATGAAAAAGGTCCAGACCGTGAATCCGGTTATGCTTCTGGACGAAGTGGACAAAATGAGCATGGATTTCAGGGGAGATCCCTCCGCCGCACTGCTGGAAGTGCTGGATCCCGAGCAGAATCACACTTTCAATGACCATTACCTGGATGTTGACTATGATTTGTCCCAGGTCATGTTCATCACCACGGCAAATACGCTTCACGGTATTCCCGCGCCGCTCCAGGACAGAATGGAAATCATTCGGCTCGCGGGGTACACGGAGCTGGAAAAGCTGAAGATTGCGGAGCGTTTCCTTGTTCCCAAGCAGATCGAGGCCAATGGTCTGAAACCGGAACAGGTGGGCGTGTCAGCGAAAGCTATTTTGAGAATCATCAGACGCTACACGCGTGAGGCAGGGGTGCGCAATCTGGAACGGACGATCTCCAAGGTGTTCCGAAAAGTCGCTCGGGATGTGGTTGCCGGAAAAGCGGGGGAACGGCTCGAAATAGAAGCGCCCCAGATTGCGCGATTTCTCGGCGTACCGAAATTCCGGCACGGAGTGAAGGAAGAAAAGGAAAAAATAGGCGTAGCTACGGGTCTGGCCTGGACTGAAGTAGGAGGCGAACTCCTCATCGTCGAAGTTGCCATTATGCCTGGATCCGGCAAACTCACCGTCACCGGAAAATTGGGCGAAGTGATGCAGGAATCCGCCCATGCTGCAATGAGTTATGTGCGCTCGCGTGCATGGGGACTCGGACTGAAAGCCGATTTCTACAACAAAGTGGACATTCATATCCACGTTCCCGAGGGCGCGACACCAAAAGACGGCCCGTCAGCAGGAATCACGATGACTTCGGCCATCATTTCCGCTTTGACCAAGAAAGAGTTCCCCGGTGATGTCGCCATGACCGGGGAGATCACGTTGAGGGGTCGCGTGTTGCCCATAGGCGGGCTCAAAGAAAAATTGCTTGCCGCCAAAAGAGGCCTTATCACGCGCGTGCTCATTCCCAGCGAGAACGAGCAAGACCTCAAAGAAGTACCGAAAAGAATCATCAAGGGACTGGAAATAGTTCCCGTCGAACATATGGACGAAGTATTGAGAATAGTCTTTCCGGATCTCGAGCAAACGGTGTTTCCAGAGCAAGACCTCGCAATGGAACCCAGTTTTCACCTGAAACAATGATCCGTAAAAGAGAAGTTCTCGAGGAAGAGTCAACCGGGAGAGGTGAAATTCCTTTCCCGGTTTTTTTGTGTTCAAGAAAAAAAATGAAAACAATGCCATTCGTCGTGCCGTGCGACACGAAAAGAGGCAGTTGTCCATCAGACACATGTTCAACGAAGACTAAAATTGTTGACTTATTTGGATCAGAGGTGTACAAGGTCCTGATCTCTTTACTGGTACAAGTTGAACAAAAACCCGTTGCCAGAAGCAAATTGCCGATCCGCATCATTTTTTTTTAAAAGAGGGAACCTTCGGCTTTCAAAGAGATCATAAGTACAATGATATTTCGGCAAAGAAGAGGTGTACACTTATGCTGAAGATGGAAGGCACCAGGGTCCGCATGACTCCGGAAAACATTCACAACATGCTGAAAGAGGGCTTATCGTTCAAGGAAATCGCGGCCCGATGCGATGTTTTCGAGGATGCCATAGATGCATCGCTGGTAAGATGGCTTAACCAGGGACGTTGGCCTATCGAAGACGATGTTGCGGCTTAGAAGGGGACTTTCGGCCGGCATGATTGGTGCGTCGACGAACCTAAACTCCTTTGCGAACATATTACCCTACCGGCAGGGTTTAGTTTGAGAGATCGGATAAGACAGCTTATCCGATCTCGTCATCCAAGTTGGCCTTGCCTTTTCGTTCCTTCCAGAAATATCAACGTATTTTGGTTGCTCGCAAGAATCGATCGGTATATAACCCCGACACCCGAGGAATTTTCCTCGAAGGGGTGACATGGAATGAATCGGGCAAAGCGCGTTGTATGCCGGATAATCCCGGCGATGTGCATCATTCTGAGCGTCGGAATCGTATGGGCACAGGAACCGTTCAGGCTCATTCCAGGTACGCGTATTCTCATGGGAATGGAATGGAATTATCTGTGGATTTTTGGAGATACGCTCATTCCCGCTGGAGGACGGCCGGGCTCCGGTTCGCGCATCGACGTCGGCTCCGACTTGGGTGTGGATCAGGGGGAAGGGACGACAGTCGCCTTGCAGGCCGCTATTCTCGACAATCATCTGATCAATTTTGATTACTTGATGTACTCGCCGACCGGACTGAGGAGGCCGCCACGGACGTTCATTTTTCATAACCGGACGTACACTCCTGATAATATTATCGAAACCAAGGTGGATTTTAACTGGTTGCGCTTATCATACGGTTACAAGCTATGGGAGTTCTCCCCTCTCTGGGTGGCTCCGCGCATAGGAATGCATTACATTCTCAATACCACAACTATTAATGGTCCGAGCCAGGAAGAAGAGTTGCTTTCCAATTCGAGAAGTCTCGATGCCGTGTATCCTGTCCTGGGGCTTGAGACCCGGTTTCTCTTTCCGTACGGGTTCGATCTCGGTGTGGAACTGGAGGGAACGCACCTTATTACTCGAGGGTATCTCGCAATGCTGCGTTTGAACGCGCAATGGGAGATTCACCCTGACGTGGTGCTGTCCCTTGGAGGTTCGAGTCGAATCGTCCAGTACCAAGAGGACCACCAACCTCTCAACAATGAATGGTTCTACGTACTATCTGGTTGGTCCGCGGGAATATCGTTCGCGTTTTGATGAATCGTCGGCAGGGCTTGCAGCGGTCCCACGCCACGCCACACTTGCGTACTTTTTATGTTGCTCTAGGTGCGCTGCGTACAAGCTTTCCATTTTGTTCACGAGACTGGGCTCCTGTTGCAACACTTCAGGGAAGCATATCGCGTTGTAGGTGATGTCCAGCGAAGTGTATTCGCGTCTTTCGAGATCGACACATCTTTCCTGATTGATGTAATTCGGGTCATATATCTTGATGTAATTACGTTCGGGGGCATATTCATACGCGAGCACCGCGTGAAGAACTGCTCCTCTCGGACCTTTGTTCATGAGGAGCACGATACGCGGTTCTCCTTTCAGGAGTCCCTCGGCAAACCGTTTGAAAGATTCGTTTTGATTGGAATGGTACCGGTTGCAATACTCGGCTTGAAGTCCGATCAGGTTCTTGCTGTAAAAGGTCTGCAGCTCTTTTGCGATTTTTTGCTGGTTCCGCTTGTCGAAGACCTTTCTCAGAGGCGGTTCTCCCGGATGCATCAGGTAATACCACCGCGAAAATGCTGCCATGGCAAAACAGTACCCGGGCGCATTGGAAATGGAGAAAGCGTCTTCCGTGACTTTGAAGGAAGCTTGAATATGGCCCGGAAAGAGAAAGAAAACTGACAAACAGGAGATAAGGACAAAACCAACCAGTCTTCCAGACAAAAGAATACTCATGAACATACCTCATTACATGTGCAGCCGTGGAAGCTTGATTATATCGAAAATGACAAGAAATGACAAGCCATTCAGCAGAAAAGATGTCAAAATAAATCAATAAATGTGAAAATGGAAGGAGCGAAACTGGGGGATCTGCTTAGAGTAGGGAGTTATATAGGGATTGTCAAAAGTAATGTCGGTTTTGATTACGCGAAATGATTCGAAGACTGTCATTGCGAGGGCGAAGCCCGAAGCAATCTCCAACTAACGAAAACTGAGATTGCTTCGTCGTTCCACTCCTCGCAATGACATCATCGGACCACCGGAATACGGGCGAGAATTATGAGAGAATCCTACACAATTTTCGGGGCCTACTATATACCAAATCATGTGCGACCCGCGAACCACGTACGATCCAGGAAATGCGTTTGCGGTGTTATATCTTTCTGAATAACAGGCATGCCAAAGGCGGGAGGGTAAGCTGAAGGCTCTGATTGTAGCCATGTCTGGCTCTCGGGACCGCGGCTACGATCCCTCCGTTGCCCAGATTGCTCCCACCGTAGTATTCGGAATCGGAATTCAGAATTTCGCGATAGTCTCCCGGCTCCGGGACTCCGATAATGTAATCCTGTCTCACCACGGGGGTGAAGTTCAAAACGCACACGAGGATTCCGTCCGGTCCTCGCCGGATATACGCCAGCACACTGTTGAAATGATCGGTGCAGTCGATCCACGTAAAGCCTTCATGTTTCTGGTCCCAATTCCACAAAGCGCCGTCTTCTGAATAGAGCCTGCCGAGATCTTCCATAAAACGGGAAATTCCCTCATGCACGGGATACTGGAGAAGTTCCGTTTCCAAGTGGGATTCATGATGCCACTCGTTCCACGTACCCAACTCGGATCCTGCCATGAGCAGCTTTTTACCCGGATGGGTGTACATGTACCCCAGTAGCAGGCGCAAATTCGCAAACTTTTGCCAATCGTCGCCCGGCATTTTTCTCAACAAAGAACCTTTGCCATGCACAACCTCGTCATGCGAGAGGGGAAGAATAAAGTTTTCGCTGTACGCATACATCATGGAAAAGGTAAGATCGTTGTGATGAAAGCTCCTGTGCACCGGATCTTTCGAAAAGTATTTGAGCGTGTCGTGCATCCAGCCCATGTCCCATTTGAAACCGAACCCGAGTCCACCGAGATAGGTGGGAGTGGTCACGCCGGTCCACGCAGTGGACTCCTCAGCCACGGTGAAACATCCCGGGAATTTTCCATACACCATAGCGTTGAATTCCTGAATGAACCGAATGGCTTCGAGGTTCTCGTTTCCTCCGTACATATTCGGGATCCATTCGCCCTCGTCCCTGCTGTAGTCCAGGTACAACAGCGAGGCCACCGCATCAACCCGCAAACCGTCAATATGGTATTTGTCCAGCCAGAAGAGCGCATTGCACACGAGATAGTTCCTGACCTCATTCCTGCCATAGTTGAAGATCAGTGTTCCCCAATCCCGGTGTTCTCCCTGCCGGGGATCCGCATGCTCGTACAGCGCGGTGCCGTCAAAAAGCCGGAGGCTGAAATCGTCTCGGGGAAAATGAGCGGGAACCCAATCGAGAATAACGCCAAGACCGTTTTGGTGCAGCACATCTATGAAATACTGGAAATCGTCCGGCGTACCGAAACGGCTGGTTGGGGCGAAATAGCCCGTAACCTGGTATCCCCACGAAGCGTCGAAAGGATGCTCCATGATGGGCATCAATTCTATGTGAGTGAAGCCGTATTTCTTTGCGTGATCTGCCAGCGGCTGCGCGACTTCGCGGTATGTCCCCCACCTGTGCGCCTCTTCGGAGATCTTCATCCATGATCCGAGATGCACTTCGTAGATGTTCATGGGGCTGGCGGTGAGTTTTCTCGCCTTGCGCTCCTCCATCCAGCCGTCATCATTCCATCTATGGCGATCGATGTTCCAGACGAGGCTCGCGGTTCCGGGACGCAGTTCCATACAAAACGCGAAGGGATCCGTTTTGATCCTTATGTCTCCCGCGGGCGTTTTAATCTCGTACTTGTAAAATTCTCCGTGGTGGATTCCGGGCACGAACAGCTCCCATATGCCCGAAACTCCCATGCATCGCATGGGATGAATCCGTCCGTCCCAGTTATTGAAATTGCCGATGACGCTCACTCGCTTGGCGTTGGGAGCCCAAACAGCGAACGAAACCCCTTCCGCTCCGTCTATTCGCCTGACGTGAGCTCCCAGTTTCTCGTACAGGTCGTAATGGTTTCCCTGGTTGAAGAAATGGAGATCCTGTTCGCCCAAAACGGGTAGAAAGCGATACGGTGAATCCCGCTCCCATGTCGTTCCGTCTGCAAACGTAAATGTGACCAGGTACTTCACTGGAAACGTCAGCCCGGGAAAAAATTGCCAAAAAAGCCCCGGAGCTTCGGATGTATTGAGACTCAACTTTTCACCATTGAGAAGTAGATCGGCAGCTACTGCGTCAGGGTGGTATTCTCGAATTACTATGCCGTCCTTCCCGTCAACACGCGCCGGGTGCGCACCCAGCACGCTGTGGGGATCCGCATGTTCAATCGTGCATATCCGACGTATGTCTTCCGCTACAATCCCTGACAGGAGTCCCTTTGAATACATACAGCCATTCCCTTTCTCAACGAGAGAAGTCTGCCCGGTCAATCAACGATCGTCTCAACTATGAATCCAACTTATTGTAAACCGGTATGTTTTCAGGCTTGACATACAGTATCCGGTTGCAATTCGGGCAGATTATCATTTCCTCCTGCTTGAGCACTCTTATGTTCAGTTGAGGAGGAATTGCCATGTGACAGCCCGTGCAGGTGCCGTTCTCAAGTTGCACGATCGCATTGCCTCGAGCCTTCTTGACCGTCTGATATTTTCTCAGGAATTCCCGTTCAATTGATTCGGTAATTTTTTTCTTTTCCGAATTCAAGAGTGCCAGGGCTTCTTTTGACTGAACAGTAACCGCTTCGGCTTCCGCCTTTTTGTCCAGCAGACCGCTCTCCAGTCCCTGGTAATCGGTTTCTCGTTTTTCCAGCCCTTTTTTGAGCGATTCGATCTCTGTCATGAATCCCAGGATAGCGTCCTCTATCTCGCCCACCACTTTCTTGCCCAGTTTCACTTCCCGGGAAAGAGCATTGTATTCTTTTTGGTTCTTTATGCTGAGAAGCCGTCTTTCGGAACGCTTGATCTTCTCCTGCTCGACCGCAAGATCCTGCTCCCGTTTTCGCAGATCCTTTTCCACGGATTCCATTCTTTCCTTGTTTTCCGTGATCTCCCTGCGAAGCACCACCAAACTTCTCGCGATATCCCTGACTTCCAAGGGGAGTCGGGCAAGATCGTGTTCGTGCTGGTCTATTTGAGTGTCCACTTCCTGTAGTTTTTCAAGTAGTTGAAGTTGTTCTTTCAACTGTTGACCCTCCTCGAGAATTGTATATCTCGCTAAATGGCTCAACTTCCGTGTCACACACGACAAGCTGCATTTCCCAACCGATGTTTAGAAATTCCTCGGAGAACGCGCTCAGAAGAATTTCCACGGCCATTTTCTCAAGGCCGTAATGCCCCGCGTCTATAACGGGCATTCCCAGTTCAAGCGCCTCTCTGGCTGCGTGGTACCGAACGTCGCCGGTTATCATGACGTCCGCATGATACCGGATAGCATCTGCCAAATAGCTCATGCCGCTCCCTGACGCGCAAAATACGACATCGACCGGTGTGTCGGCAGAAGCAATCACTCGCATGTGAGGCACGCCCAGGTCCTCGGCCCATCGACGAGTCAACGCGAACAGTGCCGTAGTTTCGGCTAATGTGCCCAATCTCGCACACGTAGCCGGCAGCGGGGTGGAAATGGATTGGAGTCCCAGGCGCGCAGCGAGTTGATCGTTGAGTCCGCCCGGTGCCGCATCCAGGTTGGTGTGAAGACTCAGAATGTTCACTCCCGTTTCTGCCGCTTTCAGCAAGGTTCTACCGGGTAGAGAATCCGTTGTTATGTTGCGGATGGGTTCCAACAGCACTGGATGATGAGTTATGAGTAACTGGCAGGAATGATCGGCTGCAAATTGCACGGTTTGTGGAGTGGGATCCAGGCTGAAAGCTATGGAGCGCACCGCCCTGGCGGGGTCTCCGATCTGAATACCACAATTGTCCCATTTTTCGGCCATGTCGAATGGAAACAGTCGATTCGCAACCTCAACTATTCCAGCCAAACATGGTTCGTTCACCGGTCCCTCTCCTGTCAGCCGTGAAAGAAGGTCCCGGCTTCGCATCGCGGGCGCGCTCCGCCCGTGTCCGACCACCCGGGATACTTTCCGTCCCTCTTACAGATTGTCCATGGTACACAGCAGTTTCCCTGACAAACGAAACCGGGCCTTTTTTCTCTTTCGGACTGGGGGAGCACAGGCCTTGCGTGCTTTCGTTCCTGGATTCCAAAAAGATCACGGGGAGCTTGGTTAAGCTCCCCGTGAAAAAAATCGAGGTCCGTTTGGAGAAATCTCACTGTTTCCATGTATCGTCTCACACACAAATGGTGGGCCCACCTGGATTCGAACCAGGGACCGACCGGTTATGAGCCGGGAGCTCTACCAGCTGAGCTATGGGCCCCGAGTCACCTTGTAACATTTAATGGTAGCCCGTGATCCCGGGGATGTCAAGCAATCTCTCGCCGGACTGAAAACTCGGGAGATCCCTCACCAGGTCCTCTTCCGTATGAAATCACTCGCACAGCTGTTTCTCAGTGCCCCCACCATTTACGATACATTTGCTGATAGTTTTGCCAGTAGTTGTTGACGCTCCGGCGATACGGATCCTGCTGCATGGCTTCGGAATAAGGAAAAAGAGTATCCTTTCCCTCCACTTCCCGCACCTCGGAAAGAACCAGAACCGCCTTCTCGATCAAGCCTTGACGCTTCTTGATAACATTCTTGGCGTCCTTATCTTTGGAACCGCGAGAAGTCTGTGCACAGCTCTGGAATTCATTGAATACTTGATGTTCCAAATTCATCACCCGACGACATTCCTGTCGCTTGGCATTCAGGAGATCTTCTTTCACCTGGAGCGCATCAGCTACCTGTCGCGCGATGGACTTGCCTTCCACCCGTTCCAACACCGGCCGTTGGGTAAGCCGTTCAACGGGAGTCTGCTGGACGGTTATGAAATCCTGCAATTTATTCTTGAGATCTTGAAAAATCTGGTCCCATTTTGCCCGGGGGGAAGAGCAATCGTCTTGAGCCGAACAGATGCCGGCTGGTAGCGTCATAAGCAATAAAACCAGTAACCAGCCCATACAGGCGAAAGACACCTTGAATTCGCTATTCACGAGAAAACATCTCCTTTCAGCCAAATTCCCGGGGAATGGCTTCTCAAAGCGAACAGCACGCAACAGAATCTTAAACCATTTCAATAGCAAATGCCAGCAAATAATGTATTATTAGGGTTATTTCCAGTTATGGTCATGCGAGGAACCTTCGGTCATCTTTCATCATGACACGTGGCGTCTTTCCGCGACTTCCTGCATCAGAGCAGACAGTTTCTCGGTCAAAACGTAATTGATACCGCCCCGTTCAAAGGAATCCCGCACCAGGTCGATGAACTCGTCGAAGGCTCCTTCCGATTCAAGGAGAGTCTTGGCCGTTTGCACTTCTTGTGCACTGTATTCGCCGTCTTCATTACCGGCTATCTGTTCAAACATCTCCCTAAATTCCCTCTTTCCCCACCAGAGAAATATATTTTCAACATAATCGGTGAGTTCCCGGATCTGCTCGATCAGTTGTTCCCGACTCATCTCGTCAAAGGTCATTGCCGGCTCTCCTGCCATGGGGATGATGCCCTTCAGCTCGGGCGATGGTCACATCTCTTCCCTCTCGGGAAAATGGGTTGTTATGAAGCAAAGCAGGGGGACATGTCCTGCGTTTCAGAAATTCAAAGGCAGTTTCTTGATTTCCCGGAGATCTTCCGTTTTCAGCGAACGGGAGATGTTTTCCTCCCATCTGAAAAATTTTCGCGAGAGATGTTCGACTCGCCCGAGAATTTCCCCGACTTCGGATATGAGTTCCTTGTTCCTTGCCCGAAGGGCTTTGTCCAACTCTTGCTGCAAATGGCGAATCAGTTTGCGCGCCTGCTCCGGGGTTTCCAAAAAGAGCCCGGGATCATACGCACTTCCCCGTCGTTCCTTCGGGTTCCATCGCACCCTGATGTCGTTGATATGTTCGCGCAACATGCCTGGTACCATTTCGCTTTCAGAATAGGTCGAATCGGGGAGGCCTTTCTTGTAGCCCGTAGCCTCGCCGGGGTCCCCGAACCCCTGTCAAAATAATCAACACAGCCGGAACACACATTTCTTTGCGGGAAACGCGAGCTCCGGGAAGAGCGAGAGGCTTCCTGCGGCTAAACCAAGGAACAGTGCCAACGGTATCTCCGAGAATGCCCATTCGCACGAACCGTCCCTGCCAATAGTTTTCCGCTCACCCCACAGACCGTAAACCTGCGAAAGAACGGGGTCGCCAGGGAGCCCTGAGGTTAAACCCATGTTACACCAGCTTTTCGCAAAGTTCAATGCCGGGCCTGCCGCCATCTTCGCTGGACGCGCTCCGACGCGACACGCCACCGTCACAAAAATTAATGTGATTATAGTGGAATATGACTATTCGTTCCGCAGATATGCCTAAAAAAACAACAACAGATTGGAGTTGATTGACCAATTCGATTAGTCAATAAATCCTTGTATAATAAGTATATATAGATAATTTCTAAAGTAAAATATCTTTTTATCGTTGACTTACCCTGGATAATTATGATATCATCCATAACAGTCAGTCCCAGGAGGTAACAAAGCCCATTATGAGTACGCTCAGAAACCTCGTTGTTTTCTCATTATCCGTGTCGATACTCGTCCTGTGTTTCGGTTCCGTAGCGTTTTGTTGGCAGCCGCCCAATCCCGTGATGGATCCGAACATGGCCGTTATGGGACCCCCCATGCAGCCCGGGCCTGTCGGGCCGCCTGTCCAGCCGCCACCTTTTGGTGCTCCCTGTCCGCCTCCCATGGGAATGATGCCGTGCCAGCCGGGAGTGCCGGGATGCAAACCGGGCCTGCTCGGGCCGCTCACTCTCAGTGCGGGGTACGTGAGTACCTTCAACGGCAGCGGATACAGACGCGAATTCTCTCAGAATAATCTGGGAGGTACTCAACCGAATCTGGAGTTTCGCGTACCCGCCACCGGAGCCTGGCTAGGAGCTTCTCAGACCTTCTATGTCGGGCGGAGCTGCGGACTGCTTGCATCCGGCGGAATTCTGATACCATCCAAGACCACGGGCGACCTGGTGGAGCAGGGACAAGTAATTATTCCCGTAAATTCGGAGTTCAGCGCGTCAAACAATTGGGGCAGAATTGATGGAGCCGGCTTCTGCGAAGTTTTCCGGTCCGCAAACTGCAGTTTCAGCGCACTGGCTATAGGAGGTTTTCGCTGGGACTACTACAGCTCCAAGCAGGACGGTAGTTCCACGGAAGTCGGTACGGGCGTTCTCGTGGAAAACTTCAAAAACGATCTCACCATAAACTCGTACCTCCCGTACATAGGCGGTCAATTAAGCCAGAACTTCGGCGATTTTTCCGCAAATGTGCGCTTCATCGTTTCTCCCGGCCTGTGGGGAAACATGAAATTGCAGGAAACGGATGTTGATTTCACCGGCGCTCCCCTTCAGGGAGGAGGCGAGACCAGTGCTCCGGTATCCAGCGGAACGTTCCTTGAACTGTATTCCGTTTTGACTGCCCGGTTGATGCCTCAAGCAGAGGTTGGCGCGTATTTCGATTGGACGAAAGTGGAGCTTGTCTCGGATTCCCGAAACAACGTGTTTACATTCAACGGTCTTCCGACTGTTTCTACGCCCGAACAGATTCGTTTCGACAGGAACACGTGGTCGGTTGGCGGAACCGCGTTGATAAACTTCGACCTCGGGCTGTGAAACTCCGATCCATCGATTCACAAGGCGCCGGCCTGCAAAGAATAGTGCTTTCGGTCCGGCGTCGTTGAGTCAGCCGTTGGACACATCAGATATTTGTGACAATACCCGCTCGCTTCAAGCGGGTTTTTTGTTTAGACCTGAATCCACTCACCGGTTTCTTCTTGCTGCAGCGATTGGTATACTCGGTGACACTTCAATGCAGGGGTTTTGAGCACATGCCCGGAATCACGCTGAGCGCTCAGCCACCCATACCGGACGAGCGTCAATGCTACGCTCTGCTGGAAAAATATGCCACACCGGAACACATCATCGCCCATTCCCGCAAAGTTTGGGACGTGGCTCGATTGCTGGGTCGGAGCCTGATTCAACGCGAACATCCCTTGGATCTCGACTTGCTGGCCGCTTCCTGCCTGCTTCACGACATCGGGAAGTATCCCTGTATTCTCGACGGCTCTGGACGCCACGACGTGAGGGGGGAGGAAATTCTTGAACAGGAAGGGTATTCGGAGGTAGCGCGCATTGTCGTTCAACACGTGGTGCTCCGGGGACCAAAGGATTCACCCATTCGGGAGGAGCACGTTCTTTTTTATGCAGACAAGCGGGTGGTTCACGATGAGCTCGTGAGCCTGGACGACAGGTTCGTGTACCTGGAACAGACCTATGGCAGGAATGTTCAATCAATTGAAAGGCTTGCAGCCATGAAGCAGGAAACTGTCGGTCTTGAGAAAAAAATATTTTTATTGCTAGAGTTTGGACCTGAAGACGTATTCGGTCTTTTGGATTGATTCTTGCCCTCGCTCAGAAATGTCAATAACTTCTTGACATCCTATCACTAATCAATAAAGTGCTTCACGGGTGTTTGGGCATTCCGACGCGTTCGAGCGGTGCGGGATTGTTTTTTCCGGATTTATTTGCTATAATTCGCCTCTAATCTGTTTTTTTGCGGGAATTCATCTGTTGGATTCCGCTGTTGATATGGAGAAAGGTTTAGGGCTGGCTGTTGTTCGTTTCCTTTTCCTCCTGGTCTGGCAGCGCATGGGAGCGCAATGCGGGTGCGAAGCACACATGCCTTCCTGCCTATGGCTCTTCAGCGATCTGTCACGTGAATCCCGCCGCAAATCCGCTGGCCGATTATTCAGGAATTTTACGTAGGGTGAGAATGAAATGTCTGGTTTGAACACTGCAAGCATTCCGGTACTTTTGGTGTTTTTCATTTCTTTTCCGCTACATGCGGCAGATCTTCAACCTTCGTTGCAGAAACATGCCCGAATCGAAGCTCAACATGTTTCTTTCGATGAGCAATACTCGCAAGACAGTCCGGTGTTGGGGTGGCTTGAAGGTCTTCTCACCCGAATTCCTACGGACGTACACATTGAAGCCTCGCGAGACGAAACACGCACGGACGCAATTCAGGACAAATATCTCCGCCAGGAATTCGAGGCCACAGTGGTGCGGCAAGAAAAGCCGACAGCCGAACCGGAAGACCCTGTTTTCCCGAAACCTGCTCTCATTCCTCCTCTCTATACATCTCCCGCGCTCGACGGCGAAGGCTCCTGGACAGAAGAAAATCTGCCTCTGTCCGAGGATGGAAAACCTCTCATGTTTAAGACCGTTTACCGGCCGAGCGAAGAGTTCCCAAATGCCGTCGTGTACATGACCGTGTTCGACATGAACAGACTCAAGATACGGTTTTTCCTGGGACAATCCGAACCAGGTGTGTATCAGGTATCCCATTCGGCCGAGCATGAGGACCTTTCTAAAATAGTCGCCATAACAAATGCCATGTGGATGCAGCAGCACGCCAAAGGAGCCGGCGCTGTTTTCAGAGGACAGGTGGTGTATCCCATGGTTCCCGGCATGGCTACACTGGTGGTCTATCGTGATGATTCCGTCGACGTGGTGGAATGGTCCGATGACATTCCGCTTCATCTTGTCAAGGATGCCCGCCAACTGCGGCATTTGATCGTAAAAGACGGTACTGTCGTCGAACAGATACTGAAGAACGGCAAGCTCGGGGATTCGGAAATCGGTCTTGGCGGTTTTCTCGTGGATGACAGTGGCAGAAGCACCATGAGCAACAAATTCTGGTTCTTGGCAAACAGGACCGCGTTCGGAATTCGGGAGGACGGAAATCTGATCTTTGCCATGGGCCACCATGTGGGCACGAAAGATCTGGCAAAGGCCTTGGTGTTGGCCGGCTGCAAAAGAGCAGTGCATGGAGACGCAAACATCCACAATATCGTTTGCAATTTCTATTTTCGGGATGAAAGGGACAAGATAGTCAAACGAGAAAAACTCTCGCCCGAGCAGTTGAAGTACACCATGAGTCGGTACGATCAGGGTTACAGTAAGGATTTCTTCGCTTTTTACGAGAAATAGGCACTCGAGCCTCCGAGGTGCGCGGCAAGGAATTTCATTCTTGTGGTGTATGGCGGTAGCAAAAAATATTGTCCGTCTACGTGAGCGCCGACCGCGGGGATTCCCAATCTCCGGACAACGCAGAGCCGTCAAATCTCCCTTCGGGAACCCCTGATATCGGCTGGACCAGTCGACCAAGACTTTGGACAACTGTTATGCGCACATCACCGGAAGTCCGGTTCCTCTCTTCCCGCCCCGGGAACAAGGGTTGATAGCTCCGCAATCATGTGCCCTCACGTTGGGAACGCTCCTCAGCCATTTTCCAGCATATTCGTATAACCTCGTCATTGCGAGGGCGAAGCCCGAAGCAATGACACTGTTGAATCTTCACGCGAACCCAAACCGACATTACTCTTGAGAATCCCTATAGAAATCAAAACCCCTTCACGGAGTTTCCGGGCTCTTTCTTTCACCACGTCTAGAGCCTATTATGGGTAAGATTGCCCGAGCGGCGGACACCTGGAGGACGAATTGAAAAACGGCAAGCCGAGAATTATCATCTTTTCGGGAAAAGGAGGCGTCGGAAAGACCACCGTATCCGCGGCAACCGGTCTGCAATGCGCGCTTCGCGGATTAAAAACCATTGTGATCTCAATCGACATAGCCCACAGTCTTTCCGATGTATTTCAACCGGACAGAGATCTTCACGACCACAATCGCGGATTGCCCCGTGAGGTATCCGAAAATCTCTGGATTCAAGAGGTGGATATTCAGGAAGAGTTGGATCTTCACTGGGGTGAAGTATCCAAGTACGTGGCTGCTTTGTTGGGTTCCAGCGGCCTCACGGGGGTCTTGGCAGAAGAATTGGCCATAATCCCCGGTATGGAAGATGTCGTAAGTCTTCTCTACATAAACAAATACTACCGCGAAAGACAATTCGACGTCATCGTCATTGATTGCCCGCCGACGGGCGAATCGCTGAGGTTTATAGGGATGCCCTCAACGATGGAATGGTACATGAAGAAGATTTTTCGCTTGGAAAGGAATTTTCTGAAACTGGCCCGGCCTATTGCCAAGAGAATGACCGATGTTCCGTTGCCTGAAGACACTTATTTTGCGGCGCTGCAAGATCTGTTTCTTCATTTGGACGGAATCGACGACGTGCTCCTCGACCGCGAGATCACCTCCATAAGACTGGTCACCAACGCCGAACGAATGGTGGTAAGGGAAACGCAACGTGCTTTTATGTACTTTTGTCTCTATGGGCTGATCGTGGATGCGATTGTCGTAAACAGGCTATTTCCCTCTTCATTGCAGGATGCGTATTTCACCGACTGGCTCGGTACCCAGCAGAAAAGCCTCGAACAGATCCGTACGATTTTCGATCCCATCCCCATTTTTACCGTAAATATACTCGAGGACGAAGTTGTGGGGCCCGATAAACTGAGCCGCATGGCGAATCTGATTTATGGCGATACCGATCCTTCCGGGATGCTCTATGCGGAACAGCCTTACCGGATAGTCGAACATGACGGGGACTACACGTTGACCATACGGCTGCCGTTCATTACGAAGGAGTATGTCGATTTATTCAAAGACAACGCTGATTTGGTCGTTCGAGTGGGTTCATTTAAACGCCATGTATTTCTCCCCAGAGCCCTCGTCCACAGGAAACCCGGGAAAGCTTCTCTGGAGAAGAGAGTCTTGACCATTCCATTCCCCAAAACTGCATGAAAGAGGTTATCCATGAACCCATTGATTCTTTTAACCAGAATTGCAGGGATGGCTCTCATAACGGCTGCAGGCATCAACCTCCTGGTCAAGAAATGTGCTCCAAAATCAGAAGACCTGGTCACTGGAGCGATACACTTTCGCAAGAGTTTTGAAGAATTCCAGAAGGGAGTGGTCTCGGTGCTGTGCGGATCACGAGGCCCATCACCTGAAGCCATGAAGAAAGAACGGGAATCACGGCGAATACTCATAGAATAGTGAGAGCCGCTTATTCTAGACGGATTGTTGGCTCCCGCCCCGTTCAATCTGTATCCATTCCGTTACGGGTGGGAACAGGCTGTCATTGCGAGCGCAGCGAAGCAATCTCCGCCCTTAAGTATCGAGATAGCTTCGTCGTTTCACTCCTCGCAATGACGGAGGTTAGGCATTTCCCCCGAGTAACTGAATGATTACCCCAATTTCCACAATTGACTTGACTTCTCGGTGATCGACGGAAATAACTGGTGTGAGCATGTGATGGCTTGTTAGGACAGGGAATACCGATTGTGGAAGCTTATTTCGTCAAAGGTCTGATCATCGGGTTTTCTCTGTCAATTCCTGTGGGCCCCATCGCTCTTTTGTGCATCAGACGCACTTTGGCTCGAGGGCTCTTATCAGGATTGTTCTCCGGACTTGGCGCGGCTACGGCGGATATCGTGTACGGGGCCGCGGCTGGTTTCGGGGTAGGCTTCCTCGCGAATTTCCTGATCCGCCATGACATTGTGTTACGTCTGGTGGGCGGCGCTTTCCTCTGCTTTCTCGGTATCAGGACCTTCCAGTCCGTACCCCCGACAAGCCCTGAAAATCATGATGAAATAGGTCTGGTGCGGGATTATGTCTCCACCTTGTTCTTGACCTTTACGAATCCCATGACGATGTTTGCCTTTGCCGCAGTATTTGCCGCAGCAGGAGTGGGGGAGCGCGACGGCAATTATTGGCTATCCACCGCTGTATTGGTTTTGGGTGTCGGCCTGGGTTCAGCTGTCTGGTGGTTGTGCCTCACCGGATTGGTCAGCTTCCTCCACGGCAGGATCAATCCCGCGGGGCTGAGAATAATCAATCGAATATCGGGAGCTGCCATCGGTTTGTTCGGCATCGGCGTCTTGCTGAGCATCGTCCTCATTTTCCTTCCAAAGTGAATCTAACGACCGGACACACGACACCAGTCTCAAACCGGGAAACGGGACGTTGGAACCTGTATTTCCCCAGCGGAAATACAGGTTCCAACGAGTCCCATGGGAGTTCTCGAAAATTGTGTCGGATTCTCTGATTCTTCTGGCACGTATGCCGGTGGTCCAATCATGTCATTGCGAGGAGCGCAGCGACGAAGCAATCTCAGTCTTGGTCGGTTGGAGATTGCTTCGGGCTTTGCCCTCGCAATGACAATTTTCCAACCTTTTCGCGTAATCAAAAGCGACACAACCATTGAGAATCTAGATAACAGGTCTTGAGGCGGGGTTCGGGGAGCAACTTCTTATAATACGCATTCGCAATAAGATTTATGAGATTGCAGGGCTGGGGGCTCTCCTCAGCGAAGTGATGAGACGGCTCTGCGTCGTCCGTAGCGAAGGAGAGCCCGCAGCCTGCGCCCAGAATCGAGTTACCTGTAAAAAAGCGAATCCGTATAAGAAGTCTCCCCCCGATTGCACATTTGAAAGCGAAAGAGCATTGCATCTCGTCTGCTTCAAGGGCGCCAGGTCATGTGTTCACATCGTGTTGAAAACTCTTTTGAAAACACCTAAGGCCGCTTCCGAGAACAGGACAAACATCACCCGATCCATATCCGGAAATCGACTCAATTGCTCCAGGGTCGTTCTGAGCGCTATTCTGGCCGCATCCTCCATAGGATAGCCGTACGCACCGGTGCTTATGGAGGGAAAAGCCAGCGAGCCGAGTTTGTTCTCGTGAGCGACTTCAAGACATCGGCGATGACAACTTTCCAGGAGTCTCGGTTCACCGTGATTTCCGCCTCTATAAATTGGGCCGACGGTGTGGATGACGTACTTGGCCTTGAGATTATACCCTTTGGTGATTTTTGCGTCACCAGTTTCGCAGCCGCCCAGAGTCCGGCATTCAGCCAGAAGCTGCGGTCCCGCGGCTCTGTGGATTGCGCCGTCCACTCCGCCACCACCCAGGAGGCTGTAGTTGGCGGCGTTTACGATTGCGTCAGTATTCATTCGGGTAATGTCGTCCTGAACCAGTTCAATTCGTTCTTTCATGGGTCTCCCTCCCTTTTCGATTCCCGCCTGAATCAGCTTAGCCCGCCAATCTGAAATTCGCAATGATTTCCCGGTCCATGGTTTTAGCGGAAAATCAGCTGTCTTTTCGGTTGGTTCAGCAATACCTACTTGACAGGGGCACCCCGCCGACCTATAGTTACGATGAACATTGACTTGTATTTCCCACCCGGACGACCAGGAAGACGGGCGTGAAGCAAGAATTGATATCGTCGGACTGAGTAGAACGCCCGTGTCAAGGACCTTCACTTCGATCTTACCTTTCGTTTTTCCAAACTGTGGACAAGCGTGTTCAAAGTACTCTTGTGTTCGCACACGGGATCTATCAAAAGGAGCTTGAGGAATGAGTGCTATCAACATTTATGTCGGAAATCTATCCTTCGATACAAACGAAGACCAATTGAGGGAGTTGTTTGAAGGCTATGGTCGGGTAGATTCGGCCAAAGTTATTTCCGACCAGTTCACAGGACGTTCCCGAGGGTTCGGCTTTGTGGAGATGTCCGATCGGGATGAAGGCCTGCGAGCCATCCAGGAATTGGATAGCAAGGATTTTAATGGCCGCGCCCTCAAAGTGAATGAGGCACGTCCGAAAAAGGATACCAGAAGAGACAATAACCGGTCTGCCCGCTGGTAACACGTAGAGGTGAAAAAGAAACGAGCAAGAATCGCTCCGATTGTTGCTCGTTTCTTTTGTGTACCCGCCTTGTGAAGAAGGTCGTACCTTCTGTGTTCATACGAATGCACTTCAAACAAGCAGGATTGGGGGGCCTTCTTTGTAAAGGTGTCCCGTCCAAACTCCCTCCCAGATACGTCTATCATGCGCCGCAACGTGCATGCCTCGGCGGAAATGCAAATGCCGGGGAGTGCTAACAGTTCTTGAGGTGGGTTCGGGGAGGAACGTCTTACAGGAAGTTCCTCCCCGATTTCAACTAGTTGAAAACGCATTAGTATTACAAGTCCTCCCCGATTTCACTTTTGTGAGGCCGCATTTTCCTCTGACCGGAGTCATTGCCAGCGAAGCGAAGGAATCACATTGGTTTAGGGCGTACTGCAACGAGAGTGCTTCTTCGCTTCGCCCCTCGGAATGACCGCATGCCGCCCGTTCCTGAATGCGTACGTTTGGTGCTGCTCCCGGCATAGGAGTCGAGCAGCGCGGCACGGCTCGATGGAACAAGCTTGAATCGCCTCTGTTTGCCGGCAGGGCGTGATTGATTTCCGTCCGAAAGAAGACTAAGTTGAGACGATGAAAGATGACACGACACAGGATGCTTTGCGCGTAATAGAGATGTTCGACGCACTTCCCGTGGAACGGCGGATTGATGTGTTCAAGGATTTGTCTCCTGAAGCTCGGGAACAGCTGTTGGAAGTGGTACGAAGGCCGCAGGAAGTAATCCGGAAAATTTCCGAAGAGGAAATGTTTTTTACCATAAAGGCGCTGGGAATGGAGAATGCGCCTGCTCTTATTCGATCGACCACAGGTAAACAGCTACGATACCTGATCGACCTCGAATTTTGGAAGAAAAACATGTTTGAAGCTCGATCCGCAGCCAAATGGCTGGAGATTATATCGCGAATGGGGGAAGAAAAAGTCCTTCAGCTCATGCAAGTCGCTGATCCGGAATTGATCGTGACCGTTATGAATCGGCTCATCAAGGTGGCCATACGGGATCTCGACATCGATCTCGTGGAACAACAGGATTCGCTTCCGCTGTTTACTCTGGAAGACCTTTTCTACATCGAATTCAGATTCAGGGAATACGAAGACGAGCTCAAAAACTTTCTCGAACTGATTTACCGCTGGAGCCCGGAATACTATTTCGGTCTCATGCAAGAACTGGCGCGAGGCGTGCAACTGGAAAGCGAGGAAGCCGCCCGGAAATGGCGTCAGGCGAGACTTGCAGATAAGGGCTTCCCCGAATTTGAAGAAGCGATGGCTATTTATCAGTACCTGAAGCGTGATGCAGTGCAGGGACCCCTGACGGAACTCTCGCCTCATGAACCGGGAGATGCTGGCGAGACCCGCGCGTTCTTGGGCTATCCGCTGAAGCTTATTGACAAAAACAGTCTGTTCAAGAAATGTCTCGACGAAATATCTACTCAAGACGAAAAAGATCGTCTGTCGACGGAACTAGCCCATCTGGCCAATAAAGTGATGGTTGCCGACGGCCGTGACCCCGGGTCCATGGACGAACTCCAGGGGAGTCTGGAAAAGGTAAGCGGGTACATAAATATCGCTCTGGAAGACCTGTGCCAAAGTAATCTCACCCACGCTCTGGGTCTGCTGCGATCCAATCATCTGGAAATGCTGTTCAGGCGGGGATTCAGTCTCATTCTGGATCTGCGAAAAGAAGCCCACAAACTCGTCAGAGGGTACGAAGGGGGTGTGGAAAACCTGGGGTATCCGCTCGCGGGACTTGTAAAGGGCCTATTCGAAAAACGACCTTTCTATGCGGCCAAAGGATTTGGCGAGGAAAAAGATCGCGAATTCGAACAGCTGGAAGATCTGACTTGCATAAGGAATATGATGGATCGTTCCGCCCTTGAGGACCGATGGGAATCGATCTGAACCGAACACTGCCCCTGTTCGTTGCCCTGAAGTATTGCCCGCGGAAGACGACGGGAATGCTACGTTTCTCATCCGCCTTTTTTCACGAAAACCGCGCCTGAAGTCTCAGCGGTCTTGCAATTTTTTTTCCGATACGTTACATTCTAACTCCACCCCATCGTATTTCCAGTGATGACTAGATCCAGGAGACTGAATAATGGCAGATTTTGAGCCTACTATCGTCGCCTTTTGTTGCCACTACTGCGCTTACGGCGCGGCTGACCTTGCCGGCAGTATGAGGCTGGAATATCCTACGAATATCCGCGTCATCCGCCTTCCTTGCACGGGAAAAATTACGCCCGTCTTTCTCCTGAGAGCATTCGAGAAAGGCGCTGACGGAGTATACGTGGCTGGCTGCCTGGAAGGCGACTGTCACTTCATACATGGAAACCTGGTAGCCAAACCGCGGGTGAATTTTACCAAGAAACTCATTCAGGAAGTGGGACTCGAACCGGAACGGCTCGAGATGTTCAACATGAGCGCTGCAATGGGCCCTCGATTTGCCGAAGTAGCTCGTGAATTCACGGAACGAATCAAAAATCTCGGCCCCAGCCCGCTGAACAAAAAAATCAAGCTTGTCAAAAACGAGGCAGCTTAACCGGTATAGACGTTAGAAACGACCTTCTGGAGGCGTAAAATGGTTGTAGGCGAGAGAAAACCCTTCGACGAGATCCTCAAGATGCTGGAGGGTACAAAAAAAATCATGGTGTTGGGTTGCGGCGGATGCGTGACAGTTTGCCTGACCGGAGGACATGATGAAGTTCGCGTCCTGTCCAGCCAGCTGAGAATGGCTCGCGATAAAGACGGCAATCCCCTGGAAATAATCGAAAAAACTGTTGAGAGACAGTGCGATCCTGAATACGTGGAAGAAGTGGCCAACCTTGTGCCGGAAGTGGATGCAGTGTTGTCCATGGCTTGCGGAGCGGGTGTGCAATACATCGCGGAACGCTATACCGCGACACCGGTCAGTCCGGCTCTAAACACCACTTTCGTGGGCGGTTCGAAAAAAGAAGGGTATTACGTCGAGCGCTGCCAGACCTGCGGAGAATGCAAATTATACTATACCGGCGGAATTTGCCCGATTGCCAGATGCTCCAAGAGCCTCCTGAACGGTCCCTGCGGCGGCTCAACAAAAGGCAAGTGCGAAATAGATCCGGAAGTCGATTGTGCATGGCAACTCATCATAGACAGGCTCAAGGCTCTTAATTTGATGGATCGCTATGAAGAATTGATGCCCATCAACGACTGGAGAACGAATAGGGACGGTGGTCCCCGTAAGATGGTGAGGGAGGATTTTCAACGATGAGTGCCGAGCTTAAAACCGACAGCAGACTCGAAAAAATACTGAAGTCAGGCCAGTTCGCAGTCACCGGAGAATGCGGCCCGCCCCGCGGGGCTGATCCTGAAGTGGTACGCAACAAATGCAAGTTGCTCAAAGACAACGCAGACGCATTCAACATTACCGATAACCAGACCTCCGTCGTGCGAATGTCCTCCATTTCCTCGTCGGTCATCATGATGCAGGAGGGCCTGGAACCGGTTATGCAAATGGTTTGCCGGGACAGGAACCGAATCGCCATGCAGAGCGATATCCTCGGCGGCGCGGCGCTGGGAGTCAAGAACATGCTGTGCCTTTCCGGCGATCATCAGAAATTCGGCGATCATCCACAGGCCAAGAACGTGTTCGACCTCGATTCCATTCAGCTCATTCATACTGTTCGGAACATGCGAGACAACGGCAAATTTCTTGGGGGAGACGAAATCAAAGGGGTGCCGAAGCTGTTCATCGGCGCGGCGGAAAACCCCTTCGCCGATCCTTTTGAAATCCGCGTGCCCCGTTTAGCCAAGAAGGTCGCGGCCGGCGTTGAATTCATCCAGACGCAGTGCATTTTCAACGTGAAGAAATTTGCTGAGTGGATGAAAGGGGTCGTCGATCGGGGACTCCACGAAAAGGTCTTCATTCTGGGCGGCGTTACCCCGTTCAAATCATTCGGCATGGCAAGCTATATGGCGAAAAAGGTCCCGGGAATGGATGTGCCGGATGAGCTTTTGAAACGAATGAAAGAGACGCCCAAGGAAAAACAGGCCGAAGAAGGAATCACCATTGCAGTCGAGATCATCAAGCAACTCCGAGAGATGAAAGGAATTTCCGGAGTCCACATCATGGCCATAGAATGGGAAGAGAAGGTGGGAGAAATAGCTCAAAAAGCCGGACTCCTGCCACGGCCCAAAGTATAAACGAACATGGGAATTTTGCCGGAGAGTTCGGGGAACACGTCTGAAAGGTTCCCCGGACACTCCTGCCTGGCCCTATTGCCTCTGCTGACGTGCAGGATCCGAGAAAAAAGTACAGATTACGGGGACCGAGGCCGCTTCACTGGAAGCGGGCAATATGAGGTCACATCGGACCTGAATCGGAAAATGCCAGTATTTGTAATACCTTCTTTAATTCTTCCTTGTCTTTTTCCGAAATTCCTATGATTTCAAAACCTGACATACAGGGTTGATCTTCCGTTTGCGGTCTCACCCATCTGCATTCCGCATCGAAAGAAAAAGGTTTGATGCCGGAAAAATTCTCTGGCTGTATGATGAAGGTTTTCTTTGCATCGGGCTTTATCTTCATTCCCGAAACCTGGACGCCGGTTTCGGATATATCTTGAATGAGGCCCTCGATTGTTGGATCATCCACGTCAAAAATGGGGAGCATGACAATGGGATAACTCCTGGGTGAGCTCCTCATCTGCGCTATTTGCGATTTCGATATGTCGATTTTTCCGGCCATGAACAGCCCCTGGAAACTGAAGTTTCCGTCACTCCTGAACTGTCGGGATGATTGCCGAGCTCAAGCGCTGAACATCACCAGATTGATCAATTTCCGCAATTCTTCAAGATCGTTTTCGGCGATATCCGTTATCTGAAATCCCGCAATGCACGCCCCGTCTTTTTCTCGGCTCGTCCATCTGCATTTCGCATTGAACTCGAATGGCGCTGCCTCTCCGAACGGGTCTCCCAGCACCACCAACCGTTTGATTTCATTGACCTCTGCTTCGATTCCCGTCAGTCCTACTCCGACCTCGGTAATATCCAAGACTTTTCCGCACAGTTCCGGACTGCCCGATTCATAAACAGGCGTTTCGAAATCAAGGTAGTATCGTTCAAAAGCTCTAATCTCTGCGGGCACCACAGTGTCATCGGCCAGGCGTAGCTCCCCGTACAGCTCGTTTCTCTTTACCACACCAGCGTCCACAAGCAAGGTGACGAGTGCCTGGAGTCCTCTGAAGGAAAGCCCGTGTTTTTCCATCAATTCGGTTCTGCCGACGCCTGAACGGATGTCTCGAAGCACGTCTTTCGCGTTTACGTGACGCCGTTCCGGCCACAACCCGGCTCCCACAAGATCTTTGAATAGTTTTTGAAGACCCTGTGGTGTGAGATGATATTTTTCCATGAGTGCGGGATCGTCCATGCCGGATCTGATGTCTTGCAGGACTTCCTTCGCACGAACCCGTCTGGCGGCCATACAGTTTCTCCTGCCCGCGGCTATCATCAGCACTATATATCAAGTCGGGCTAGGAGAAAGAAAAAAAGTGCTTTTCAGAACGCCGAACAGGACAGCACTCCGCCACCGAGGCCCATGGCGTCATCGCGAAGGCTTCCTCCTCAATGCTTCAATCGACTGCGATGGATAATACCAATGTGCGATCAGACAAGTGACGATGGATGAAGCCTGTCCTGGCGGGTCTCCGAAGCAAAGTCAGGCCGCGCCGTTCGTAGCAAGGAGATCTGGCAGGACAGGCCGTGAACCAGCCTTTCAATGTTACTCTTTTGAAAGCGCATCGGTATAAGACGTGACCTTGTAGGGGACCCCGGGATGTCGGACCGAAAAAAAGTAACATATGAGAGTGCTGCGCATTATGAATGTGTATGCCAGCCAAGAGTCCCCTTCGCTTCGGACGGCCTGCGTTACTGCGCTGCGAGGACAACCTGGCTGACTGAGGACGGAAAGCGCCATGTTCAATGCGCAGCAATACAGCAAGGAATTGTTCCTTTGCTCCGAATACACCCGGCAAATTTGCGTTGCACGTGTTATAATAATAGCACCTGAAAATCGAGCGACTGAGATATGCCGAACCCCACCCCACTACAGACCGCGCCTCCGCTTCAACTCGACCCTTTCCGCGGCCTGGACGAACAGCTTCGCCAGTCCATATGGGATGAAGGTACGGTCAAGGACTACCCCGCGGCCGCGGTCATCGTGGATCCCGGCGATCGAGGCGATCGGATACGTTTCCTCCTGTCCGGCAGGGCCGTCGTCATCAGACACGAGAAAGAAGGCCTGGATGTCCCCATAGAAACGATTCTTCCAGGGGATCTCATAGGTGAAATCAGCTACCTGACCGGTAAAGCGTCGCCGTTGAATTCGGAAGTCGTGGCCGAAGGGTCCTGTCAGGTGCTGGAAATCCCGGCCGATGCATTCGAACAGATTCTCCGAACTCATCCAGATGCCTCCATCAACGTATTGCGGATTCTTGCCCGCAAGGTCATCAAACTCGACAATAGCGTCTATAAATATATCCGTAAGAAGAGGGCTCTGCAGAACCTCATCAGCCGTCAGGACCACCTGTTCCCCGATTATTTCGTCAGCGAGACGGTTCGACGCAGAATGAGCCGCAAGTTGGAGGCCCTCGCCCAGTCGCAAGGGCCCATTCTGGTCACGGGCGAAACAGGAGTGGGCAAGGAATTCATGGCTCATGCCATATTCGAGATGAGCCCTCACGGCAAGAGGATCTTCCTGTGTCTGGATCTGCTCAGACCATTGGCCGATGCGGGGATAACGGGTGATTACTGCGAAATTCCGGACAGACCCACCGATCTCACGGAAGAACAGACAAAGTTGTTCTTCGGATCGGAACACAGGAACTCCGAAGCAGGTACAATCGAGACCCCGGGATACCTTGAACTCACGGAAGAAGGCACTCTGGTGGTCAGGGGCATAGAACAGCTCACTGCCGCAATGCAGCTAAAGCTCCTGGAGACACTCCAGACGGGGACATTCCGGCGAGTTGGTTCGGAAACCGAGCAGACGGCTGACTTCAGGCTTATAGGAACCACGAATCTGGATGCATCGGAAATCTCGGCAGAGAAACATCCGCTCCTGCATTGGCTGCTGGACCATTCTCTCGATATTCCCCCCTTGAGGAAACGCAGAAAAGAAATACCCACACTCGTCAGACATTACGTGAACAAGTACTGCCAGGAGCTTCACAAAGAAATCAGCCAGCTCCCCAAGATGACCATCAAACAATTGGTCACCTATTCCTGGCCCGGTAACGATCGTGAATTGGCGACCACCCTAAAAAGAGCGGTGATGCTGGCCGAAGACGGAGTGCTCAAACCCCAGGACATATATTTCGATCTCAGACGGATTGAAGGAGAAGGCAAGATAAACCTCCTGAGAGTGCCGGCCCTTCAGGCAGCTCTCAAGAGCCCGCTTTTTCCCGCGATATTTCAGAGTGCGGCTGCTCCATTTTTCTTTATACTCCTCGTCTTGCTTTTTCTTGGACCGGCGGACCCGAAGGTCAATATGGGAGGTCTTTTCAGTTGGGCTGTAGGATGGCCCACGATGATTTTCGGATCGTTCATCTGGGCTCGCTTCTGGTGTTCTCTTTGCCCGATGGGCACTCTCAGTCATTTGGCAAAAAGGATCGTTTCCCTGGAAATTCCGCTACCTCCATTTTTGAAACAAAACAGCGACTGGATCATCGCCGGTTCCGCTCTGTTCATCATCTGGCTGGAAACGGCAACGGATATCAGGAATTCTCCCTTCAATACTGGTTTGCTTCTTATGAGCATATTGTTTCTCGCGGTTATCGTTTCGGTTTTGTTCGAAAAACAATCGTGGTGCAGATACTTGTGTCCGTTGGGCGGGATGATGGGAGTATTTTCAAAGACGTCTCCTTTCGAGCTGCGAGCAGACCGCAATGTGTGCGCATCTCAGTGCACGTCCAACGAGTGTTTTACCGGCACGAAAGACCGCCCGGGATGTCCGTTCGGTCAAATGATGCCCACCTTGCGCAGCAACAGGTTTTGCAAGATCTGCGCATCCTGCGTAAAGAATTGTCCTCACGGTGCGATAAACCTGAATCTCAGGGTTCCGGGACGAGAAATATGGGAAATCAGGCAGGCCGGCGCAGTGACAGCCATGCTGGTCATAAGCATGTACGGGGGACTCTTGAGCGATCTCTTGTACAAGACTGCATTTTACGACATGTGGTCCCGCAACATGGATTTTCTCCCCCCGCTCCTTCAGTTCACCGCATTCTTTTTCCTGGTGGTATCGGTAACCAATGTGCTGATTCTCGCGGCCTCCACCATTTCGACCCGTTTATCAAAAGAAACGGTAAAGGAGAACTTCGCTCGTTACGGACTGGCGCTCCTTCCCCTCGTATTGACGGCATATATGGCCTTTCATTTGTATTATTTGATCAATCTGGGCGTGTATTTCCCGATCATGCTGTGGGAGGCTTTCAGATTTGAAATTTTCAGGCAACTCGTTATTACTGTTCCCCCGTCGTTGACCTTTTTTATTCAGAAACTCCTCATCGGATTAGGCATCATCGGAACGCTTGTGCTTGCGTACAGGCTCAGTACCGGAAAAAACCGCCGATTACCCTCATCACTCCTGGAATTCATTCCCCACGCGATTTCGGCCTGCATTTTCGGTTTCGTATTGGTCAGAGCTCTTGGACTCTTCTTCTACTGACTCTCGTATGGTGTCCCCGTAAATAGCTTTCACTGATCTGGCCAGCAGGCGAATCACTGTCATTGCGAGGAGCGACGCGACGAACCAATCTCCGCCCATATATTGCAACTACGCGAGATTGCTTCGCTGCGCTCGCAATGACAAAGCCGGGCTCCACTGCTCAATGAAAACTTCGGGAGAGGTACGGATGGCCGGTTAGGTAAGTTTTTTGAGGGACGGAACTCTCGTGTCTCGCAAGAGAACTATGGTTTCCGTGTTATTGTCAGGAGTGACACGACGAACCAATCTCGATGTTCAAGGACAAAGATTGCTTCGCTGTGTTGGCAACGGCAGCCTTTTCTTCACCCGTAACCGATGGATACCGTGAAATAATCCTGGACCTTCATTCTACGGTCTGCTATGCTTTGATTGCTTTTCTTTAGTAGGTTTCGATTGCCTCGTCTTTGGGATCTTCCGCGGTCGGGCGAACGCGGGCTAACGGGTTTCAGACTACGGTGTTCGGAGCTGAAACCCCTCCAAGTACAACAAGCGCATTCATTGTGTGGTGACGGAGTCGGTCGGAAGTGCGGAATCTCTTCGGGGGATTCGTGACATTATTTTTGGTCGAACCGTCACCGACCGAACGAAACCGAACGGGGGAGGGGGCCGGATCATGAATTCAATCGTGGTTCTCATCATCGGATTCATCGTTGCCTTCGTCGGATATCGCGTGTATGCCAAATACATCGATTCCAAAATCATTCAGACAGACCCGAAGAGGGCGACTCCCGCCAAAATGTACATGGACGGCGTGGAGTTCATGCCTACAAGCAAGAACATCCTCTACGGATACCAGTTCAAGTCGATAGCGGGAGCCGGCCCCATCATCGGCCCAATTATCGCGATACAATGGGGATGGTTGCCCGCAGTCGTCTGGATCCTCCTCGGGACGTTCTTCATAGGATGGGTTCACGATTATTCCAGTGCAGTCATAGCCATGAGAAATGAGGGAGCATCTTTCGGGGGATTGAGTCACAGGCTCATATCGCCGAAAGCCAGGGTGATACTTCTATCATTCATTTATTTTTACCTGCTGCTTATCGTGGGGGCTTTCGGAGCCGTGGTGGTAAACACCGCAGTCGGCCTGAAAGGCTCCCCCATGGCATGGCTGTTTCTGACAATCGGCGGAGTCTTGGCCGGTCAGATGATCTATCGATGGAAGGTGGACATTATCGTGACCACGGTAGTCACAGTGGCCATCGCCATGACGGGAATCTTTCTGGGGACCTATCTGCCGTCAGACTACTTGCTCGGCGTTGACTTGTCCAACAGCAGAGTCCTTTGGGCAGTGGCTGCTTTTGTCTTCTGCTATTTCGCATCAGTATTGCCCATCTGGAGATTCGCGCTGCCGATCAATTATGTAGCGGCGTATATCGTTTTTCTTGGGCTGTTCTTCGGGATAATCGGAGTCTTCATTCTTCACCCGGATTTCTCCCTACCGGCGTTCACGCAGTTTACGATACCCATCGGCCCGGTTTGGCCGATCATGTTCGTGACGATAGCCTGCGGAGCCATATCCGGCTGGCACAGTATCGTTTCCAGCTCCGGAACCGCACGCCAGCTTGAGAACGAGCTGGATGCAAGGCCGGTGGGTGCGGGCATCATGTTCCTGGAAATGATGTTGGCTCTGTTTGCACTCATCATTGCCGGAACGATCTTCACCTCTGCCGCAGCGTATCAAGAAGCCGTGGTTAAAGGTCCGGGCGGGGTCTTCGCAGCCGGAGTGGCGCAGTTTCTCAACGCTTTGGGCATGCCCCTGAGCCTCGGCAAGAACTACGGCAGCGTTATGATGATCGTCCTGGCTATTACCATTATGCAGTTGGTCGTACGATTCATGAGGGTCGCGACATCGGAACTCCTGAGCGACGTCAGTCCAATATTCAAGAATGTTCATATAGGGACCATTGTAGCGAGTATACTGGGATTTATTCTCGTGCATATGGGCTGGTGGCAATACCTGTGGGTGCTTTTCGGCGGAGCAAACCAGTTGATGGCGTCCCTGGCGTTGATGCTCGTCACCGCATGGTTAATGTCTCAGGGAAAACCCGCCAAGTGGACATTCTTTCCCATGATTTTCATGTTCATCACCACGATCGCCGCTCTGATGTACACCTCGTACGACCTATTGTACAACAAGGTGCTGGTAGGTTACGCAGCTCTATATAAAGCGAAAGGTCTGGAAGGAGTCATCGGCAACACGATTATGGGAGTCGTGGCCATATTCCTGGTGGTAGCGGCGCTAATCCTGGCAGCAGAAGGATGGAAAGCGTTTCGGCGGTACCGGGGAATAACGGCTCAACCTGTCGCTTCACGTGCGTAAACGCCGTGCTGACTGACATTGCCCTCTGAAGGAGCATGGTCATGTCCGAAAAGGAAAAGAAAGGCGGTTTCTTTCAAGCGGTTAAAGAATTCGTTTATGGAGTAGCCGCTCATGATTCCGCCCGTTTTGCACTCAAAACCAGAGCAAGTATGGAACATCTGTTCATCCTGATTACCATGGGCGATATGCTCGGCGTTCCTATTCTGCCGCCCTATTACTCTCTCAGACTGCTTCCTTACGTGGTTCCGCAGATTTCCACATGGAAGCGCAGAATGCTGAGAGAAAAAGATCTCACGGACGCTCTCGCATAAGAAGAGGCCGAATTGGCTCCGGGGAAATCTTCTGACGAGTTTTCCCCGGATATGTTGGAAGAGTTCCTCGTCGGGCGGAGCCATCGCGTTCGCCGCCCGGAAAAGGGCCTTCGCCGAACACGCCACAAAGGAGCCGACCTGCATGTCTTTAGCCAATATATTCGATATGTATCCTGATCGACGTTACATTATGTTTGGCGGCAAGGGCGGATTAGGGAAAACTACCTTTTCAGCCGCCGCATCCTACTACCTGGCGAAAAAAGGCAAGAAGGTGCTTGTATTTTCCGTCGATCCCCAGGCTTCCCTCACGGACATCTTTCAGCGGGACATCTTCGGCAAAGGACCGACTGAAATCATGCCGAATCTGTACGCTCAAGAAATAGACGCGGATCACCGCATCAAAGAGTATCAACACGAAATTCGTCAGAAGATCCTGGATATGTACGGGATGGAAAAGATTCCGGACGAGATCGAGAGTTATATCCAGGCGGCCGCGGCCGAGCCCGCCATGGAAGAGAGCGCCATTTTCGACGAGGTGGTGGACATCGTCATCAGGGGCGGGTACGATTACTACATCTATGACCTCGTTCCACTGGGACACGCTCTGTATTACTTGAGCATGGCTTCCGTCTACGACGCGTGGATCGACAAGATCACACATTTACGCGAACAGATGCGGGAGTATGACCAGGTCGCAGCAGTCATGCGCCGGGAAAAAGAGCTCGATGAAGATGCGATTCTTAATGAACTGCTCTACATCAAGGACCGAATCAACAAATCATCCAGCATTTTGACGGATAAGGCCAAGACCGCCTTCTTTTTCGTGGTGACCCCCGAAGAGATGGTAATCAAGGACACTGCAAAGGCAGCCGAACTTTTTTCAAAATTCGATGTTCCTTTGAGCGGGTACATTGTCAACCGCGTGTTGCCTCAGGATCTGAAAAGCCAGAATATTCCCGAATACCTGAAAAACCGCTTCACGATGCAGGAGAAGTACCTGGGAGTAATAGAACAGGACTTCGCAGGCCAGATCCTTGCGTCAGTACCGGAAATGGAACGAGACGTCACCGGTCTGCCTATGATCGAGAAGATGGCCAAAGCCATGTTCGGAGATTTCTGAAAGCGCTCGTCAGGGGGTATCCAGTGAACACCATAACCGTCAATATGCAGCAATATTTAAGGAATCATCCTAAGCTGAAATACATATTCTTCGGTGGGAAGGGCGGAGTGGGAAAAACAGTTATGGCCGGAGCCGCGGCGCTCTGGTCCGCGAAACAGGGTAAGAGAACGCTGCTTGCTTCCACTAATCCCGTCCACAGTCTTTCAAATCTCTTCGAACAAAACGTTTTCGGCAGGCCGGTGGTAGTGTGCGACGAAGAAAAATGCCACGCTTTCGAAATCGACACGCGGGAGACGATCGAACGTTCCAAGAGAGAAATTAGAGAAAAGATCAACTGGTTCCTGAAATTTGCGGACATCACCACCAGGGCTGAGGAATTCATCGAATCCGCGACCATGAACCCGGCTTTCGAAGAATCGGCCATGTTCGAAAACATGATGGATCTCATGTTCAAGGACGAATACGATTTCTACGTTTTCGACACCGCCCCTACAGCGAACGCACGGCGGCTTCTGGGCATGTCCAAAGTGTACGGCCTGTGGGTGGAAAAGATGCTCAAGAGTCGTGAGGAGGCTAAATCCCTGCGTGAGATGCTTTCGTTTTCAAAAAAGGAGGAAAAGGACCCCCTCCTCGATTATCTTCTCGGCTTCAAGGAACGTATGGCCCATGCGAAAGATCTGTTGACCGACGAGGAACTTACCGCGTTCTTTTTTGTTACCCTGCCGGAAAGTCTGCCCATTGCGGTAATCACCAGGTTTATCAACTGGTTTTATGAATTCGGCATTCCCGTGGGCGGAGTCGTGGTAAACGGTCTCATTCCCCAAAACCAGTTGTCTGAGGAATCGGCTGAATTCGTCCGCAATCGCGTTCAAATGCAGAACGAGCACATGGAGCAGGTCTGGAAACTTTTTGATCAACAAGTTCGGGCCGTTGTGCCGTTGTTCGAGACAGAGGTCAAAGGCCCGCACATGCTTGTTCGGCTGGTTGACCATTTGATGGCCAACAACGCATGATTGGGGCAAATCAACGGTTCCTGAGTTGGGGTTCGGGGAGGCGATACTTAAAGAAGTGCCTCTCTGATTTCGCGTATATGAAAACCACATGGTATTAGTTACGGGTGGGCAAAGGCTGTCATTGCGAGCACAGCGAAGCAATCTCCGCCTTTAAGTAACGAAAGTGCTTTGTCTTTTCTCATTCCTGGCAATCATAGAGGTCAGGCACTTCCCCCGAGTAAGTGAATGCTTACCCGCTACGTATGTATCGCGTTGACGAATAATTTATAGAGATTTTCCTTTTTTACGCCGTGGTCCGTCAGGTCCCACGGAAATATCTCATTTTCCGTCCGTTTTCTGAGCACGTAAAAATCAGGATCGATGCCTTCCTTCTTGAGTACGCCGGACCATCGTCCAGCCTGATTCGCCGCAGCGAGAATGGCTCCTGAGATCCTTCTGTCACCCCGCGACAGGAATGCTTGAATTGCCGCTTGCTTGTGGGATTCCATCCGGACAAGGACGTTCGGGTGTTTCAGCAGACCATCATGGATGATCCTCATGCGGTGTCCCAGTTCTCGAGCCGACGCCATCCCGGCCCATTGGAAAGGAGTCCACGGTTTAGGCACGAAGGGATTCACCTGGACCCCCAAGCGTCCGATGCGGCGAACGGGACGCGACGCGTCGACGAACAATCGCCGAGCCTCGATTACGAAATCGACGATTCCGGCCGCATCCTCATCCGTTTCCGTGGGCAGGCCGATCATGAAATAGAATCTGATGTTGGGAATGCCACCAGCCACCAGCATTTCCACAAGGTCGTAAAACCGCTCGTTTGCTATGTTTTTTCCGATGACCCTCTTCATGCGGAGCGTGGCCACTTCAGGGGCGAGGGTCGCGGTTTTCTGGCCGGTTGCAGCCATGAGTTCCACAATCTTCGGGGTCAATCCTTCCGGACGAATGGATGACAGCGAAAAAGTGCCCCCGCGCGTCACAATATCCGTGAGGATGTCCTCCAGATCCGGATGACCCGCAAGATCGCTGCCCACCAGTCCCACAGTTCTCCCGGATGCCAGGGCACGATCCACATCGTCGCGAAAACTGCCATACTCCGCGTGTCTCACGGGAAAATGAATCCAGCCTGCAGCGCAGAATCGGCATCCACGTCCGCATCCGCGGTTCGTTTCCACCAAAAGGCTTTCCCCGAATTCTGCTTCAGGCGTGAACAGGACAGAAACCGGAACGGGGGATTCCTTGGCACGCCGTTTCACCGCCTGGATGCGCTCCGGAAAACCGGGCTTCACGCGGATGCGTGAGATAACACCTTGTTCGCCAAAATCGAAACTGTATGCGGACGGAATGTACACACCGGGAATGTGGCTGAACAGCTCGGCTACCGATTGAGGATCTCTTCTGGTTGCGGCTGAAATGGACCACGCCTGTGCGAGGGTGGAGAGAAGTCCAGGCGCCGATTCATCCGAGTCCTCGAGTTCACCGATGTAGGCGATATCAAGGAATTCGGCGATAGGCTCCGGGTTCATGGACACGGAAACTCCTCCAGCAATGACCAGGGGGTGGACCGATCTTCTGTCCCGTGCACGAGGCGGGACGCCGGCAGCCATGAGCGCAGCGGGAATTGCCGGATAGTCGCTTTCGAAAGGCACGCTGAACGCGATGACGGCAAATTCCGAAAGGGGGCGTCCCGTTTCTTCCGAAACAGGCATGCTCTTGGTTTGCTTTGTCCAGGAAGAGCACGAGAAGAAGAACCGTTCTGCCGAGAGGAGAGGATGCGAGTTCAGACGGTGATACAGGAATTGAAAGCCGAGATTTCCCATCCCAAGCCGGTATTCGTTCGGATACACCAGGGCAACGGGAATCGTTGTTCCGCGCGGTTTTATGACTGCTCCCGATTCCTTGGGTCTTGCCATACGCGAATCATAATGCAAAGACGCACAGGTGAACAGAGCGATTGATACGGATTTGCTTTTTTACAGGTAACTCTGTGCACAGGCTGGGGGCACTCCTTCGCTGCGGACGACGCAGAGCCGTCTCATCACTTCGCTCAGGAGAGGCCCCAGCCCCGGAATCTTATACATCTTGTGGCGAATGCGTATGAGTCGGCCGAATATTCTTGAAGATAGAATCTTCGGGTCCGGTTGGCCCGATTTTCCAAGAAATATAGGAATTTTCAAAAGTACTGTCGGTCTTGGTGACGCAAGAAGAACGGAAGACTGTTATTGCGAGGGCGAAGCCCGAAGCAATCTCCAATTAGCCAACATGAGATTGCTTCGTCGTTGCACTCCTCGCAATGACACAATTGGATCGTCGGAATACAGGCCAGAATTATGAGCGAATCCGGCAGAATTTTCAAACACTGCTATAACTTTTCTCTGTCCGTACGAGCAGGAGGAACTCACGGTGAAATGGGTTGTCAAAATCTAAAATTGCCGCGTCCCGCGGTCCATCCGTCCCGCATTTGACGTGAGACATCTTGATTCCTGTCAAGAATTCGGTCATAGACTTCGTCACTATCCCATTATGGAGAATGTATCCATGTTCACGCGCAGCGTTTTCCCCTCAAAAACGAAAGTGAAGCAGGCCGGAATGAAGATGCTCCGGGCATGTATTCATCTCCTTCTCGCCTCAGTTGTGATCGTCTCCGGTTTTCCGGCGACGGCTGAATCGGCTCAGACGAACGCGGGAACGGAGGCGCCGCAGCAAACGGCGACAGCGCCTCCTTTGAAAACCGGCGATTTGTACGCCCTAGTGGTCGGCGTGTCCAAGTATCGGGACGGCAAAATTCCGAAACTGGAGCTTTCAGACAAAGACGCTCGTGCGTTTGGAGATTTTCTCAAAGCTCAAAATGAAGTCTTCAAAGAAACCCGCGTTACGTACTTGCTCAATGAAAAAGCGACAAAATCAGAAGTGGAAAAGCACCTGTATTACACCCTGCCCAAAGCAGGAAAGGACGATACGGTCATACTTTTTTTCAGCGGTCATGGAGCGTTCGATCCCATCAGGCCATCCGAATTCCTTTTTCTTCCTTATGACGTCGAACCCGAGTTCATCGGCACCACAGGCGTGAAAATGACTGGTCTGGAATTTCTCAAGGGAGTCAATGCAGAGAGGGTGCTCATCATAGCAGACGCATGCTATGCCGGTGGATTTTCTCCCATGAAGTCCAAGTCTTTGCCATCCATGGACTCCTTCCTTCAGGAAGTCCGAAATTCGTCAGGTAGGGCGATCATCACGTCCGCCAAACCCGAACAGCTCTCATGGGAAGCCCCTAATGCGAAAAATAGTGTGTTCACGAACAACTTACTCGAGGGCCTGAAAGGAAAGGCGGACAAAGACAAGGATGGGATGGTTACCCTCAACGAGGCCTACGAATACGCCTACGCGAAAACAAAAGACGAAACAGCCGGTCATCAGCACCCGCAATTTGAAGGGAAGATCGTAGGCGCGTTCCCCCTTTCTTTTGTCGGCCCCCGGGTTCCTCAGGCGGAATTGAAGCGGCGCTTCCTGAAAGCTGTGGAAACGGGCAAGACAGAGGTGTTCGAGCAACTCCTCCCCAGGACCGATATAGAGACCCGAGACGAGAGCAACAATACTCCACTCATTCTAGCCGCTGTCGCAGGCCATGCGGGCATGGTAAAGGCGCTCCTGGAAAAGCGAGCGAACGTGGACGCGACGAATCATACGCGGGCTACAGCATTGTCTGCCGCATCCGAGAAGGGGTATGCGGATATCGTACAGCTCCTTCTCGCCGCGGGAGCCAACGTGAACCACAAGAATTCCGAGGGAATGACTTCCCTCGCTCTCGCGGCCGCCAATGGTCACACAAAAGTGGCGGAGATGCTGCTCCAGGAGGCTGCGGATCTGAAAGCTCGAACGAATTCCGGGGACACGGCATTGAGTCTCGCTGCGGCTGACGGCCGTGCGGACACGGTAAAGTTGCTGCTGAAATGGGGAGAGAACCTCAAATCCGAGGAACTCAATGCGGAGGAAGCTCTTAACGTGGCAGTACGTGCGGGTCATTCGGATGTCGTAAAACTGCTCATAGTGAAAACCGGCGGTGTGAAATTGCAACATGCAGACATTCAGGATCGCAGACTCGTGCTTGGCGTTCTGCGTGGCGATCTGAAGAGCCTGAGCGAACTGTCGGAACATCAGGGTCATATGGAATGCCGCACCACCGCAGGGGATACGCCGCTGATTCTGGCGTCCTACCTGGGAAACAAGGACATCGTGAAATTCCTGCTGGGCAAGGGCGCCAACGTCCATGCAGTCACGGACGAAGGAACCACGCCCCTGGCAGCAGCAGCACAGAACGGCCACACGGACGTGGCGAGCCTCCTCTTGTCTGCCGGGGCGGATGTTAACAGGCCGGACAAGGACGGGAACACTGCTCTCATACTATGTTCTGCAAAGGGAAAATCGGATTCGGTAAAATTGCTGCTGTCAAAGAATCCTCACGTGAACGCGAGGAACGGCTTCGGCATGAGTGCGTTGCTCTCTGCCGCAAAGAACGGCCACGTGGAAAGCGTGAGACAGCTGGTGGCTGGCGCCGCGGATGTGCAGGCTGCGGACAAGGAAGGCGACACGGCCCTGATCCTTGCTGCAGCTGGAGGCCATCCGGAGGTGGTAAAACTCCTCGCGTCCAAGGATGCTGACATAAATGCGAAAAATGCACAGCGCAGGACGCCTCTGATCGTGGCCGCGCAAAACGGTCACACATCAGTAGTGAAATTGCTGGTTTCCCGCGGAGCGGACCAGAGCGTAGAAGATTGGGAGGGAAAGACGGCATTGACGATTGCATCGGAAGGCGACCGCGAGGAAGTCGTCGCTATTCTCAAAAGCCGCTGAATTGATGTTCCGTTCGGAATTCCCGGGTATGTGTCATACGCATTCGCCACAAGATTTATAAGATTGCCGGGCTGGGGGCTGTCCTGAGCGAAGTGATGAGACGGCTCTGCGTCGTCCGCAGCGAAGGAGTGTCCCCAGCCTGTGCCCAGAATCGAGTTACCTGTAAAAAAGCGAATCCGTATTACACGTTCTTGAGGTGGGTTTGGAAGAGGAACTTCTTACAAGAAGTGCTTCCCCGATTTCACGTGTTTGAAAGTGAAATGGAATGAGATTGTACAGGACCGCCGCGCTCCTCTTGTCTTCCGCGTTCCCCACATAGCGACGATGGGCTTTTCTTGACTCGATTCGCCACAAAGAGCAATATGGAAAACTGAACTTGGCGACTTGACATACTCCGCTCATTGAACAATTGTCCTTCTTTTTGATGCATAGCCGTCATGGGCGAGATTCCTTCCACGCGTGAAAGGAGAATGTCGTGAAATGTCCCCACTGTGAGCGGGAATATACTGAATCTGCAGACAGGAACACGTGCCCATTTTGCGGGAATGCACCGGAACCTGAGAAAAAAAACGCCGATCACGACATGGCCAACGAGAGTGTCGCAGCCGAACCGGGGTCTCCCTCCCCTCGATCCGAATATTGCCCATGGGAAGACCAGGAACACATCGGTTTTTGGGAGGGAATGGTTCAGACGGTCAAACTGAGCGTTTTTTCGCCCAGGCAGTTCTTTGCGACGCTCCCCCGCCAGGGAAGTCTTTTTGTGCCGCTGCTATACGGGCTCATATTGGAAATGTTGGGAAGCATCGTGAATTTCTTGTGGTCCGTGGTGCTGGGAAGCACTGTGCCGGTTATGTTATCCGCGTCCGGAGGATCCGCTGTTTTGCTCGGCCTGCTGGTTCCATTGCTGGTATTTATCAGCATCATCGTATGGGCGGTGGTTCTCCACGTCAGCCTGTTCCTGGTGGGAGGAGCGCGTGAAGATTTTGAGGCCACATTCAGAGTGGTGTGCTATGCATCAGGCGTGGAGATCTTCAATGCGCTTCCTGTTATCGGCGGAATCGTGAAACTTTTTTGGAAGATTTATCTCACGGTAGTGGGGCTGCGCGAAGTTCAGGGGATTACTACGGCCAGGGCGGCGACTGCTGTCTTTCTGCCTGCGATTTTTTGTTGCGCCATTCCCCTGGTGGGAATTGTGGCAGTGCTCATTGCCACACTTTAATACGAATGCGCTTTCAAAAAAGTAAGATTGGGGGGACCCTCTTTGCAAAGAGTGTCCCGCCCAAACCCTCTCCCGGAAACTTCTATCGTGCGTCGGCATCTGCATTTCCTCAGCGGAATTGCAGATGCCGGCGAGTGCTAACAGTTTGTGAGGTGGGGTTCGGGGAGGAACGTCTTACAAGAAGTTCCTTCCCGATTTCACTTACTTGACAACGCATTCGTATAAGAGTGGAGAACGCAACCGGCCATGCAAAAGTTGGGACCTGAATTTCCGAACCTATCCATGTAATCATTCAGTTATTCGAGGGAAGTGCCTAACCACTGTGATTGCGAGGAGTGAAACGGCTAAGCAATCTCGGCACTCAAAGGAGAAGATTGCTTCGCTACGCTCGCAATGACATCCTTTTCCCATCCGTAAGGGTTTGGCTACTTACCGATCTCCATTATCAGTGCATCAAGGCGCATCTTTCCGCTCGACCGTCGGGAAAGCGGACCTCAACCGCTGAGGATCCTGTCTCTTCGCGTGCTAGCTTCGCTTCCACACCGCAGGCAGGACCTCCCGAGAAAGGCATGAGAAGCCAGACGAGGCCGATGGGCAGCTTCGCGTTGAAGTGGTATGCGCAGGAGGTTGCCGGCATATCCAATCCGTTTACGGACACCCAGCCCCGAGGTGGTCGGAACGATCCCGTAAAAACTTCTATTTCCGGTCTGTGAGAATCCAACAAAGGGATGATTTCCAGACTTGCTCCGTTCATATCGAAAAACCGGGCGCCGAAAGTGCTCAGGTCCATTTCCACCCGTCCCGGGGCAAACTGCCAGCATACGCTGATCTCGTGCTCGCCGATCCCGGAAGCCGTGTCCTGAATGATCCAGTAACGCCCTCGTACAAAATGAACCGTCCTGAAAAGAACCACTCCGTCTGCATTTTTCCAAGGGCCCCGGCACATTCCGGTGATCGCGGTCGTTTCGTCACGTACGACGCAAGATAGATCTTCCCCTGCGGGTCGTATCCTTTCTCGAAAACTCATGCGGTCCAGGGTCCGGCCTGAACCGTTTACAAGAATCGTGCTGTGGCCGGAAGCAGACCGGTAATGCTCCGTCAATCTGTCCGGAGCGTACGTGGTGATTCCCGGATCAACAAGCCGGGGAGCGCCCAGAGCGGAAATATCTAGAGACAACGCATCTCCGTGCACGTGGGAAGCGCCCGCGGGACCCGCCCTGAACACCAGGAAGTTGGCATCCGGTGAATAATCCGAGCGCATTACCGCGATGCCTGCGTCGCGGAAAAGCTTTATTGTGTCCCGGGGTTGCTCTCCGGTTGTGCCGTTCGATCCGAGCCACTCGAGATCGCGGCGCCGGAAGATCTCGGCCCCAAGAAGCAGAAGGGCTCGATAGTCCTGAAATGCCGATCCGGAATCATTCAAGGATGGACATGAGAAATCCGGCCGACACAGGGCAGCAAGATAATCCGCACACGCTTCCAGTGGGTGACCGAATTCGTCCGGCAGGCCTACTCCCCGTTGTTCTGCGGCAATCCGTACTTCCAGCAACGCGTGGAAACAAATGGCGTGATACAGGGGGGAAATTTCAAAATGTACGCCATCACCGAAAAACTGGCGAGAAAATTGTGTCTGCAACCTTTGGATACCGATTTCCAGCCAGTCTCCGGATTCGTTGAACTCCGGAAAACTCAGACCCGCAAGGGCCAGGGATGCGGATTCTACCATCAACCAGTTGTTGGGATGTCCTGTGTGGTGCATAAGGGTAGCTGCGTGTTCCCAGATGGAGCGCAGCATTTGGCGGCGAGTGGACTGCCTGAAGGCAGTGCTCGACCAGACGTGCTCAACGACCATCAGCCATTCCCTGAGTCGCCACGCGGCAGACAATGTCTCCCATGCCGGACCGGCTCCCCCATTGGAACCCACAGGCACCGGATTGCCCGTAATCCAGCGCGCAATGAGCCTGTCCAGTTCGGCGGCATATCGATCGAAGCCTGTACGCACGTAAGCAAGAACCAGCGCTCTCATGAAATGGTGCCGATTGAGAAAATGGGTCCATTCCTGATGCCCCAACGGATCGGCCCACCAGTCGATTTCATTTCCCAGGCTTTGGCCCATGATCTTCCCGGCCAGGATGTGTTCGGCAGGTTCTTTCGGATACGGATGAGGAGGCGGAACCAGGAGCATCAATTCAGCAATCGGCTTCGGAATTCGACTGACCTGTGAAGAACGATGATACGACCCAAGACTTGATTCCGGTTTCCGGACGCGAGCCAGACCGGCAGTCGTGAGTCGCGGACCTTCGGGAATTCGGCGAAATTCTCCATAAATGGCTCTCACAACAAGTCTTATGTCGTTAGGCCCGGAATAGCCCTTTTCACGGCAAAAGGAAAATTGCATTTCCCGGACCTGCTTCCATCCGTCGGGGGAGCCGTATGTTCCCAAACATTCCATGGGAAATTTGAGTTCCACGGAAGCCGCGGCAGGTACCTCTTCCCTGCCTCCGGAAAAAGAGATGGGAGCGGGCTCCGGTCCGTCCGGGAGATGCATGTGAGACAGTTGCACTCCGGCAAGCAACGGCGTAGAGGACAGGTTCAACACTTCAAGCGCGACGGTATTAAAACGGGACAGATCAGTGTCGGAAAGCGGTACGCTGAATGCGGCTTTGCGGGACTCGAATATCCTCAAACCGCCATTTTCCGGAGCCTCGTCATGCAGCCGGGCCAGGTCCTCCCCGGAAAAAAGCAATTCCCGGGCGAGCACCTTGTCCCTGACAAACTCTTCGGAAGGAAAATCGGGTTCCCGCATGAAGGGACACGACTATTCGGATAGTCCCAGATAGCCAAGCGCCACCAGACTTGTGCAAGGCAGGAACAACAGGATGCCCCAGACCATTGACTTGCCCCGCGCGGCCGCAATTCCCAGACTGATGAAGAACCAGGCCACCAGCGAAGCCAAAGATGCGGCAACGGAGAAAAGTGAACCTACTGTCGGATCTACGAATCCGAGAACCGGGGCTACAATGGGCAGCAACAGAAGGGCCAGCCACCATATGGGTTTGCCTGAGATCTTGACCGATAAATAGGCGTTCGCTATCGGTATGAACGCAAACCAGGCAGGTTCCGTAGCAGTCTTCTTCGCGATGAGATAGAGCATTACCACATAGAATATATAGAGGAGCAGCGGCAGGATCAGAATGAACATCCCGAGTCCCAGGAGCAATCCCAAGCCGGGAATCGCCTCCAGCGATCCGGGTGACAGACCCGGTATGACAGGTTGGGGTTCTTGCCCTGACCCCTTGATCCCGGGTTTTGGAACCCCCGGTTTTTCTGCTTTCTTGACGCCCGGCCGTTCCCCGGGTTTCTTTTCACCACCGGCAGGAGAGGGCCGTGCGGGCGATGCCGCCACCAGTTTCTGGAGTGCTTCTATTTTTTCCGTGACCTGCTGCTTGTCAGTGGCATTAGGCTGCAACTTCAGGTATGCGTTATACTCGGTGATCGCTCTTTCGTTGTTTTTTAGGGCCTCGAGAGCCAGGGCCATATTGTAGTGGGCTTCCGGAAATTTCTTATCCAACTCGACTGCTTTCCGAAAATCCCCGATGGCTTCCCTGAATTTCGTTTCCTTTCTGTAGACCTCACCCCTGTTGTTGTAAGCGTCAGCGTAGTCAGGCTTGATTTCTATCGCTTTGTTATAGTCTTCCAACGCCTTGTCCAGCTCGTTGAGGTCTTCGTAAGCCATCCCTCGCCAGTTCAGAGCTTCGAAGGAGCGCGGGTTTTTCGTGAGATACTCGGTGTAAACTTCTATCGCATCCTTGAGCTTGCCGGCCTTATGGTATTCCAGTGCCTCTTTCAACTCCGGAGCAATCTGCTGTTGGCCGAGGGCGATTGTGGGAATGGAGACGGCCAAACTCATGCACACGAGAATCACAATCGTGTATATCAGGCCATGCAGTAAATTGCCGTTCGGAAGGAGCCGGTGCGGCCGCCAGACGTTCTTTTGGATACTATTATCGGAAACGGTTCCGCACGTATTGAAAACCGACAGCCGGCATACGGGGTTACCCGCGGAATTCGACGGAACGAATACACCTGTGGTCTCCATCGGACTCAAGTTTTTCATGCCCATCCCCATTTCTATTGGTAAAAAGTGTGAGGTTTCATATATGCAGCGTACTGGTGTTTAGCAGATTTTCAGACACGGGTCAAGGAGTAAGTGATGCCATGCCCTTGTAAAAACAGGAATTTTTATGGAGGGATTCAGTGGCGTCTCCGGCTGAATTGAGGAAAATTCAGCTCTCAAGGCGAACTTCTCTTACCGAAACCCTTCCGTGAAAACGCGGTCTATAAGGCTCCCCGGATCGGAATCCACTACAAGGCGGGCGCGACAAGGTTTTTCCGAAAGTTCCGCCAGCCTGAGGAATTCGTCCGAAAACCCGCCGCTCCCTGTCAGAATGCCTATTGCACACTTTTCGTTCAGTTCGTCGTACGCAATGGTGAACTCGTTGAGTGTTCCGATGCGTCCACCAACGAATATGCACGCGTCCGCACTGCGTACGAGCATGACATTTCGCCCCTTGGTACCCATTCCCGTAAACAGGAGCACATCGCTCGTTTCAGGATACCCGTAAGCGGACCGATGCTCCTCTTTGTTCATGGCGGGAGAGATCCCGATGGTCATTCCTCCGAGGGATTTCGCACCCTGAACTGCAGCTTGGGGTAAACCGGGACAAGCGCCGGTCAGTACGACTGCTTTTCTCGCAGCTATCTCTGCGCCGATGCACTCCGCTTTACGCTCGCAAGAAGCGTCGGCCTGAACCGACGCTGAACCCAGTACCGCTATTTTGATCCGGTTGTCCATGAAAACTCCCGTACGTCCGGCCGAAACTGAACCAACTTTGGGGCGACAGCACAACGGAAGTATGCCACCAAAGCCGGGCCGCATCAACAGTGGCCAAAACCGCCTTGACACCACATTCATAAAAAGATAACTTTACGTCTGAATCGAATAGGTTGGGTCGAGCTGTCATGCAAGGATTCGCAGCTATCATATTGGCCGCGGGAAAAGGCACACGTATGAAATCGTGCTTGTGCAAGGTCCTGCATCCCGTAGCCGGCCGCCCCATGCTTTCCTACGTGATCGACACTGTTCGCGCATGCGATCTGGAAAAAATCGTCCTGGTGGTTGGTCATCAGGCTCAGGACGTCATGAACCACTATACCGGCTCAGGTGTGGAGTTCGCCGTCCAGGAGCCCCAATTGGGAACCGGCCATGCCGTGGCCGCAGCCCGGGAACAGTTGCGAAGTTCTTCAGGCGATATTTTGATCCTCTGCGGAGACATCCCGCTCATCCGCCCGGAGACGCTCAGGGATTTCATGGGATTCCATCGGCACAACGAGAGCGCCTTGACGGTGATGACCACGAATGTGGAGAATCCTTGCGGGTACGGTAGAATTCTGAGAAACGAGCATGGGCACATCGTGGGCATAGCAGAGGAAAAAGACGCCACACAAACCCAGCGAGAAGTTCACGAGATAAACACCGGCATCTATATTGCGAAATCGGACCTCCTTTTTTCCTTACTGTCGCAGATCCGGAACGACAATGCCCAGGGGGAATATTATCTCACTGATATCATTACCGCTGCGGTGCAGCAGTCCGTTCCGGTCCACTGTTTCGTACTCCAAAATTGTCTTGAAGGACTGGGCATAAACACCCGAGGGGAACTGGCCTTCGCTTCTGCGGCAATCTGGCAGAAAACTCGCATGGACCTGATGGAATCCGGCGTGACTTTGCTGGACCCCGGCACCGTGTACGTGGATTCGGGAGTAGAAATAGGCCCGGACAGCATTGTGCATCCGGTGGTTTCCATTTCGGGAAACACGACTGTCGGCAGGGAGTGCATCATAGAATCGGGCGTGTATATCATCAACAGCAGAATCGGGGATGGGGTCCAGATTCTTCAGGGTTCCCGACTGAACGAGGCGATTGTGGAGGACGGAACCACGGTTGGGCCCATGGCACATCTGAGGCCGGGAACCATAATCGGAAAACATGCACGTGTGGGGAATTTTGTGGAAATCAAGAAAAGCGTCGTGGGAGATGGCTCAAAAGCGTCTCATCTCACGTACCTCGGTGATAGTACCATAGGAAAACACGTGAACATTGGCTGCGGAACGATAACCTGTAATTATGACGGAGTAAAAAAACATCCCACTGTGATTGGCGACCACTGCTTCGTGGGGTCGGATGTCCAATTCATCGCGCCCGTGGAGGTGGGGGAAGGCAGCCTGATCGGGGCAGGGAGCACGATCACGAAGGATGTTCCGCCCCAGAGCCTGGCGGTTTCCCGAAGCAGACAAAAGGTCTATCCCTTGAGAAAAGGACAGGGGTCGGCATCGCCTGATGAAGATAGGAAATCTTGATCTCGAAGGAAATGTGTTTCTCGCGCCCATGGCTGGCATAACAGATACCCCGTTTCGGAGAGTAGTGCAGGAGTTCGGGGTATCCGCACTATGGACGGAAATGATCAGTGCCAACGGTGTGGCGATCGCCTGGAGCGCTTTTCGCACCATGGAACTGGCGGGACACACGGTACCCACGGTGTTTCAGATATCCGGGAAAAATCCTGGCGTCATGGCCGAAGCGGCCAGAACCGTTCAGGAGAGGGGGGCAGCTGCGGTGGATGTGAATATGGGCTGCCCAGTGAGAAAGGTCGTAAGCAAGGGCAGCGGAGCGGCTCTCATGAAGGATCCGGTCCTCGCCGGCCGAATCGTACGAGCTGTTCGAAGAGCGGTAACGATTCCGGTGACGGTTAAAATTAGATCCGGTTGGGACGACGGCTTACAGAATGCACCTGAACTGGCCGGGATCATTGAGTCCGAAGGGGCCGATGCCTTGACGATTCACTCCAGGAGCCGTTCCAACGGACATTCCGGCCCCCCGTCTCTGGAGATAATCAGACAGGTAAAGGAATCAGTGCGGATTCCCGTCATTGGGAACGGGGGAATCGCCGAAGTGACAGATGCCGTCGGAATGATCGAGAAAACTGGATGTGACGGTGTGATGATAGGAAGGGGCGCATTGGGAAGACCCTGGATTCCCGGTCGTATCCTGAGCCGACTGTCAGGCGGCCCCTTGCATTGTGGGGGCGCAATCACTTTCGCCGAGGTCATCCGCGAGCATTTCCAGTATATGCTGGAATGGTGGGGAACCATCGGTGCAGTGCGGCGAATGCGCAAGCATCTGGCTTGGTACTCCAAGGGTTTCGCCGGCGGTTGCGAGTTCCGGCACACAGTCTTTCGGTTGGACGATCCGGAGCCGGTACTCGATCACGTCCAGAAATTTTTTGGGAAGGTCGCAATCTGATGAAATCGGATAAATTGATTCCCGGTCCGGATTCCGACGCGAAGGAAGAAGAGCGTCGGGAACGCAAAGCAAAAACCGTCTTGAGCAGTAACATTGGAGATTCACTGGACATGCTCGTGGAATATCTCGTGGACAATCATATTACGGGCATACACCCTCTCATCATGGGCGAAATAGAGAAGCGGCTTATCATAAAGGTTCTGGAGCGGAGTCGAGGAAATAAACTGCAGGCGGCAAAATGGTTGGGTATGAGCCGCAATACTTTTCAGAGAAAAATTCAAAAAGTCGTGGACTTGCGCGATTTGACGGACAAAGATACCGAATCGTAACCACGCCTCTCAATAAGAGTGAATGAATCATACCGACAGATTCGTTCAATACGCGTTTTGTATTCGGGTTGGTTTCACGGCCAATTCCCTTCAAGATATTTCTTGACACATGTTGCTAAAGAAATATAATTAAAGCGGATCTCAAAAACCGCATAGGAGACCCACATGGATTCCGACAAGCTTGCTCTTCTCGAAGAGAAGATCATGCATTTAATAGAGCAGAACGATCAATCCAAGAAAGAACAGGAACGGTTCGGTCGGGAGCTGGAAAAAAGAGACAGGAGGATCGGAGAACTCGATCGCACGCTCAAGAAGCTCCAAAAAGATCACAAATCAGCTAAGGGCAAGTTGGACAGAATAATAGAAAAACTGGAGCAGTTCACCTGAGAGATCGTGAAGCGGATGAGGAAGTGGAATCGGGCGTCGACTCGGACAACGTGACCGAGGCCGTAAAAGTGCGATTGTTCGGCCGAGAGTATAGCATCAAGGGACACGGCAACAGGAAATACATAGAAAAACTGGCCGAATTCATTCAAGGAAGAGCCGAACTCATTCAGCAACACACGAGTGTCGTTTCGACCCAGGATCTGGTCGTCTTAACACTCCTGAACATTACAGACGAGATGTTTCAATATAAACAGGTCAAGGAACAAATCATACGAGAATTGGAGGAAAAAACCGAGAAGCTGCTGAGTGCCGTTGATCGGTCCATTTGATAAGCAGGCTGGTTCCCCTGCGCGGTTCGTGATTGACAGCAATTTTTTGAGCCAACACTCAAAAAATGGGGTCCGCCCCCGGCTGTGGTGAGCATGCCTGCCAACGAAGCAGGAAGCCTGAAGCAGTCGTTAGGGTCCCACCTGGGAAACCAGGTTCAAAAGTTCTGTCGCACACGGCTATCGCGGGGGATCCGCTCTTAACCTCCATCGTTTGTTCTTATTTACCTACAACCGGGATGTGACGGAAAAAAAGCTCTGGATCGGGACATGGGGGTATATATATAGTTTCTCGGGTCATTCGTTGAAGTCAAAGTTTTTTTACCCTGAATCACTACATTCCGATCGTTTGGCGCTTTGCCGCTTTTCCCACGCTTCCCGTCATTACATAGAGATGGAGGGGTTGTGGAATCGATTCTCCATGTGGTTCCTGCCCTTGTCGCCATAATCGTTGGACTGGCTGGCGGGTACATCGCGGCCAGGATCCTGGACAAGAGCCGGATACAATCAGCCAAATCGCAAGCGGAGGAATTGAAGATAGCCGCCGAAAAAGAGGCGGAAACCATAAAAAAACAGGCCCTGTTGGAGGCCAAAGACAAACTTTTTCTGGCCAGGTCGGATCTCGAAAACGAAATTAAAGAACGGCGATCAGAACTTTCAGCTCGGGAATCCAGACTCCTCAAGAAAGAGGAAAACCTGGACCGAAAAGCCGCGCAGCAAGAGTCCAAAGAAATTATCCTAGCCAAACATGAAAAGGACATTGAAGCAGGACACAAGCGAGCCAAAGACAAAGAACGGGAAGCGGATATCCTGGTCAAGAAACAACTTGATAAACTGGAACAGTTGGCCGGTTTGTCATCCAATGACGCAAGAGACATTCTCCTCCAGAAAGTCGAAGACGAAACCCGGATCGAAAGCGCAAGAATAATACGCCAGATCGAAGAAGAAACCCACTCGCAGGCGGACAAGAAAGCCAAAGAAATCGTTGCTACTGCCATCGGCCGGTATGCCGCGGATTACGTGGCCGAACGAACGGTTTCCGTAGTAAATCTGCCGAATGAGGAGATGAAGGGCAGAATCATCGGCCGGGAAGGCCGCAACATTCGCGCAATTGAAGCCGCGACGGGAATAGACCTCATCATAGACGACACGCCGGAAGCCGTTATTCTTTCGGGCTATAACTCCATCAGGCGAGAGATCGCACGACTATCACTGGAAAGACTGATCAACGACGGCAGAATTCACCCCGCGCGCATTGAAGAAGTCGTGAAAAAAGTCACCCAGGAAATGGAAGAGACCATTGTCGAGGCAGGCGAGCAGGCCAGTTTCGACGTGGGAGTCCACGGCATCAATCCGGAACTTATCAAGCTTTTGGGTAAGCTCAAGTACAGAACGTCTTTCGCTCAGAACGTGTACCAGCATTCCATAGAAGTCGCGTTCCTCTGCGGAATCATGGCCGCCGAACTCGGCTTGAATCCCAAAAAGGCCAAGAGAGCCGGTCTTCTTCACGATATCGGCAAAGCCATCGATCATGAGGTAGAGGGAGCTCACGCAATTATCGGAGCGGATATTGCCCGCAGACACGGTGAATCCCCGCTCATCGTCAATGCCATTGCGGCTCATCACGGTGACGAAGAACCCACCAGCATGCTGGCAGTCCTCGTTCAGGCGGCTGATACGCTGTCTGCTGCAAGACCGGGCGCTCGCCGGGAAATGCTTGAGAATTACGTCAAGCGTCTGGAAGATCTCGAACGGATCGCGGATTCTTTCAAGGGTGTGAGCAAGTCCTTTGCGATACAGGCAGGCCGGGAAATCCGCATCATTGTCGAAAATTCGAATATCAACGATGACGGACTAACGTTGCTTGCCAGGGATATCCGCAAGAAGATAGAGAAAGAACTGTCCTATCCCGGCCAGATAAAAATAGTCGTTATTCGAGAGGCAAGAGCCGTAGAATACGCCCGTTGAGACCATACGCCGCGTGCGGTTCATGCCGCGTTTTCGCCCGCCCGCCAGGGCTCAATCCTGAGTGCTTCCCGACCTGTCAGGCTTGCCGGTCCGAGATACGGTGAATTTTTTTTGCTCCTTTTTTGTTCGGAAAAAAACGATCTTGAGCAAAAAACGCTCGACCGGCCGGCCGCGGCAGGAACGACCGAACTCCCAAAAACACCCTGAGGGTTTCCGTTTTCTTGATATTGTATGCGAATTTCGTATTTTCGCTTATAAGGCATATAAATTGCATTAGGCAACTATATTTACACGGCACCGAGAATAATACGCATGCGTTTCCAAACACGTAAGAGTGGGGGGACATTCTTCACAAAAAGTGCCGCCCTGATTTCACCTTAGGCCTGACGAATTGTTGACGGATCTTTGTTGCAAGACCCGCATGTTTTTTACTGACGCCCGCGAAGCTGGTTCTGAAATTGATACGCCCGCGTATTGTGCGGACAGGAGTTGGTTTCATGATCCACAATGAGCTCAACAGAAAAGGATTGGTTCCGGACGAAGAATCCACCGAATCAATAGTGCTTGATGGTTTTTTCTCCCAAAACTTTCAGGTTACCGACAGTTTCTATCTCGGCAAGGTGCAGTCGTCCTCGTTTGGAAAACTGCTCCACACGTTGCCCATGCCGGCTGTACTGGTGGACGAATCGCTTACCATAATCTTCGCGAATATTGCGTGGGGCAATTTCATGCTGCGCAGACGAAGGCTCACCGGGAACAAGTTTTCCACTCTTTTTTCCAATCCGCATGATCCGGGAAAAACGACTATGCTGATCAACAGAGTTTTCAGCGACCGGAAACCTGAGGTGAGCGAAGGAATCCTGCAGCTGGACAAAAAACGCATCTGGGCCCGTATGCACCTTCGGTCGCTGAGATTGGGGAAAAAACGCTACGCTCTGGTGTTGATCGAAGACCTCACTCTGGAAAAGAAACAATTACTCACCGCGAAAAGACATGAAGACTCTCTGAAAAAAATCCGGCATCAGCTTCAAAAACGGGTGGAACAGCGCACAAGCGAGCTCCTGCACATAAACGAGCAGCTCAAGGAGGAAATAGCGCAGAGGAAGCAAACACAGGAGGAGCTGCGCCAAAGCCAGGACAAATATCGGACGCTCATCGAGGACAGTTTTGACGGAATCTTTGTCCATGTAAACGGAAAAATCGTCTTTGCCAATTCCCGTCTTTGCGAAATGCTCGGGTATGAGAAGGAAGAACTGAAAAATCTCGACCACTGGTTGCTTTCTTGTTGCGAACATCAAAAGACCGTTCAGGATCTCGCTCTGGCTCCGATTCGAGGAGAAAAAGGCGCGTCCCATTACGATTTACGACTCCAGCGCAAGAACGGATCGACTCTTGACGTCGAAATGAACGTTCGAGCCATTGAATTTGACGGACAATCGGGTGTTCAGGTATGTGTTCGAGATATTACGGACCGGAAGCAATCCGAAGAACTGATGGTCCAAGCCGAGCGAATAAAAGCAATAGCGGAAATGGCCGGAGGAGTGGCCCACAACTTCAACAACCTGCTCCAGATAGTCGTGAGCGGGGCGCAAGTAGCCTTGAACCAACTGGATGCAGCGAACCGTTCAGGGGTGAGGACAAATCTCAACCGGATTCTGGAAAGCTGTATGTTCGGCTCCGAGACCGTCAAGAGACTTCAGGACTTCGCCAAAATCAGGTCTGCGAATACTATCAGGGGAGCCAAATCTTTTGATCTGTCTGCAACGGTGGAACATGCCATCAGAATCAGCGAAGCATGGTGGCGCACGAACAAGGAAAAAGAAGGAATACGAATCCATGTGAGCCACGATCTTCAGCCGGATTGTCTCGTCGAAGGCATGGAAAACGAGCTGTTCGAAATGTGTCTCAATCTTATCAAGAACGCAGTCGAAGCGCTTCCGGATGGCGGGGAAATCGCGATCACCACCTCTGTCTCGGGTAGCTCGGTTCACCTCAGGGTGAAAGACTCCGGTATCGGCATTTCCCCGGAAAATCTCGGGAAGATTTTTCAACCGTTCTGGTCCACGAAAGGATTCCAAGGCTCCGGCATGGGATTGGCCAGCAGTTTTGGCATAGTCAAACGTCACAGAGGAGACATCATCGCGACAAGCGAGGAAGGTAACGGCACATCCATAACGGTTGTACTTCCTGTTTCCGCTGAGATCCCGAAACAGCGAAAACAAGAGAGAAAACAGGATTCCGGGAGAATTCTTAGAATTCTTCTGGTCGACGATATGGAACAAACGGTCACCATGCTTCAAGAGGGCCTGCGAGCATTCGGACACGAAGTGCTCATTGCTCTTTCCGGAAATGAAGCCATAACCATTTTCAAAAAACATGCCCTGGATGTCGTCGTATGCGATCTGGGCATGCCTGAGATGAACGGCTGGCAGGTGGCCAAGTCCATCAGTACCATCTGTACGGAACAAGGAAAACATAAAACTCCGTTCGTATTGCTCACGGGCTGGGGAGGTCAGATAAAAGAAGAGGGAAAAATTATGGAATGCGAGGTAGACCGAGTGGTGGAAAAACCGGTTATCCTCACAAAGCTTATGGAAATTATTAGAGAAGTGGTTCGGGATGAGTCAGTTGACGGACCTCAGCCTACAGTAGAAACGCATTTCCCAAGTTCACCGGATAGCGCTTCTGTTTTCTGAAACGCGACGACGTGTCATACCAATGAGTTTTCAAATACTTGAAATCAGGGATGAACTTCTTGTAAGACGTTCCTCCCCGAACCCCGCCTCAAGAACTGTTAGCACTCGCCTGCATCTGCATTTCCGCTGAGGAAAAGTAGATGCAGGCGCATGATAGAAGTTTCCGGGAGGGGGTTTGGGCGGGACACTCTTTACAAAGAGGGTCCCCCCAATCTTACTTTTTTGAAAGCGCATTCGTATCAGGCCCAGCGTTCTACGCCTCTTCTCCGGTAAGAGGCTCAATGCAATCCGGTCCTTCGTAATCGGCCTTGTTCACTCTTGAGCTTACGAGTCTCCCTTCCATTTCGTCAGCGGGAAACGGCTGAAGAATCTTATTCAATACTTCTTCCTTTTGAACTTCCGGATCAAGCCACGCGGCGTAGTCATTCGGTCTGACGATGACAGGCATCCGGTCGTGGATTGCCTCCAGGAGCGCATTGGAATCCGTGGTGAGCACGGCACAGGATTCAACGACCTGCCCGTCGGATGAGGACCAGCGTTCCCATAGGCCTCCAAACGCGAACGATCTCCCGTTTTTCAGCCCGAACAAGTATGGCTGCTTCTTTCCCTTCCCGAGTTTCTTCCATTCGTAGAATCCGTCGGCAATGACCAGACAACGCCTTCGTTTAAACGCATTTCTGAACGCCGGCTTTTCTCTTGCTGACTCGGCCCTGGCATTTATCAACTTGGACCCCATGGAGGGATCTTTTGCCCATGCCGGAACGAGCCCCCATTTCACGAAACCGCATTCCCTCTGCCGGGTTCCCGGGTTCAATCGTATAACCGCTATCTGCTGACTGGGAGCAATATTGTAACGCGGCTCCAGATGTGTGAATTGCTCGCACTGAAACTGTTCCGCGAGATCCTTGCCTGCCGTGATCAAAACAAATCGTCCGCACATGCCCTTTATTCTCCTTGCCGGAACAATTCATGTACGGTAATCGTACAGGGTGCTTGAGGCGTGTCTTTGCCTCGCTTGACCGGAGAGGCAGCCTGATCTCCCCCTCTAATACCGCTGCGCTTTCAAATAGGTGAAATCGGGGAGGAACTTCTTTTAAGACGTTCCTCCCCAATCTTACTTTTTTGAAAGAGCGCATTCGTATAAGCTTGCCCTATGCTTGATTTCCGAGATTCGGGCCTTCCCTGAGAACGGCTACCATAGTGGATTTTATCGTACCGGAAAAAGGAATCAAGCTCGGGGTTCTTCGGCTGACGAGTCTGTTTGGCATTCATGACTTTGCAGGATTCCCGAAATGCATACCATACAATTTTTGAAAGATATGCATGCAAGAGAATTTTGGTTTCACTGCAGCGGCCTGCCAATGATGCCTCCGGTCGTGCACATGACTATACTTATAATGGCTTCATTCGGGGGTCCATATGAAAGACGAGCACAAAACCAAAGAGCAGTTGGTATACGAAATCAGTGAAATACGACAAATTAATCTTGATCTTCAGGCTGTGGAAGCAGCACGAAATTCGGCACTTGAAGCTCTCGCCGAATCCGAACAACGCTTTCGCTCTGTGGCGCAATCCGCAGTGGATGCCATCATCTCGACCGATGCTACTGATGCCGTGATCTTCTGGAATCAAGGGGCTCAAAAAATCTTCGGGTACGAAGAAGAAGAAGTGCTGGGAAAGAGTGTAACGGTCATAATCCCCGAGATGTACAGGGACGCGCATCGGAACGGCATGAAAAACTACTTACTAACAGGGCATCCCGCGCTCATAGGCAGGACCGCCGAGTTGGAAGGGATGCGAAAAGGCGGAGAGACTTTTCCTATAGAATTATCCCTTTCCACGTGGACGACCAGGGCAGGGATGTTCTTCACGGGAATCATAAGAGATATCAGCGATCGCAAGGAAGCGGAAAAGGTTCTTGCCCAGAGAACCGAGGAGTTGGAACTCCTCATACAGATGGTTGCTCACGATCTGAAATCGCCGGTCATCACCATCGCCGGACTGGCCCGTCTCTTGAATAAGTGCATGAGCGACCCGTCAAACAATGAAAAAAGAGATCAAATGTTCGATCAGCTTATTTCCGCGACGCGAACCATGGAAAAATTCCTCGCGGACTTGCTGGACGGGCTTGCGATCGAGGGATCGAAGCCGGAACAGGCCCCCGTAGCAATAGACAAGCTGGTGAGGGAGGTAGTGCAGCGCCATGAACGGATGATCCAGGAAAAGGGCATACGACTCCGGGTAGACATATCTCGTGTGTCCCGCAGCGTGAATGGAGACAAGGGCCGTATCGTTCAGGTCGTGGACAATCTGCTGCTCAACGCGGTCCGCCACATGGGAAGAAAATCGGACCCCACTATACACGTAACAGTGGTGCAAGAAAAAGACGCAGTTGTTACAAAGATTTCCGACAACGGGGTCGGCATTCCCGCAGATGTTCAGAAGAAAATATTCGATCGATTCTTCAGGGTTCGGCGTTCCGATTCCGAGGGTGGAACCGGCCTGGGGCTCGCAATCGCGAAACAGATTGTGGAAAGCCACGGCGGAAAAATATGGGTGGAATCACAGGAAGGACAAGGAGCCACGTTCTGTTTCACTTTGCCGGTATCCGAGTAGCGCCGCATCACACCGGTACGCACCGGACTGTTTAATACGGATTCGCTTTTTTACAGGTAACTCGATATTGGGCACAGGCTGGGGGCACTCCTTCGCTGCGGACTGCGCAGAGCCGTCTCATCACTTCGCTCAGGAGAGCCCCCAGCCCTGCAATCTCATAAATCTTATTGCGAATGCGTATAAAGTTCATCCCCGCCCGAAAAAATGCTCCTTCTCAGGATGCCTTCAGGCTTACCAGCAATTGTTTCGCTTCTCCGGCAGACCGGCTTTGAGGGTACGACAAGAGAAGCCAATCGAGCATGGCTTTTGCCGGAGCCAGGCGTTTTTCGTATGCATGCACTTTGGCTATGCCGAGCATAAGGGATGGGACAAATTCTTCAGGTGGCAGAAAGCCCACAATCCTATGATGCTCCTGTCCTTCTTTGTCGAGAATGATCACGGTAGGGGTGTATTGAATCGTGAAACGCTGTGCCCACGGGGGAGGCGAGCCCGCGTTGACCCGAAGCCCAATCATAAATTTCGCCACAAACTCCACGGTCCGATTGTCGGGATACGTAACCGTATCCAACTGCCTGCACGCCCCTCAACCGGGATTATGAAAATCCAGGAGCACATGCTTTTCCTGAACCCTGGCCATGGAGAGGGCCAAATCCAAATCAGATTGCCATGTTATTGCGTTCATACGCTAAATCCGCAACTTTCATATGAAGCTTATCTTTCATGACCAACGGCCGCGGGACCGAGTTCCCGGTTTCGCTCTCCGTTTTCACAGAAAAGAACATTTTCTTTACTGTAGCCTTCTCGTGTAGAGGCCTGGACGCTGTTTACAAACGAGGTTTCCCCCAATCTTACTTTTTTTGAATGCGCATTACTATCATTATTTGTTTGAATGCGCCATGACCTGGTGCCAGAAATCACTTTATGCACGAGCAAAATACATCACCACACTCTGGGGATTACGGCAGCTCGAAATTCTGTCGGATTCGTTCAAGACCTTCTCCCACATTCAGATGTTCCACTCATGTCATTGCGAGGAGTGCAACGACGAAGCAATCTCATGTTTCGCTAATTAGAGTTTGCTTCGCGCTTCGCCCTCGCAATGACAGTCTTCGAATCTTTTCGCGTAACCAAAACCGACACTACTTTTGAGAATCCCTATAAACGAAATGAATTGACAGAGCCGGGAAAAAGCACATAATCACAATTTTGTTCCATTTGTCAGGGGCATCCGAACGTATATGTATAAAGAATATCAGCCGTACAAGCATCTGCTGATGGGGGCGGACCTCGTGGTGACCGTCGCGATCCTGGCGACCATGGTGGAGTTAAGGCCGTTCCTCCCTGGCAAGGATGTTCTTGCAGGCGATGTTTTGCCGAGTTCGTTCATATACCTGATGGTCGCTCTTCTCTGGCACATGCTCTTTGCCCTGACAGGGGTGTATCACCGGGATAAGCTGGCAAGCCTACCCAAACAATTGTCGCGCTTCACGTCTGCATATTCTATGGTAGTGCTCATGTTCGCGGGGCTGTTGTATTTTACGTTCCGCGATCTGTCACGAATGCTCGTCGTGTATTTCTGTACGATGGATTACCTGGCATTGGTATTCCTTCGCTGCTACGTCCATTACCTGATCAAATACAAACATGCTCCATTGCGCGGGTCAGCAACTCTGATTGCCGGAGCAGGAGAAAACGCCCAGAAGCTCGCTGAAACGCTACTGACCGAACACTCCGCCGTGGCGCGTCTGGTGGGTTTCGCTGCAGATTCGAGCGGCGGCTCAAGCAATTTGCCGGCTCCGTTTTTAGGTACGTTGGACAATATCCATTCGCTTGTACAACAGTATAAAGTTGAAATAGTCATGATAGCGTTGCCGGACGAAGAATCGGCGGAGATGGACCGGTTGATATTCCGACTCGAAGCTCTTCCCGTTCGAGTATACATTATTCCGGATATGCTCAAATTGGCGCTCGTGCATGCGGACGTGGAAACGTTTGGGGATCTGGTCGCTATCGGCATCCGGGAGCCCGTGATCAGGGGGCACAGAAAGGTTTTCAAGCGAATCATGGATGTGGTACTGAGCGCCGCACTGCTGCTCGTTCTGTGGCCTCTCCTTGTAGCGGTATGGATACTCATCAAGCTTGATTCACCAGGGCCGGTCATGTACGTGGCAAAGAGGGTGGGAGAGAACGGCAAAATATTCGACATGTATAAATTCCGTACCATGTTCATGGGAGCCGAAGATCATCAGTCCGAAATAACAAGCACAGACGGACAGAGCAGGCCTATATACAAGGTGAAGAACGATCCGCGAGTCACCCGGGTGGGACGCGTCCTGCGACGAACGTCTATCGACGAACTGCCTCAGCTATTCAACGTATTAATCGGCAATATGTCTCTAGTGGGGCCGCGGCCTGAACAGCCATTTATAACGGAACAATACGATCAGTTGCAATGGCGAAGATTGTCCGTTCCGCCTGGAATTACCGGATGGTGGCAGGTAAGCGGCCGTAGCGATCTCGCCATGCATCTCAATTCCCAGTATGATATTTATTATGTGAGAAATTACTCCATTCTGCTTGATCTCAGAATCTTGGTGAAAACCATTGGGGCAGTCATAAAGGGCAAAGGAGCCTATTGAACGGCAGCATTCGATCCCGTAGCCGGGGCACCCATAACCTCAGTTGTTACATCAAAAAATACCGGCATCAACTTGACATCGCGGAACATTTCGTGGTAAAAATTACCAGACCATTATTGCTGACCGCCGGGTGCGTCCGCGATGTGTTGGGCTTCAGATGTCTGCCGACACATGACCCCTCTACCCGGACTGGTATTGGTGAAATATCCTGGGAGGCCCGGACATGAATTATCGTCTCTATGGAATGATAGCATTGGTAGTGATCGGGTGGTGGCTCGACTTTTCCGTATCGCAGTCGCACTCTTATTATTGCGGACCTGCTTCTTGCTCTGTTCCGGCCGCAATCCCTGTGTGCGATCAACCGATAATTCCGATGCTTCCATGTTGCGAGCCGTCTCCCCTGCTTCCACCGCCGCCCCCCGTGGTCGCTCCGGTGATCATCGGCCCCGCGTATCAGGGATGCGGACCTGAATTGCCGTCGGCAATGCCGCAAAGAATTATCAAGGTTCGATAACATCAAGAGCGAGAAGATGTGCCGCATGCTCGGCGCATGATATAGCGGTTTTCGAAAGTTCTGTCGGCTTCATTCATGACTCTCGCCCAGATTCGAACGATCCAATCATGTCATTGCCAGGAGTGGAACGACGAAGTAATCTCTGTTTTAATTAATTGGAGATTGCTTCGGGCTTTGCGCTTGCAACGGGCATCTTCCGATCTATCCGGTTACCCAAACCCCCATTTTTCTTGAGAATGTTTTGCCGGAACCATCGCGGGAAGCTCCGCGGTTGTTGTCAGGCCGGAAGCAGAAGTTCCGCATGGTGCGGTTCGAGTTCTTTCCTCAGTTTCCGGAGAGCGCGTTCTTCCAGTTGACGCATTCTTTCACGGGTCGTTCCGAAGTGATCCCCGAGCTTCTGGAGGGTCCAGGGCGAGTCATCCATGAATCGCTTGGTGATGATGAAGTGTTCTCTCTCATCGAGCTTTTTCATGGCGTTGCGAGTCAGATCGGGAAGAGCGGAGTCCATTTCCTTTTGCATGAGGAGCTGTTCCTGATCCGGCGAGGGATCTTGCAGCGCATCGATCGCTTCGAACTCCTTTCCTTCTCCCAGACCTTCGTTCAACGACCAGTCACGCGCTCGTACGCGGGCTTCCGTTTCAATGATTTCGTCGGTCTTTACTTTGAGTTGTTCTGCAAGCTCCTCAATGCGTTTATCCCGGGATTCCCGGTCAAGATGTTCTCCTATATCTCCCATTCTGAAGAATAGCTTCCGTTGCGCCTGCGTAGTCCCCAATTTTACCAGATTCCAGGACTTGACGATAAAATTCTTTACGTATGCTTTGATCCACCATATTGCAAATGAGGCGAATCGGTAACCCTTGTACGGGTCGAATCTCTTGAGGGCCTTCATCAGGCCTATAGTGCCTTCCTGCACGAGATCCTGGATGGGAAGCTTATAATGCTTGTATCGGAACGCGGTCCTCACAACGAGGGGCAAATGCGAAACCACCAACTCATGAGCGGCTTCACGGTCCCCGGTTTCCTTATATTTCACCGCTAGTTCATATTCTCGCTGGGGGGAAAGCGCTTTGATTTTTCTGATCTGGCTCAGAAACTGCTCAAGACCTGTTGATAGCACAGGGTAATTCATCGGTTCTCTCCTTCTCGCATCAAATCATCTCAATCAGGGATCACGATTGCAACGCGAATAACCGGCAATTACCCCCATCAAACTGGATAATCACTCTGAAGATGAATGGATCTTCCTCCTGGTGTTTTTTGTCTTCGCACCATTTTTTGATTTCCGAGAATCCAAAAAGTTTCACGTTCAATTCGTTTTTTTGAACTATGCGCAATTATTGACCAATTTGGCTTACAAGCCCAGTTCGAATTTTTGCTCGTCGATGGTATTTCCCCACTGCTCGATCTCGTGCTCTTCGGTGAGGACGAAGCCGGCTCGCTCATACAATGTTCGAGCCTGGTCCAGGCCTTTGAACGTCCAGAGATAGATGTTCTTGTGCCCGGCCGACCGGCAGAAATCGACGGCTTTTCGTATAAGGACAGTTCCTATGCCGCTGCCTTGGAGATCAGGCCGGACAATGAACCACCGCAGTCGAGCCCCTTCCGGCTGACCGCCGTCTATGGCAACAGCGCCAGCGAAGTCGCGGTTACACAGGGCTGCCCAGAATCCATCCTTCCGGGCATCGAACCTGCTGAGGAATTCGGAAAGCTCGCGGCCCACCTGTGTCTCAAACGAAAGGTCGAATCCCCAGTTTTCCGAGTAATATACAGCGTGTAATTCGGTTACTTTCCCTATCACGCCCGGAAAGTATCCCGTCAATTCACATGTGGGGTGCTCTTGAGGATTTCTCATGCACAACCTGCGCATCCTTAATACCGGTTGAGGATCTGGACCAACCTGGCCGCTGCCGGCGACATGGGGCCTTTGCCTCCGAAAAAAATGTCAACAATGGACTTCTCGGATCCGTAATATGCCTCATTGGCGCTCCAATCCACTTCGATGACGCTCCCTTTGACCGACACCCCTGCGAAAATACCCTTTGCTCGGGAATAAGACAGTATTCCCGCGGAAAAATCGA
>DATHCX010000228.1:0-25248 GCA_035319325.1 Desulfomonilaceae bacterium
GCTTGCTAAGCTACCTCTAAAAAACTGAACGGATCGGGGACCGGAGGCTTTGGCTCTGCGAATGGCATTATGCAGCAGAACCACGCGTACCGAAACCAAAACATTCTGCGGGTCCAACCCTGACTAACCCGTTGGCTTCGCAGAATCTTTCTTCTTGGTTCATCTGACACCATTTGCTTTCAAATCTTTGAAATTGGGGAAGAACTTCTTACAAGAAGTGCCCCCCCAATTTTACTTTTTGAAGGCGCATTGGTTTGAGTCGATGCCGGTCCATCCAAGAATCCTCGGATTCCTGTCGTTTCAGGTCTTTGCAATGTTGCGTCTTTCAAGGTTGGGGGGATGTCGATTTGCAACACTTGACTTTATTATGATACAGATGTATCTTTTTGGAAGAAACGGGAGAAACGGAAAATGAACGAGAACGAAGAGACAATGCATCTCTGAGGGAGATTTGAACATGGCACGGCCCATTACACCTGAAGATCTGAAGACCCTGCTGGCAGGCAACGAAAAACCGGCTGTATTCGATGTCCGGAGAAGAGGCGACTTCGAAGCGGCTCCGCAAACCATAAGCCGTGCAGTCTGGCTCGATCCTGAAAAGGCCGATGACTGGAGTGACGAAATCCCCCGAGACCGGCCCATTGTCGTGTACTGCGTCAAGGGTGGCTCGGTCAGCCAATCGATCGCGGAGAAACTGGAGCAGGGACATGCGAATGTCCGGTTTCTTCAAGGGGGTATTAGGGCCTGGGTTGAAGCTGGCGAAAGGGTGGAGGAAGATAGATGAAATGGATTACCCGTTGGAATGCCAAAGTGGACCGGATTGCCTGCCCCTGGCTCATCAAACGATTTGTGGATACGGATGCGGAATTCCTGTTCGTGCCTCTGGACGAAGTGGCGGCCGTCTCGGAACGGGAAGGAGCAATCCCGTACGACGTTCCGGGGGTTGAACTGGGACACGACGTTCACGGCCGCTGTTCTTTCGAGACCATCCTGCTCAAGTACGGCCTCTCGGGCGATCCTGCCTTGGTAGAGATGGCAAGAATCGTCCATGCGGCAGACGTGTCTGACGATATCAACACGTCTCCTCAAGGAGCCGGCTTGCATGCCATAGCCCACGGCTTTTCCCTTCTGCACGGGCGTGACGATCATAAGAAGATCGAGTTGGAAAGCCCAATGTATGACGCTCTCTATGCCTGGTGTGAAGCGCAGGTGAAAACGGGGTAAGGACGGGATCTTGGATAGGGATTCGCGTGCCCCGCGAGAACGCCGCGTTGCAAGAAAAATATCCCCAATTTCACTTCTTTGTACCCGAATTGGCGTCGGGCCCGGATGTTGTCTCGGCATCGAGAGCTTTCAGTTGCTCCTCTATCTGCGTGCGTCTTTGTTTCGCATGCGTGTCCTGTTTCTGTCGATTCAATTCCTGAATTGATTATGCCTTCAGCTCCGTGAAGGTTATTGTGTTAGGAGCAAGACATGCGTGTAAAGTGCGGTTGAATAACTGAGAATCCCAGAAACGTCGATTGAAGCGTGAGCAGAATCAGCGGCGTAGCGTCTAAGCTGGTTTTTGCCTGTTGAAGAATTCGCCTATCTCCGGGATCGTTTAAGATGATTTGATGATCCAGCAGAGGAACTCCATTGGTCGGTTTTCTGCGACGCCTTGTTCTGAGAGTTGTCTCTGGTTTTGCTTTGCCATTTACCTGGAGTCATTTCGTCACGAGCGAAAGTCTCCGTATGGGTTTTACGATAATCCTGACCATTGAATTTAGTCTTATTATCATGGTTTGCCGACTGGGGGTTACCAAGGATTTTTGTGTTTTGTTTCGCGTTCTGGTCCTTATTGTTTGTATTGGTCTTAGAGAATGGCTGAATCTGCGATTTATCTTGTCCGAGGGTCGGCTTTAGCTGTTGATTGCCTTTAACATCAACGCAGTTTCCTATCTTGTCACAGGATTGCGTACCGACGATCTTTCCATCCGAGCTTTTGGTAACGTGAATAGAAGATCCATCAGGATTAGCTGTAATCTCCTCGGTAGGGCCACCATTAGGTTTCTGTATTTTGCTGCTAGCGATCTTTCCATTTTGATCGTAGTTGAAGGTGTAAACAGTCCCATCTTCGCCGTGCGTAACCTGGGTTTTGAATTGCCCGCCCGGGTACGTCGTGGTTGTGCTACTCGCCTTGCCACTGGCACTATGGATTGTTTGCGTCTTATCCGGGAAAAGGTCTGTAGTTTCATTAAATCGGGGATTGTACTTTGAAACCTTGTTCCAGTTACCTTTGTCATCATACGTCGTTGTCGTCTTGATGCCGGTTGATGGATCTGTATTCGATCGGGACACTACCCGGTCATGGCCGGGTCTAAGAACGTTGGAGCCATCGTTACTGAGAATTTGATCAGCCGTGACGTGTTGCTCGGAGGTTTTTCTTCCAAATTTGTCTGTAGTCTCTTGCGACCACGAGTATTCCTGAGCCCCTTCCCTGAACTGGTAGTTTGCCTGTGTGGTTCTGCCGGTTTTAGGATCAGTTCTCGTGGCCACAACTGTCGTTTTGTCGCCATTAGTGCTCGACTGCACCTTCCATCCGCCCTGTTTCAATAGATCAATCTTCTCAACAACGTCAGCAGCAGGAAACTTGTCACTAAATATGATAGGTTCCGGGTGGGCCTGACTCGGAATCCATATCGAAAACATGGATAATACACCTAGAACAAGAGTTACCCCGGGAACTCTCGACCAGAAAGACGGTTTGTAAATCATGGCACATCTCCGGGTTCTCCATTCAGATATGAGCGAACGTTCGCGGCCTTCATTCGACCGGATGTTCTTGCCGGCACATTCATGAACGTAGATGCATTATTCCGCTTTTCGATTCATATTAGCGGGAGAGTTCAGATTACATCCTTCTCTGCCGGGCTTCTCTTCTAGCGCTGAATGAGGAGGGCGAGGCATTGTTCCAATATTCAGGTTTTTTGGGCGTGGGCTCCATCGGAGGCAAAACACGTTCCCCCAATCTCCCTGCTTTGAACAGACATTGGTGCTGCGCCAAGCGCACTGTTATAGAAGTTCTCGAAAATTGTCTCGGATTCTCTCATAATTCTCGCCCGTATTCCGGCGGTCCAATCATGTCATTTCGGGGAGTGGAACGACGAAGCAATCTCAGTTTCAGTCGGTTGGAGATTGCTTCGGGCTTTGCCCTCGCAATGACAATCTTCCAGTCGTTTCGAGTAATCAAAACGACATTACTTTTGAGAATCCCTATAGTGTTGACCGGCAGCGAAGAGGACCCTATGCTAATAATACAAGTAGGTTTGTAGGTGAAGACTGGTGCACTTTTTCCGTACAAGCACGGAACGCGGGGCAAAGAAAGTGCCTGCTGAAATTCGCATTGTGGCTGAAAGGTAATATCACACGCGTTTCAAGGGAGACGATCAAGATTCGATTCAAGAATTGCTATTTAAGATTCTGTATATGACTGACTCGTAAGAGATACTTGTTTGTGTCTTTTCAGACAGCGGGTATCCGGCAAGCTAACGAACGGGGAAGAGGGAGAAAGCATATGATTCTTCAGCGGAAATTGCTGCGGAAGGTTTTTTTTCCGCCATTGGCCCTAGCAGGGCTGCTGGCCATGATGTTGACGAGCATACCGGCCACGAGCCGAGCGGCAACGAGCGAACAGGAGGCACACGCCATCGGCGTGGAAGCTTATATTTATTTCTATTCGCTCATCACAATGGACACCACCCGCAAACAATCCACCAACATAGAACCCGGAAAAGAATTGGGCAGAGGGCCCATGAATACGTTTGTAAACATTCCCGAGTACCCTCCGGCGAACATGAAACTTGTTGTCAGACCCAATTTTGATACCCTTTATTCAATTGCATGGCTCGATCTCACCAATGGACCCATGGTAGTTTCGGTCCCCGATACGGGTGGCCGCTACTACCTGCTTCCCATGCTGGACATGTGGACAGATGTGTTCGCATCGCCGGGGTGGCGCACAACCGGCACGCAAGCCGGCACTTTCATCGTTGTTCCGCCCGGCTGGAGGCCCGATTTAAGAGATCGAATCATCGAGGAGTTCCAACTCCCGAAGGGCACCCAGCGTATCGACGCCCCCACGCCGTACGTCTGGGCTATCGGTCGAACCAAGACGGACGGCCCTCAGGACTACGATGCCGTTCACAAGATCCAGGCCGGGTACAAGCTCACTCCCCTTTCACAGTGGGGCAAAGCGGCCGTCCCGGTTCAGGTGAAGATCGATCCGGCAATCGACATGAAAACGCCGGCGAAGGTTCAAGTCGACACCATGCCTGCCGGCACGTTCTTCGCCTATGCGGCTGAACTCATGAAGCTGCATTCGCCTCACATCACGGATCAGCCAATCATCGCGATGATGAAGCGCATCGGCATTGAACCGGGCCAGAGTTTCGACATCGACAAGGTCGATCCCGCCATCAAGAAAGCGCTGGAGACTGTACCGGAACAGGCTCGGAAGTTGATGCTGTGGAAAGCTCCCAGCCTCGCACGGGTCGTCAACGGCTGGTCCATGAACACGGACACCATGGGCGTGTACGGCAACTACTACCTGAAACGCGCCATCGTCGCGCAGCAGGGACTCGGTGCAAACCTCCCCCAGGATGCCATCTACCCGTTGAATCTCGCAGACGAGTCAGGCAAGCCGCTGGACGGCGCGAGCCAGTACACGATCCACTTCGATAAGGATGCCATGCCACCCGTGCATGCTTTCTGGTCCATCACCCTATACGACCAAGAAGGCTTCCAGGTAGCAAATAACCTCAATCGATTCGCGGTTAGCAACTGGATGCCGTTCAAGTACAATCCGGATGGTTCTCTCGACCTGTATTTCCAGAACGAGAACCCGGGCCCGGCTAAGGAGGCGAACTGGCTTCCCGCGCCGAAAGGGAGCTTCAACTTGACCATGCGGCTCTATGCGCCGAAACAGGAAGTACTCGTGGGCAAATGGAATCCGCCGCCAGTCGTGAGGGCACAGCAGCTTCCCTCAATAACAGGCGGCCAGTAGGGCCGTTGTACGGAATGGCAGTCCAAAGACAATTATCGGGGAGCACTCTTTGTAAGAAGTTCCTCCCCGAAGTCCACACACAAGAACATCTAGTGTGCTGTCCCACAAGTAACATACGTAACCGGCTATCTGGGGCTGTCCCGAAGTTTTCATCGAGCAAGGGAAGCCGGTTTTGTCATTGCGAGCGAAGCGAAGCAATCTCGCGTAGTTGCAGAATAAAGGCGGGAGATTGCTTCGTCGCGTCGCTCCTCGCAATGACACTGACTCGCTTGCTGGCCAAATCATACGGATTCGCCACAAGATTTATGAGATGTAAGGGCTGGGGGCTCTCCCGAGAGAAGTGATGAGACGGCTCTGCGTCGTCCGCAGCGAAGGAGTGCCCCCAGCCTGTGCCCGGAATCGAGTTACCTGTAAAAAAGCGAATCCGTATCTGTGATTTGAAAGCTATCTGCGGGACACCACTCGAGCTAGCTCAGTGAAATGCACATTCACGTTATCTATGCTTGTCTTCGACGTCTTAGACTCCGAGGAACCACCTCAACGGCGTCGGCCTGGGGAGTCCGAGCGTGTGCAGCACGGAAGAAGGAGGTGCGATCCAGTACCTTTTCCTGGAACTCTTCCAGGTACAAATAGATTACGGGGGTAATGTACAGCGTTATGAACTGGGACACCACCAGACCGCCGACAACCACCAGGCCCAGGGGGCGGCGAGAGGCTGCATCCGTGCCAAACCCCACCGCGATTGGGATGGCGCCAATGACTGCAGCGAGGGTGGTCATGATGATGGGTCGGAACCGATCCATGCTGGCGTCGTGAATGGCCAGTTCCGCGGTCTGCCCTGCCTCAACCCTCTGGCGGGCAAAATCAACGATCATAATTCCATTTTTCTTGACTATTCCCATGAGCATGAACATGCCCACGAAGGCATAGAGAGAGGCCTGTTCCCCGAACAAGAAAAGGGTTAACAGCCCGCCAACCAGAGCAGTGGGAAGTGTCGAGAGCACTGTCAGGGGATGGACGTAGCTTTCATAGAGAATCGCGAGAATCACATACATCACGAATACGGCCAATGCCATCAACACAGTCAAGTCGCTCACCGTATTGCGGAACGTGAGGGCCTCGCCCTGGAGATCGGCACGCATCGTCGGCGGCACGATGTCCGCGGCTGTCTTGGTGATGAAATCCGTGGCATCCCCCATGGCTACGCCGGGCTTGAGATTGAAATAGAAAGTAACGCTCGGGAACTGATTCAGGTGATTCACACTTTGGAGCCCGAGAGTAGTTTTCCAGGAAACCAAGGCGTTGAGAGGCACGAGATTCTTTCCATCATCGGACTTGATGTACAGCAGCGAGAGGTCCTCCGGCTTGGAGCGCTCGGCATCTTTGACCTCCAGGATCACCTGATACTGATCCTCGGGCTTCTTGATAAGGTACAGGTAATTTTGTGAGTACGCGTTTCTCAGAAGGTTCAGGATCCGCGTCTCGGACACGCCATACGTCCTGGCCTGATCGCGGCGGATGTCGATTTCAAGGTTGGGCGTGTTGTTGAAATAGTCGGAAGATATAGTCTGAAACCCCGGGTACTGCCTGAGCTTGCCCATAAGCTTTTCAGCAACGTCATATACCTGGCGGGGGTATACTCCGGAAACGGAGAAGGCGTACTGGCCCTGGTTGCGGTTCGTCGCACCCGTACTGATCTCAAGCACAGGGAAAGGCCTCAAGAACGGGAAAATGCCCGGAATGACTCCAAGCTTGCCCATCAGTTGGCCCGAGACGCTCTGGATGGGCGCACGGTCGGCCGGCGGTTTAAGGAACGCAAGGAGCAATCCCTGGTTGGACGAGAGAAACCTGCTGTTTCCGGTCATGGTAAATGAAGCGTCGACCGCTGGATCTTCCCGGATGATCTCGTCGGCCCGGTCCTGGAGGGTTCGCATCTGCTCGGGAGAAGAACTCTCCCCGGCAATCATGACTCCCCAGATGAAGCTGCTGTCACCGGTGGGCAGAAAGGTCTTCGGAATGGCGATAAAGAGCCCCACCGTTCCCACGAGGCAGACTACCCAGATAAGTGCAGAGATCCATCTTCGACGCAGAAACCACCAGAGTGAGCTTCCATAGGCGGCGAGCACCCGCTTTTCGGCACCACCCACCACCCGTTCCATCCACGTTTGCCTGGATCCACTCCCCCGGTCCTTGAGCAGCCTCGCGCACATGAGCGGTGTGAGTGTAAGCGAGACAATGCCTGAAGCGAAGATCGCCACCACGATGGTGATTGCGAACTCCCGAAAAACCCTGCCCATCAGCCCTGACATAAACACCAGAGGGATGAACACGGCTGCCAGCGAGATGGTCATGGACAGAATCGTGAAGCTGATTTCCTGGGCACTATTCACTGCGGCCGGCAGCGCCTTCTCCCCATGCTCCATGCGGCGCACCGTGTTCTCCAGGAATACTATCGCATCGTCAACGAGGAACCCGATGGCCAGGGTGAGCGCCATGAGGGAGAGGTTGTCGAGGCTGTATGACAGCAGCCGCATTGCCACGAGAGTCAGAAGCAGAGACAACGGCAGGGCAGCGACCGGGATCAGGGTGTCAGTGGCTCTTCCCAGAAAGACAAAGATCACGATCACCACCAGGATAAAGGCAATAACCAGGGTCCACTGAACGTCATCCACAGAATTGACGATAGTCTGGGAACGATCGTAAATCGGCGTCACGCGCACGGATCCGGGTAGTTCCGCGTTGATGACCGGCAGCAGATCGCGCACGCTCCTCGCCACATCCACAGCGTTCGACCCGGCTTGCCGGTACACCGCCACGACCACCGTTGCCGACGGAACGGAATATCCCCGGGCCCAGAACCGCATATTGATCCGCTCGTCCTGAACCGAGTCCGTCACCTGAGCCACATCGCGCAGGTACACCGGCGCCCCTTTCCTGGAGGCAACGATGAGATTCCCATACTCTCTGGCGTTGTCCAACTGGCCCTTCGGGTTGAGCAATGCCGTCCCGGAAGCACTGTCGAACTGCCCGGCACCGGTGTAGCTCGTGCCGTTTTTTATTGCGGTTGCGAGGTCATCCATGGATATGTCTCGAGCCCACATCTTGGATGGATCCGCCTTGATACGAACAGCGGACTTGGTCCCGAACACGTTGACCCGACTCACACCCGGAAGAATGCTGATCCGCTCGCCCACCTGAGTATTGGCATAATCGTAAAGCTGACCCCGTGTGATCGAGTCCGTTGTGAGCGCAATGTACAGGATAGGTTGGTCGTTGGGATTGGTTTTGGAAAAGGTCGGCGGCGCAGGAAGATCCACGGGGAGGTTGCCGGTGGCCTGAGTGATGGCAGTCTGCACGTCAGTCGCAGCAGCGTCGATGCTCTTTTCCAGAACAAACTGAAGCGTAAGGCTCGTGTGACCCTGCGTGCTCTTGGAAGTCACGAGCTCCAACCCGTTTATCTGCATGAATGCCCGTTCAAGTGGCGTGGCAATGTTGTTGGCCATCGTGTCGGGACTCGCTCCCGGATAATCGACGTCCACCTGGATGACAGGGTAATCCACCGCGGGCAGGTCGTTCACAGGGAGCCGCAGATAGCTGAGAACGCCGAATAGAATCACGGAAACCGTCAAAACCGCAGTCATAACCGGCCGGCGGATGAAAGGTTCCGAGAGATTCATGATTTGTCCTCCTGCCTCTCCGAACCTGAATTGCCTGCAGGGCGAGGTTCCTCCAGCCGGACCTTGCCGCCGGGTACGACTCCCAGTTGACCGTTGGTGACCACATGCTCACCCGGTTTTAGCCCTTCATCAACAACGACCAGCTCTCCTTGCCGTTGTCCGAGCTTCACAGGCCGCAACTCGGCCGTTGAATCCTCATTGATGACGTACACGAATGAACCCTGTGCAGACATCCGGGGAGCACCCGCGGGAACGAGCACCGCGCCTTGAATCGTGCTCAAGACCAGGCGAATTTTGACGAAGCGGCCCGGCCAGAAGTGATGATCGCCGTTGGGAATCGTTACCCGGAGCTTTACCGTACCTACCCCTTCTTGAACGGCATTGTCCAGAAACGTGAGTTTCCCTTCCCGTGGCTGGTCGGGATCATCGGGCAATCGTACCTCTGCCTTAAGAGTTCCTCCCCGCATATTACGCTGCACGACCGTAAGGTCTTCTTCGGGAATGGTAAAATCCGCATAGATCGGGTCCAGGCGCCCGATGACCAGGAGGGATCCTGTGTTTGCCGCCACCACGTTACCGACATCCACGAGCCGCTGGCCTGCCCGTCCTTCTATCGGCGAGCGAATAGTGCAGTACTCCAGGTTGAGGCGCGCGGTGTCCACTTGAGCCTGGCTCTCTCGCACCTGAGCTTCGTCAATATCCAACGTGTTCTTTCTTTGGTCGTAATCGGATTGCGAAACGGATTTGGTCTCCAGAAGGCCGGCATAGCGGTTGAACTGTATTTTTGCGAGTTCCAGCGCCGCTTTCTTCTCCGCAAGAGTCGCTTCGGCAAGTTTGAGCGCTGCCATGTACGGTCGCGGATCAATGGTAAAGAGCAGGTCGCCCTTTTTCAAGTCTGCGCCGTCGACGAAATGAATTTCAGTGATGCGGCCCGAGACCTGCGGTTGAATGGAAACTACCTCACTCGCGACAGACTTGCCGATGCTGTCGAGGTAGACCGGTACATCCCGCTGAATCGCAGCGAACACGGATACAATTGCGGGCGGCCGAGTAAACGCGGACTGGGCTTTCCTTTCGCAGCCGGCCGCCAAGGCGCTCAGAACGCAGATCACTGCAAGTGCAATCACAGAATGTCTTCGCATTTCATGTATCTCCGTGTATTCCTGTGAAAGTCTCCCCGGAAAGCGGTCCTCTCGCGCGGTCTCGGCTTTTCAGGAGGCTCGCTGTCCGATCGTATATCAAGAAAGGTTTTGTTGCGCATCAATATGTTCTCAGGGTGCCGCTTGGGTTCGGATACCCCGCCAGAGTACGTTTGACATCTGCTCTAAATGTTCAGACAACGGCTTGGACGGATCCAACGACCACAAGACCGTTGTGCCGAAAAGGGCGCGCTGGAACTGGAGCGCCAATTCCGACGGCGTAAGATCGTCTCGAATCTCTCCGCGATCTTGACGTGCGGCCATTAATGCCGCAAGTACCTCTCTGTCTTCAGCGAAATCGTCCGCCATCCGCTCACGGGCCGACTCGCTTGAAAACAACGCGGCGAGGATGGCTTTCACCAAAGCGGGAGAATTGCTGAATTCCTCTATAAGTATCAAAGCAAGCTCGTACAGCACGCGGTCCATTGATTCTCGGGAGTGTAGCGATCGTGCCACGAATTCACGAATTTTCCCCATTTGCAACTGGCAAAGATGTGCCAAGATATCTTCTTTGCTGGGGAAATAGTTGAAGAACGTCCCTTTGCCCACATCCGCCTCATTCGTGATGTCTTCGACGGTAGTCGCGGTCACCCCGCGTTCAGAAAAGAGCCGCAGTGCTGCGCGGATCACCCGCTCACGCATTTCCGTTCGGCGTCGCTCGCGTCTATTGGGCCTTGTTGCCCGTGACGGCGATCGCCCTGAATCCAGCTTGGAAATGGAGCTTTCCATAACGGTCTCCCCGAATTGTCCATGAGTCTTTAATGACCTTAAGTCAGATGTGATTAGCAGTCAAGAGGAGCCCGGAAATTATTTTCGCACTCAAAAAACAGGCTCCGTAACCATGGACGTTCGGTTTCCGGGAGGGGGTTGGCCTGGACACTCTTCACAAAACGCTGGCTCCCCAATCTCACTTTTTTGAAACCCCAGTAGCATAAATGCCGACTATGCCCCGAAAAATTTTTTCGGCACTATGAGGTAATCGGCTATAATGTAGCGTGCCCGAAAAAGCATGTCACGGCGTTGCTATAGGGATTCTCAAAAGTTCCGTCGGTTTTGATTAGGCGAACAGATTGAACGATTGTCATTGCGAGGGCAAAGCCCGAAGCAATCTCCAACTGACCAAGACTAAGATTGCTTCGTCGTTCCACTCCTCGCAATAACATGATTGCACGGTCGGGCTGTGGGCGAGAGTGGTGAACGAATCCGACAGAATTTTCGAGAACTGCTATCACTGTGTCCGGTCAAATGTCGCGGCGCTTATGATCTGCTGGAGAAAGTAGGGAAAGCCGGGCCGAACGATTAGTGGCAGCCGACAGCTCTCGGTGATCGAAGAAGGCACGGGAACGGGACTTGCCATCGTCACGAAGATTGTGGAAAGTGGTCGCGGGCGAGTTTGGGTAGAGTCGAACACAGAAATCGGTTCCACTTTTTACATTACAATTCCCGGTGGGAGAACCGCATGACGGAGCAGGCCGCGTCTCTGGAAATCCTTCTCGCGGAAGACAATCCTGTGGATGTTCTCATAACGAGAGAGGCAATGCGGGACTGGGAAATCGCGACCAGCCTTCACGTGGTACAAGACGGGAAAGAAGCTCTGGATTTCTTATACAAACACGGGAATTACGCAGGGAAATCCCGACCCGATTTGGTGATGCTGGATCTGAATCTCCCCAAAGCCAGTGGCAAAGAAGTCCTGGCAGCAATCAAGCAAGATCCGGATCTCCAGAACATTGTGGTGGTCATTGTGACCACCTCTCGGGTACACGCTCATTTACAAGCCTGTCGCGATCTCGGCGCCAACCTGTGCATCACCAAACCTCTTGAGCTCGACGCATATATTCAGGCCGTTAACTCCGTCAAAGACTTTTGGCTTTCCGGACGAGCGACCGTATAGATCGCACCGCGGGCTGCGAGACGCGTGGTTTCAAGCAGCGCCCATCCCCGAAACTTCCTTATGCGGATGCAAAACGGTGCACATCAAGAAAGTGAAATTGCATTGGCACGAACGGCCTTCGGTCAGCCGAACAGCTTCCGGGCGATGTGCGCCACGTGCCTTCCCTGAAAGCGGGCAATTGCCAGCTCGTTTTCCGTGGGTTGCCGGGAACCGTCGCCGCCTGCCATGGTGGATGCTCCATAGGGTGAGCCTCCGGAAATCTCCTTCATATTCAGCAGCCGCTGCTCGGAGTACGGCACGCCAGCGATGATCATACCGTGGTGAAGCAAGGTGCTGTGGAAACTGGTGATCGTGGTTTCCTGGCCGCCGTGCTGTGTGGCAGTGCAGGTGAAAACGCTACCCAATTTCCCCACCAGAGAACCCTTGGCCCATAATTGTCCGGTTTGATCCAGAAAATTGCGCATTTGCGCGCACATATTCCCAAAACGAGTGGGAGTACCGAATATGAGTGCGTCAGCCTCCACCAGTTTGCCGGGCTCTGCTTCGGGTACATGGGCAAAGACCTGTCTCGCTTCCCTGGCGCCGGTTCTCGCCAGCGCCTCATCCGGAACCAGTTCGCGTACCTGGTACAGGTTGACTTCAGCACCGTCGATCTCTCGAGCCCCTTCGGCGACTGCGACAGCCATCTGATAAATGTGACCGTACATGCTGTAAAAAATAACGTGGATCTTCATGAATTGCCTCCTCTTTGCGCAATTCTAAACGATTTGGTCATCCGACAATTTCTAGTGCTGCGCATGAGGAATGCGTCTGCCAGCCAGACGTCCCTTTCGCTTCGGACGGCCTGCCGAGAATTCGCGCTGCCATGATTGGTCTCTTGCTTCCTTCCTCACGAGCCTTCAGGTGCAAGGGCACAAGATAGAAATCCAGTGTACCCCATTTTGGTAGGATTCGTCGACTTGAAGTATAACAGTCCCGGATACCGGTCGAAGACTTCGCCTTCGACGGCCTCGAGCCCGAGACTATCAAGATCCTGACTCCCTCCCCTTTCTCTTTTCTTACAGGAGACGACAAGTAATACGGCTCTGACGTATCCTGTCCAATGCGCGATCATGATTATTCCGGAAGCCGACCCTCATGAACTCATAGGAATGCGCATGTGAAGTAACATCGGGGGCCTTCTGTGCCGTCAAGCCGCCAAAACCCTGCCGGAAACTTCCGTCGTCTGCCGAGCCCAAAATTTCTCGTGGGGAGAAACGGCATCCGGCGGCGGTATAGCGTTCTCGAGGTTGGGGTCGGGGACCCCGCGGGACGCGGGGTTGCGAGATGCAGTTCCCCGATACTGATAGCCCATCCTTACGGAATCAGCGAAGAAAACACGGTTGTTCGCGTACAGTCTTCACCCCGGCATCCGGCGGCCGGACATACCAGGGAGACGTAGCAGTTGCCCTGCTGCACAAAGTCAGTCTCGCCCCGTACCAGGATCCCTTCCACAACGTGGTCGCCACTATTGAAGACAGGAGAACCAGAATTGCCTCCGTACGTGTCTGTATTGGCCACGAAGAAGCCTGCAGCGTCATTATTTCGCACTGCAGCTCCTGCCGCTACCTTCTTGGGCAAGCCGCTTGGATGGCCGATCACGTAAAGCTGCTGATCCTTCCCGATTTTCCCCGTCTTCCTGATGGCCAGCACAGGGTGATTGGTTACCTGCCGGTCGAGGCGGACCAAAGCCCAATCTGGTCCGGTGCCGACCTGTTCTCTGCCGATAAGCTCCGCGCCGCGATAAATTTCGTTGTTCCCCACGTTCAATCGAGGTGACGTTGGGCCGAGCATCTCGAAACCGAACACGAAACGTACGTCCTGGACGTTCGCTGCATTCACGCAGTGTCCTGCCGTGGCGATGATATCCGGGGCTACGAGAAATCCGGTACAGAATGCGCCCACCGGTTGGTCGCGAAATCGCTCTTGAGGACACAGATTGCGGGACACGCCGAAGTTGCTTGTGAAAAGGGAGGAGGTTCCGTCTCCCTCGTCTTTGACATTGCCTGCCTGGAACAACGCAACAACACTATCGGCACTGGATTTCATGCGATCGTCCTGAGGCAACTCGTAGAGATCCTTGCGGTCGTCGGCACCATAGATGACTTTCTGCTGCGATCTCAGGAAATCCACAAGACTTGCATCGTCGACGTGTTTGAGTGACGCACCGGCAGGGATCGCCAGCGCCCCCTTCGCCTTCGCTTCTCGGGCGGCCAATTCGGCCCTTAATTCCCCGATGGACAATGTTTCGAGAATCTTCATATCTGCCATGAAATAATTCCTCCTCTTTTCTGAAGACAAAGAGCCCATCCCCAAACGGAATCTCTCGATTTACTGCTGGGGAGCCAACACCAGGCCATTGCCTATGTCGACGGCATCGAAACCCGTGGCCAGTTCAGCAATGCTTGAGTTTCCCACCACGTCCGCGATGAGTTTGCCGGGAGTAATCGCCAGATTCTTCTTGATCTTCTCGGCCCAGAGTGCAGCAACACCGGCAACGTGGGGTGTTGCCATGCTCGTGCCGTCCATGGACGCCAACCCTCCTCCCAGCTTGGCTGAAATAATTCCGACGCCGGGAGCGCTGACTTCGGCTCCAGTATTGGAAAACACCGCTACCACCAGGCCGCCCGTTCCTTCGCCAAGCGCTGCCACCGAAACAATGCCTGTGGCAACGGCAGGAGGGGCGACCGCAATCTCCCACAACGGCCGGTTACTTTCGTTTCCTGCTGCCGCGATGACGACGGTGCCTTGGATGAAGCTCGCCTGTGAGTTGATGAACCGAGCCAAATCCTGGAATAGAAGCACATTGGCCCTGTACGCCTCGAGGGCTCGTGAAGAAGCGGGTTCTGCCGGGATGTTTTCCACATCCATGAGATATTTTACGTATCCGGGAAAATCCATGCCCAACGACATTGAGATGATGTTGGCACCGTTGTCCACCGCCCACTGAATGGCTCTCCAGAGCTGGTCCGTAGAAGCTCCCTGCCTCCCTATCACTTTGCCGATCAAAGCCTTCTTCACTCCAGGGGCCACTCCGATTCTCAGCCCGTTCACGTTGCGTCCGAAAATGGTGCCCGCGCAATGAGTCCCGTGACCGTGCGTGTCTCCGTTGCCCTCACCCGTGAAATCCTCCTGCACCAGCTGGACCCCTGAGAAAGCGGGGTGCGTAGCGTCAATTCCCGTATCCAGGACCGCGACAATGATCCCATCACCGGAATACGGAGAAGTATCGGCACGAACGGCTTTTACGCCCCACGTCACGCCTCCTGCGGCAGGCGACGCGACATCCGTGACGGCCATGGGCTCGATCAGCTTCATGGGCATGATCTGAGCTGCGCCCTCAACACTCTTGTCCCGCTGGAGTGCACGGATGTCTTTCTTGGAAACTTCATCCACATTCACTTCGAGCGTAGGCGCAGAGGACATGGTTTCCAGAACCGTCCCGGTGGGACCGGCGAACGCACCGTGCGTCATGAACGTTCCGCCTTTCCGCAAGATGACATACTTTTCTTTCATGGATTTCCGTCCCTTTCTTTTGTGAATCGTTGTGGAGGGATGGTTGATTTTCTTGCTTATTCCCGTCGTTTGAACGGGTACACTTATAGTACTTCTCGAAAATTTTGTCGGGGCCTCTCTCATAATTACCCACCTGTATTTCGGTGGTCCAATCATGTCATTGCGAGGAGTGGAACGACGAAGCAATCTCAGTTCTGGTCAGTTGGAGATTGCTTGGGGCTTTGCCCTGGCAATGACAATCTTTCAATCTTTTCGCGTAACCGAAACCGGCATTACCTCTGAGAATCCCTATAGCACTCAATTTTTAGCCGACAATGATTGTCGGTTGACACATGCCGATCATTCAGCAGGCTTCAAGCTGTCTGAACACATTCTTTGCAACATGTTGCCTCATTCTCGGCAGTTTCAGGCCCCCGGCCTGCAGGCGTCATGATTTTGGTCCGAGCGCTCGGACCTCGACGGTTCCCGTTCCACCCTCGATCCCGTGGACCTGGACGTGAGTGTACATTCGGACGTGCTCACCCTTCTCCTGATACTCCCACGTACGCATCACCCCCTTCATGGGCAGAACGCCTTCTTTAACTCTCACTTTCAACAGGAGAACGGATATATCGCCTTCCCTGGTTTCGATTCGGTCAATCTCTACCGCATCGTCATCGCGGTACACGATGACAGAGCCGTACACGTGTATGGCAGGCGGTTCTTCCGTAAGGTCGAGAACCCCCCTGAGCGATTCATCCATCCTACTTGCTCGTCTGAATGCTTGACTACTGTAGCTTTGCCTATCCCATAGCCATCGGGTCATAAGAACGTGACATTCCCGAGCGTTCCGAGTGGCCTCATTCCAAGACTCAACAGGTCTTTACTTCTCAACTGGGCAACCGTTGTGCTTCGCCAACGTCCTCTCGTTTGGTCGTCACCTGAGGCTCCGCTTTCTCCTACTGCCGAAATCCTGACACGTATGCAGCAGTTTCATTTAAGACCCGCGCATTGTTATTCCTTTCGCTCGTGCCCATGGGCACACCTTCGTACTGCACGTTCGGGTTCGACCAGTATTGAATTCTGGGGCAATTACAAGGGTTGGCATAGGACATGATCGTTCTCCACTTGGGATTGAGATAGTAGCCATGGCCATACGGGAATGGTTGCAGGGTTGGATCCATTTCAAGATTATGTCTCGCTCCTTGCAAATGTCCTATTTCATGAGCGAATGAGTAGTAGCCTGTGGCACACTTGAAATAAACCACTGCGAAAGCGGTTTCCGGTTTGGCCAAAATCGCGGCGGCGAGCCCGCAATACTGATTGTTATCAACGATCAATACGCAAACATCAGCCTTCTTCTGATCCCGTAAGCTGTGGATCTCATCCATGGCTCCGTCGGTCATACCCTTAAAGTTATCCAGATCTGTATCGAAACTGCCGCTCTCCTGATAGTTTACCTTCTGAATCCCTGCCAACACCAATGTCAGGTTGATCTTGCTATTCTGGTAGGACTGGTTGGACTCGGTAACGGCGAGTTGGATGAATGAGTCCATGGGTCCTAGTACTTTCGCTTCTGCGGCCGGAGTGTATGCCACCAGCACGGTAATCGGGGTGGGTCCCGTGCTTTGCTGATCTCCCTTCTCTTTTTGAGGTGGCAGCGTACCGGGCTGAATTTTTTCAAAACTGGGGGGGTGTTCCGGCGGGAATTTGGATTGATCGACCTGTACCACCGCGTGTTTTCCTTCTCCCAGCGGCCACACGCGGTACAACGCTGTTCCGGCGCGTATCGATCCCGTTACTTGCCCGTTCTTTACCACCATGATCGCATCCCCGGCAGGTTGTGGGAATTTGCCGACCCAGGTAAAATCGTTCGGCCCTCTTCTGCTGATTTCCGCGGTTTCCGCTTCCATCGGAGCTGCCATAGGCACATTGAGGTTGATCTTTTTCTCGTTAAATACGGAGGGATTGATTGTCACCACGTTGACGTCGATGGTGGTTTTATCCTGCTTGATCTTGGCCAGCGCCTCGTTCGTAGCTTCCGGCATTATCAGGCGGTCTGCGGGAATTGATTCAAAGAGATTCGGCGCCGCCGTTGCTTCCGCCGCAACGATCCCCCAAAAACCCAGGATTGTGATCATGAAAACTGTCACGACTACTATTCGTTCCGAATAAGACTTTTTCATGGCTTTCCTCCCTCACAGGTCTTGCGAAATTGTGTTATTCCTTCATTCGGCTTGCTTCCCTCCTTCCTCATCCCGCGACGATGCAGGTCAAGACCCATGGCATTGAGCACGCGGGCGTCTTGCCCATTCTTTGCCGCCACGAACACGTCGTACATGCCCATGAAAACCTCCTGTTCGTTTGGTTCATCGTGGATGGACCCGAACTGTTTCGACTGGCCGGTGCGACTCCCGGAGCGAATCCTAGTGCGTGCCGCCCTCCCGCATTGCCAAATCAGTTCAGCGATCGGCCAGGTTGTGATGAATGAAAGATGTCTACTATTTCTTGAATCAACGTCTGCCCCCTCGCGGCTATGCGTCGTCAATTGAGCCATTTCGGCAAAGATCGTCGCAGGCATCGGCAAGACTCCGAGTCCGATCCTCTTGCGCATCTCGCCGCGTTCAAGCGTTCCGGTTTTGAGTCACCGCGACATCCGGGCCACGTCAGCTTTTTGATGGTACCGAAAGATGCGCCCGGAGAGCGGGATTCAGATAATTGCTTTTGATACTTCTGATTCCGTCAAGACGGAAATGCCGTCTGAGTATGAGATGAGAGGAGGCAATAAGTTCATCATAAGGAACAAAAGAACTGTTTGCAATTGTTTTCTCACCATTTGGTTTTTTTTGGAAGACATCGCGTAGATATGGGGCTTGTACCCATTTCCGTTTCGATCGAGAATGGGACTTATTCACTTGAGAAAGAATGTGACCGTCATTGCGAGGGCGTAAGCCCGCGGCAATCTCCTGACCGTTAAGAACAGATTGCTTCGTCGCTTAACTCCTCGCAATGACAGTGGTTCTATGAACCGATTCTTTGGCAAAGGCATGATTCCGTTTTTTTTCTGTCAATGTAGAAACTCGGGAACCCTGTACCACCACACGTGTCTAAACACACAAGCCCATGTGGAGGGCGCGAGAGCGTGGGGTAAACGCCGGCGCCTGATCTGTTTGCTGCTTAAAGGGCACGCCAATCATTTTATTTCGTATTTCTGGCGGTCCTTCGAGGGCAGATGCACATGGGCTTTCTGCGTTCTTGGAAACATTATGGTGCGGCTCTTGCCAAGTACGCGGCAGTCTCTCAATCAATATCTAGGCAGAAAAGCGGCCAATAAAGGCCGTTCGTGTATGTCGGTCCCCTATCCTCTACTCTAAGATCCCGCGATCGTATTCTTGCGGATGTCCCTACTGGAGAAACCACAGGGCTCTCCCGGTCTATTCTCAGTTGTTTTTCGCCATCCGGCACTACCTGCTTGGATTGACACGGGATGCGCAGATAAATTAACATGAGCTTCTTGAGATAGTTCCTACGAACTCCTGTTTGGATTTCTCTCTTTTGTCCTCTCGCACCATGGAGCCCTATTCGTGTATCGACTCTTCTCCTTGACTTTGTTCGTAAGTGCGGCGCTCGTTTTGTGGATTCAACCCATGTTTTGCAAGATGATATTGCCGTACCTGGGAGGAACACCAGCGGTCTGGAACACGTGTCTTGTATTTTTCCAGGGAACCTTGTTGCTTGGTTATCTGTACGCGCATCTGCAAAGCAAGTTCGTGCTGAGGCATCAGCTGATTTCCCATGGGGTGTTGCTGGTTTTATGTCTGGTTCTCCTCCCCATCAGCATTCCCTTAGGCTGGACACCGCCGACGGAAACGAATCCGACACCATGGTTATTTCTTTTGCTTTCGGTTTCGTTGGGTTTGCCCTTCTTGTTGCTGTGCGCGACCGCTCCGCTGCTGCAACGGTGGTTCTTATCCAGCGGGGACAAATACTCCGGGGATCCGTATTTTCTCTACGTCGCGAGTAATTGGGGAAGCCTGATCGGTTTATTCGGCTATCCCGCGATCGTTGAGCCGAACCTGACGCTGGCGGCCCAGAGTCTGGGGTGGAGCGGGGGCTACATATTTCTTACTGTGTCTATTGTCGTACTATCTGCCCTTCTCTGGCGAAAAGGCGGGCATGTGCCTGGCGGAACGGCTGTTGTTTCACCCGCGCCCGGTACGTGGCAAGGCATGAAATGGCTGATTCTGGCAGCGATTCCGTCCAGCCTTCTCCAGAGTGTCACCACGTACATGACAACGGATATTGCTGCGGTTCCTCTTCTGTGGATTGTTCCTCTGGGCGTCTATTTCTTGACTTTCATATTGGTTTTTCACCGAACCGAGCTTCTCTCGCACAGGCTCATGGTCCTGCTTTTGCCCGTGGTTCTGGTGGGTTTGAGCTTTTCCGATTTCTGGCTCCATGAGACGGAACTGCTGAAAATGTCTCTCCTATGCCTTCTGACATTGTTCGTGACGGCAATGGTTTTTCACGGAGAGTTGGTGAGAACGCGTCCGGCCGCTGAGCACCTGACGAAATTTTACCTGTGGATGGCCACGGGCGGAGTCGTGGGCGGAATATTCAGTGCGCTGGTGGCACCGGTTTTGTTTACCGGTTTACTTGAATACCCGATCGTGCTCGTCGTTGCGGCAATGTGTATGCCGTCCTCCGCAGGCGACGGAAATCGGCCTTCGGTGAGGGACTTCTGCATTCCCGTTGCAGTGCTTGCAGCGGGAGGATCGCTGCTGCTTGCAAACCATATGTGGTCTTTCTTTCTCACTCAGCGCGCAACAGCGGTCGTAGGAACAGCGCTCGCCATAGTGATTTATCTGTCCAGGAAGCGACCGATTCGCTTCGGAGCGGGATTGGCCGCGTTTCTCCTGGTGGGATTTCTTGTTACCCATATCGAATCCAATACGGTTCTCCGGGACAGGGGATTCTTTGGAACTTTGAGGATTGATTTGGCAAAGCAAGACGGCGTGGTGACCTTGTTTCACGGGCATACGTCACACGGAAAACAAGCATTGGATCCCAAGCGCAGGAATGAGCCTACATCGTATTATTATCGAGGCGGACCTCTGGGGCAGGTTTTTGCCAGCCTTCCTCCTGCCCCGAATGGGCGCACGGTCGGGGTGATCGGCCTGGGCGCGGGTACCATGGCCACCTATGCCGGCCCTTTGGACCACTGGACTTTTTACGAAATCAATCCGCAAATTGCCGCGGTCGCTCAAGATGCCAAGTATTTTACCTACTTGAGAGACTGCAAGGCAAAGGTGGAAGTAGTCCACGGTGACGGCCGATTGCTCTTGAGCAAGGCGCCGGACAATTCCTTTGACGTGATTTTTTTAGATGCGTTCAGCTCGGATTCAGTTCCGGTTCACCTTCTCACCACAGAGGCACTGAATCTGTATCTGAGGAAATTGAGGCCGAACGGAATCGTAGCGTTTCACATATCAAATCAATATTTGAAACTGGATTCGGTTCTGGCGAACCTGGCCAAGAGTTGCGGCGCGCCGGGTTGTGGAATGACTCAGATCCTGACTGCTGAGCAAGAAAGGCATTCTCTTGGTTCCAGTTCCGCTTGGGGCGTAGTTGCTCGAAGAGAGCAAGACATGAAAAGACTCGTGGAACAGGCTGGCTGGAGGCGCTTTCATGCAGACCCGGGCAAGAGGCCCTGGGCTGATGATTATTCAAGTCTTTTTAGCTACTTAAAACCTCCGTCCTAAACAATCCTACTCGGTGTCGTAGCCGACCCTGCGAGAAGAGCATGCGCACTGTGCAAGCACATTACTTGCACCCGCGTCTCGCGGGGTTCTCGAACCCCACTTCAAGAACTCGTAGTGCTCACCCGGAAACCGCCAAGCGGGCGGTAATTGCACGTCAAACATGCCTCAGAATGGGTAATTCTGCCCCACTCGCCACGCTACCCTCGTGCAATGCTTTTTATAACAGTTCGATATATGAGCCAATATAGGAGCTGGCACACATGTTGTATTACAGGTAAGTATTCCACCGAAAGGTGACGGTTATATATAGGCGGCGCACCTGATGTGACGGGGTGAGCTATTTGCCGTAATGACTATGACAAAATAATTTGTAAAATTAGTACTCGTTCCAGCCGCCTCACAAAGTCATACCCCTTACACATTCGCGCGCCGGAAACATTTTTCCGGCTTTTTTTTTACTGAACAGGCATGAGCTTGTCCATAAATCAGGCAACGCGGAAACGTAACGGCTGAGCCTGGGGTAACGCTTCATAGAGGGATTCTCACAAGTAATATCGGTTTTGATTACGCGAAAGGATTTGAAGACTGTCATTGCGAGGGCGAATCCCGAAGCAATCTCAATCCTACCAAAACCGAGATTGCTTCGTCGTTCCACTTCTCGCAGTGAAATCATTGGCTGGTTGGAAATGTGGGAGAAAGTCGTGAACTAATCCGACAGAATTTTCGAGAACTGCTATAGTCAAAATTCTGAATCGTCTGGAGGCACGGCAAGACCATGTCCTGGAATAAAAGGGATGGGCGCGACGGGAAATTCCTTCATCCACCTCACTCCACAGCGGAGGACGGTCTTGACCGGAGCGGGGTACAGGAATTCCTCCGGATCTCCCGCCAGAGCCTGTTGTTCCAGCATTGAAGGTATTATTTTGATACAATGCCCCTGCCCGGCAGCGTACACGTAAAATGGTTCGAGTTCGTCCGGTATGAATCCCTCGTAGGCCTCGACCCCCTCCAGCTTGTCCCCTCGTGGTTCGGTGTGTTGGGGCTGATATTCAATGATTTCCCACAGGTTCTCTTTCGGATATGACTGGGCACAGAATCCCCGTACCGCGCGATCGAATTCGATGTCGTTCCACGGCTCGGAACGCGCCAGCAGCGAGGGCAGAGAGCTGAAGAACTTGCGAAAAGCATTTTCCGTGTCGATTGAAAAGCCTTTTCCCTCGTCCGTATAAAAATGAACCGTGAGCTTTTCCTGTTCTGCGATCTTTCGGAAAAAGTCTTGTCCGTCATTGGAATGGAAATTCCACCATATGTCGAACAATTCTTCAGTGGGCTCGTCCACCTTGAGCATAGTCAAGACCAGCAACACACCATTGAAGTTGATGAGCCCGGCCCGCAGGCGAAGCTCCAGTTCGTCTCTCGGTGCTATAATTCCCGACGCCGAGCGAACGAAAAATCCTAATTCGCTTGGACCGCCCGGGGTGTTCGCATACACCGCCTGCATGCTCTGTCCGGGAACCAAGCGCAGAGTATCGGGATTGACGACTTCCATGGTGCTCTCCTGGGCGCTGGATACTAGCAGAACGACGGGAAACCGTCCAGGCCCTTCCTTGTTACAGATCCATCAAACACATGTTATTTACATAGACAGATCTGCTCAGCCCGCGTTCCCTGGGACGGGGTTTCGATTCCCACAGTACGAATCGCTAAAGCATATCGAAAGCCCTTGACCATAAGCTTTAGAATTGATACATAAAATCTAGGTACGGGAGGACTAATGGACGATAAGACGCTATGCGTGATATGCGCATGGAGACAGACATGCAACAAGAAATTTTCCATGGACGGGGCAACCACGACAAAATGTCCCGACTTCACCAGGGATGTGACACTCAAGCAACCCGCTTCTCACGATCAGGACGAACAAGAGAAAAAATCCTGATAACAATAGAGTTTCCGTGCGTGAGACCCTGAAAAATAGGTCTGCGAACACGGCCCGAGGGTAAAGTGTATGAAGGAAGTTGTGAGAACCCTGATCGGGCAGGCAATTGAGCGTGCAATCCGAAGAAATCTCGTTTCGTTGCCCGATCCTGGATCGGTAAAAATAGAAGTTTCCCGCAGCAAGGAATCTCGTCACGGCGATTATGCCACGAATGCCGCTCTTGTGTTGGCCGGAACCGCCCGGGTAAAACCCAGGGATCTAGCCGAAATCATAAAAGATAATCTAACAGTGGACCAGCGGGTGCTCGTAGGTTCGGAAGTGGCCGGCCCGGGATTCATAAATTTCTTTCTGGCTCCAGCAGTGTGGTACGAGGTTCTCCACACGATTCACCGGGAAAAAAACAGATATGGATGTGCAAAAAGACCTGAAGGTCCCCGTATCCTCCTGGAATTCGTGAGCGCAAATCCGACGGGCCCGCTTCACGTGGGCCACGGCCGGGGAGCGGCTGTGGGAGATACACTGGCCCGGCTTCTCAAGGTGTGCGGACAAGACCTGCAAACTGAGTACTACGTGAATGACGCGGGCAACCAGATGAAGATTCTCGGCCGGTCTCTATGGATCCGCTACAAGCAGTTGATGGGCGGGAAAGACGAACTGCCGGGAAACCACTATCAGGGCGAATACATCAAAGATCTGGCAGGGGAACTCAGGAGCACACCTCTGGGGGACGCACTCCTTGAGATGCCGGAAGATGAGGCCGTGGAAGCGGCAGCGAAATACGCACGTGATAGAATCCTGGACGGCATTAAAGAGGATCTTGCCTACTTCGGCGTCTTGTATGATTCCTATTTCAGGGAAAAAAGCCTGTACGAAACCGGAGAGATCCCGGCGACTCTGGAAGAGCTCCGAGCAAGAGGAAAAACCGAGGAGAACGAAGGAGCGCTCTGGTTCAGAATGGACGGACAGCAGGATGAAAAGGACAGAGTGTTGGTCCGTGCTACAGGCGAACCCACCTATTTTGCTGCAGATGCCGCTTACCATAGAAACAAGTTCAACCGCGGCTTCGAGGTGCTTGTGGATATCTGGGGAGCGGATCACCATGGGTATGTTCCTCGCGTGCGGGCGGCAATAGACGCGCTGGGACACGATCCGAATTCCCTCAGGGTTCTCCTCGTCCAATTCGTGACTCTCGTGAGAGAGGGCGAGAAAATCTCCATGTCAACCAGATCGGGGGAATTTGTCACGCTCAGGGAAGTGCTGGACGAGGTCGGCCCTGATGCCGCACGATTCTTTTTTCTCACGAAACGGTGCGACAGCCATTTGGATTTCGACCTGGATCTGGCAAAGAAGCAATCCCGGGACAATCCCGTATATTACGTGCAGTACGCGCATGCCAGAGTTGCGAGCATTTTCAGAATTGCCGAAGAACGGAATATTGACGTGGACATGAACGATCCCGACCTGGAAGCGCTCTCCTTGCCGGAGGAGCAGCGCATCATCAAGCATTTGGGCGATTATCCCGACATGCTCTCAGAGGCTGCCGAAGCGCTTGAACCGCACAGAATAACGTTTTATCTCATGGATTTAGCTGAGATGTTTCACGCCTATTATCACGATAACCGAGTTCTCATGGAAGACCACCGCGTCAAAAAAGCTCGATTGTACCTGGTGGAAGCCGTCCGTCAGGTCATAGCCAACGGCCTCGGCATTCTCGGGGTGACAGCTCCGGAGCGCATGTGAAGCTGATTAAGACTCTCAGACGCGCGATTGCATCAACGTTTTCGAAAGCGAAGCGCAGACCTGCTTCCCAGCCTCCGCGGCAGGAGCGCGGCGGGGGACCGAAGAACGGCAGGTTGACCGTCGCGGTAGCCGTCTCGATTCTAGTCATGATAGGGCTCGGAGCAATCAACATACGGCTCATACGAGACCCCTCCATTGCGGGGAAAGCCTTCAAGCCCATCTTTTCCAATCGAACCGAACCGGACGGCAAAACGCAGCCCTTGTCCACGAAAGAAGCTGCACACGCGAAAGCGTGCACAACCCCGACGGAAGTCACGTTCTACCGAAATCTGACCTCCCAGGACGACGTGGGCTCGGAAACCGGCAATGCCCGCGGGACCGGCCAGGAAGTGGAACAGGATCCCAAGGATGCCAAATCTGGGGATTCCAAATCCGGAGAAAAGAAAGAGGAATCAAAGCCGG
>DATHCX010000229.1:0-9788 GCA_035319325.1 Desulfomonilaceae bacterium
GCTTTGTGCAAAAAGGTTTTAGCGAGGTTTACGCGTGCAGAAAACGGAAATACCGGAATCGGACGTCACCCGGCCTCCGGAAACCGCCTTTCCGGCGTGTGTGGACACCGATCCAGAACACGGGGATTCCTTTGCCCGAAATTCTTTTCGCTGGATCCGAAACAGGAGCATGTTTTGTTGTGCACCCTAGTGTTCCGTCCCCCAAATAACCTACATAACCGTCCATCCGAACTTGCCTCCGAAGTTTTCATCAAGCACTGGAGCCCGGTGTTGTCATTGCGAGCGTAGCGAGGCAATCTCGCGTCGTTGCAGAATGAGTGAAGGAGATTGCTTCGTCGCGTCGCTCCTCCCAATGACACTGATTCGCGTGCTGGCCAGGTCAGTGCTTTGAAAGCTTCCAAATGAATCCTGGAGATGACCAACGCGCTAGGTAAAAAGGGTCTGATATTCATGCGCTTTGAAAAACGTTCGATTGGGGGGACTCTCTCTTTGTAACGAGTGCTAACAGTCCTTGAGGTGGGGTTCGCGCATGAGCTTCTTACAAGAAGTGACTCCCCGATTTCAAGTACTTACATGCGAACGGGTATGAAAGACGAAGTCAATGGGTTGAAGCTCACCACAGGTAGGGAATGAATTTTTTCGTGCGACTGCGATACTCTGCATATTCCGGGTAGCGCATCATAAGAAGCGGTTCCTCCTTCGCCGCTTTCACCACGTAAAGCAGGGCGCAGCCGAGCCAAAAAGGAAGCGCTGCAAGGCTCCCGAAACCGATCACATATCCCAGGAGCGCCGTCACCACAGCAGTATACATAGGATGACGAATTCTTGAGTACACACCCGAGGTCACCAGGCTCCCGCTCCGTCTTGGTGCAGCGAACACGCGAAAATTTCGTCCAAGCGCGCGAAAACTCAAGATTCCGACAGACAGGCCCCCAAATCCCAAAACCGCAGCCAAAATTTGCTGTACAAGCGGTATGGGCGCGGGTCGCAGCACATGTTCAACGGGCGCAACGACCAGAGTCAACATCGCACACGTGATATATCCGATTGAAATGCCCCTGAAGTCCGGCCCACGCATATTGGAATCCCGATGCGCTCTCGTGAGACTGAACCGCCCCGTCCCTTTCTTCCCGCGTTCCAGGAGAATGAGATACAGAATACCCCAGTTCAGATTATAGACAGTCTTGAATCCCAGTCTCCGCAGCATCACCGCCACCGCCGGTGACCTGTGACCCGAAAAGCACGTGACGAGCACGGGAGAGTCCTTTGATTTATCTGCCGCGGCCTCCGCCACGCCTGCACCCCACGGATAATTTTCTGCGCCCTGGAGCCTGTTCCAATTAAACTCCGCCTTGGTCCGGACATCGATGATCCAGGTGGAATCGGGAAGAATGTTCAAACGCCAGGGGGCCAACGGTTTTGCACCCGCTGCCACTGTGACGACTTCGCCTCCGATAACCAGGTTCAGGATGGTAAGAAAAAGGCCCGGCCGGTGGCCGTTCGCAGAGCTCATCAGATGTTCGCTTCGTGTCTTTTTCACGATGATGGCGGTCTGCACTCCATGAACCAGAACCAGAAGCCCCCACAGAGTCCACGCCAGGGCATTGCCGGCATACACACAGAGCGCAAACAACCCCAGAATCACCGCGGTAGTGAGAGGGTGAATAAGATGAGTCCCGTGCACTCGTGAAAACAGGTGACCATCGCTGGATATGGAAGGTATAAAGACAAAATAGGACACGAGTTCGGTCAAAGAGAACAACAAGAGGAATGCTGCGACAACTGCAGGCAACACAATAAGCACGGTTTCACCAAGGGTGAGCGCGTGCGCAGCCGACCCCGCGTCCAACCAGACCGCGCCAAGAACTGCAGCGGCAATCATGTACGCTGCAATGGCCAAGGACTGATTGTCCTCGAACCACTGCAACCACGCGGTAGACGGAGGATGTGATTCTATCGGGGAAATCGAACTTCCCTCCTGCTCATTCCCACATTCATCGCTCCTGAATAATTTCCGGGTCCGTCAGGAAGAAATTATTTCGTACGCATTCTTCGCAATTTCTTCAAAAGTCTCTTTCTTGCGGCCATAGCTTTTCTTTTCTTTTTGACGCTCGGTTTTTCATAAGCCCGACGCTTCTTTGTTTCGGTCAGGACTCCTGATTTCTGGACCTGTTTCTTGAATCTACGCAGGGCATTTTCAAAAGGTTCGTCTTCTTTTACATAAACTCCGGGCATTCAGCATTTTCTCCTTTCGAACACGTGGTACGCGTTCGTCATAGAACGGTTACTTAACCGACATAGCCGCGCATGAACACGCGACTGACGATGTGACTCTTCTGTGATTTCTACTTCAGGAATACGCCCACACCAATCCCGTTAGAGGAAAAGGTGTCCGCAAGATTATCGGCTTGATGTCTCGGCTGGAAGTATCAAATCCCTTCTACCAGATGCCTCGGATTTTTCATCCACCATACGAGAGGCATCCGTCGGATTCACCGGGAAATCTCTCCAGGACCATGCCTGAGAACTTCCCCTTCGGTTTACTAAGTTTAGGCTGTGCCGACCGACAAGTCAACCACTAACATGCAGTTTGGTGATCATTCAGTCTCGCGAGGAAACCATCGTTTCCGAGTCATTGCCAGGCAATGGCGGACTTTCCCCGCCAGTAGTGCGCATTCGCCGCAAGATGTATGAGATTGCAGGGCTGGGGGCTCTCCTGAGCGAAGTGATGAGACAACTCTGCGTCGTCATAACGCAACGGATACCACGGGTTCCTCCGGGGGGACTCCTTCTGCCGCGTCACGAATCCAGACAAAGAGATTCTTTCATAAAATTCCTATGCAGTCTCCCGGGCAATATTTCGGAAACATCGAACCAGCGGTCTTGCAAGGCTTGCGTCAGAGTTTATATATATGCCAGCTTTCTACGCTATTTCTTTGTTGAAAAGATCGGTGAAAAATGTTTTTTTACCGAGTGCCCGCATGCAAAGGTGTATCCCATGGAACACATCGACATCCTGATTCCCATCGGAATAATGCTTGCCTTTGTCATTTTCCTTCTCATATTTGAACCGATGCAGCGATGGAAATTCAAAAGAGATATGGAATTGAGAGATCGCCGCGGGCGGCAAAAGCGACGCGAAGAGAAATAAGGAGGCAAACAAGGCCTCGTCTGGATTCCGAGGCACTCGTGAGTGCCACGTCGTGGGAGTCACATGCCTACATGACCTCCACGCCGCGGCATTTCTTGTCAATCCAAATCAGGTCTGCATGGAAGTGCCCGAGGACTGTACGTGCCCCATGCGTTTTCGCTTTCTCCATAGGACGGTGGGGCAGGGGCTCCTTTGTTGGTGCCAATTTCGCTCTTCGTTGCATGCGCATGCGTATCACTTGATCGGAGGTACGTAGGGTATCCACTGTGCAAACAACCAGCACAGGAAAAACACTATGGGGGTGTGAATAAGCAGTTGCAAGACCGAATAACCCACCAGATCCCGTGCTTTCACGTTGAGCAACCCCAACAGCGGAAGCATCCAAAAGGGGTTTATCAGATTGGGCAGGGCCTCGGCCGCGTTATATATCTGAACGACCCACCCCAGGTGCACTTTGAGTTCGTTCGCCGCCTGGAGCACATAAGGCGCCTCGATCACCCACTTTCCACCGCCTGACGGTATGAACAATCCCAGCACGCCCGAATAGAAGGCCACGAGCAGCGGGTACGTGCTTTGGGTGGTTATGGAAACGAACACGTTGGCCAGCCAGTGGGAAATACCGGTTCCCGTTATCATTCCGAAAATGACTGCGTAAAAGGGAAATTGAATCAATACCCCGCCGGTTGCAGGAATAGATTGACCTACTGCGCGCAGAAAGCGTTTGGGGCGCCAGTGGAGCAGCATTCCAACCGAAATAAAGATGAGATTGTATGTGTTCAGATCGAGAGCTGCCAGAGGACCCTTGGGATCCGTAAGAAACACGTCAACGAGATACGCGAAGAGAAGAAGGCACACCAACACGGTGAGCAGAGGGCTGTATTCCAGCCATTCGCCAGGCTTGCTTCTCTCCTCCAGTTGCAAATTGATAGGATCGAATTTGGCGTCGTACGCATCGACGGTCCTTGCATGCTCCGGAGAAGGAGCGGACCAGTATGCCACGAGTATCGACACTACCACCAATATAAGGGCAGTGATGATGCTCTCCCACAGAAATATCGTCTGGGTCAGCGGGATCAGGCCGCTGATGTTCAGGAGCGCGGGGGGAATGGATCCTTTGGTTGCCATGAGCAATGCTGCGGAAGAGGACAAGCCCAGGGCCCATATACTTCCAAGCCCCAGATAGGCTGCGGCCCCGATCGCTCGATAATCTATCCCTTCGATGCGCCGGACAAGCTCGCGCACCAGGAGACCGCTGAAAATAAGGCTGAAGCCCCACGACACCAGCGAAGTCAACATGGAAAACAGCGCTACGAATGCTATGGCTCCCCTGGGGGTCGAGGGAATGGCCGCTAAACGCTGAATCACCCAATACACCGCCGGCGCAGATGCTACGACGTAACCACCGACAATGATCATGGCCATCTGCATGGTAAAAGGAATGAGAGTCCAGAAACCCTTGCCGCCCTGGATGGCAAGCTTATAGGGCGATTCACCGATAAGAAGACCCACGATAAACACGATCACGATGCCGAGCAGTGCAAACACCAGAGCATCGGGAAACCAGCGTTCACTCCAGTCCGCCAGGGCCAGACCGAAGCGCGCCAGACCCGATTCCTTCGAAGCCTCACTTCCTGTGGCTGCTTTAGCCTGTTTCATGAGCTCACCTCCAAGCAAATAGATTGAACGGGTGAAAACCTCAATTGTGGCCATCGAAACTGTTTTGTCGTTAACACCGGGGCACCCGAATTGTCAAATTGATTCATGATGCAGGCCGACGCGCATGAAACGCCGGGCAGGGAAGGTTGTCTCCGGAAACCGATGGTTTCCCCGTCGCCAGACCAAGGACGGTGGACATGTAGAAGAAAAACGACCCCGAATTTTGATACCAATGCGTTTTTAAGTACGTGAAATCGGGGAGGACACTCCTTACAAAGAGGGTCCCCCCAATCTTACTTTACTGAAAGCGCATTCGTATGAGACATCATAGAAAACGCGGGGGAGTCTTCCGGTAGTGACCGTTATTTTTTTTCCGCAGCCGATCGCTGCCCCCTGCGCCGCTGCATCAGTAGGTAACCTGAACCCAAGACCAGCGCGACAACCGCCACCGCAATAGCAGGGCGATTGACGTAATATTCCAGGTATTCCGAAATAATACGCCATTGTTTACCCAGGAGATATCCCGCGAACATCATGGTTGCGGCCCAACAAAAGCCCCCCGGAAAAGCGAACAAAACGAAGACCGAGATCCGCAGCTTGGACATGCCCGCGACAAATGCAGTCCAGTGCCTGACGCCCGCAACAAAGTATCCGAAAAAGAGGGTCCATTTCCCCAGCCGTTCGTACCAGCGGTTGATTTTGGCAATTTCCTCCCGGTGAAGACCCACATAGGGCCCATACGTTCCTATGACGGAAGCCCCCAGAATCCTGCCGAGCACATAACTCGCGGTTATGCCGCACAAGCTGCCTGTCCACGCACACACAAACGCGGGAACAGGGTGCAGGATACCCTCGAAGATCAAGTAGCCGGTGAAGGTGAGAATTAAGTCATCGGGAAACGGCGCGCCCACAATCCCGAGCATCAGGAGAATGAAAAGTGCCACATACCCGTACTCGGTTATCCAAGTCAAAACCCATTCCATCGCTTCTCCGCCGGTCCATTCGCCCATGAAGACTTTCATACGTACATTAATGCCGAATGCGGCAACTGCGGAACCGAAAAGCGAAAGGGTCGTCCGGATGTGTCGATTCCGTTGCGGGTGGAGAAAGGCTGTCATTGCGAGGGCAGCGAAGCAATCTCTCCGTGGTACGCTCTCCAGCAACGATACGCATTCGTCACAAGATGTATGAGATTGCAGGGCTGGGTGCTCTCCTGAGCGAAGTGATGAGACGGCTCTGCGTCCTTCGCTTCGTTCGCAATGACAGCGGTCGAAACGGATGGTTTTTCCCCGTTGTGACTGGCTGATTGCGGAAAAATCGCGCCATGACTTGCATACGGGGACAAATGGGTTTACATTGATTTAATAATCACGGAGGAGAAATTTACATGATACCGGGTCCATCGGAACTTATTCTCATACTTCTCATCGTCGTTATGATATTCGGAGCAAAGCGCATCCCCGAAATCATGAGCGGCATCGGTCAGGGAATAAAGTCTTTCAAAAAAGCGGTAGATGAAGATGAGCAGACAACACCAACGACTCCGCCTCCCGCGAACGACACTGAGATCGCCAAGAACAAAGTCGAGCCTAAATGAACGGGAGCCGAGTGAAAAATGAAGACCGATTCATTCACTGAGCTTTCGCGAACATATTCATCCCGATCTTGAATTTCTGACGCGAGAATAAGAGGCAGATCGGGCCACGCTGCGTTGTGGCAAATATCCTCTTATTTTCCCTGCATCGGAATCCTGCTGGCGCACACAGTGCACCACTGCCGATCAGCGAACATCCCATTCCAGTTTTATGTGGCTGTCCCAGCCGCGATGACTGGAAAACTCCGCGATCTCTCGCCCGATCTCTTGGTCCAGATACTCAATGACCGATTTCGGCACAGTCTTAACATGCCTGACCACTACTTGTACAATATTCGGTTCTTTGGTCTTAAAGAAGACGCGTACGTCGTCCACGCTTTCCGTAGGATGAAGCCTTCTCATCTGTGACAGTAACATGGGAGCCCACGCTTGCATATTCACCGCAAGCCACTCCAATTTGGTGGGCATGTATTTTTCTTCGTTCATGGCACACCCCTCATCAGGCTATCTTTATTTCAACAATAATCACCGGGATGAGAGTGTCAAATGAAGACTCCTGTTCATGGGAACGAGCCGGAGTGATTTTGGCAAGAGGGATGCTCCCCGGTAGCACATCAAGAGCGACAGCTGCAGGTATATTGCTGAGCATTGAACATGGTGCTTTCCGTCCGCAGTCAGCCAGGTAGTCCTCGCAGCTTCTGACCGACGGCCCGACCACAGGGATTTTCAAGAGCAGTGTCGGTTTTGATTACGCGAAAAGATTCGAAGACTGTCATTGCGAGGGCGAAGCCCGAAGCAATCTCGGATTAACCAAGACAGAGATTGCTTCGTCGTTCCACTCCTCGCAATGACATGATTGGATCGTTCGAATGTGGGCGAGAGTCATGAACGAATCCGACAGAACTTTCGAGAACTGCTCTATGCTCCCGAAACAACCTGGCTGAAGCCGCCAGTGCGAATAGCCCTTCCTCTGGAAACAGGTAAAGGACCTATATTTTGTCTTTTTTGACTGGATATGGGGGGGTGGACCTTTCATTTTTGTAGAAATTCTGATAATTATAAACATTAACGTGTACTAAGCTCACGGGGAACATGCCGGAGTATCATTGGGAGGCGGTTCGCAGTATGCATCGACAGGAGGAGAACCTTCCACACCTGTGGATCACTGCGTTGGGGCTGTTGGTTTACTGCGTTTTCGTAACGGTTCTAACGGGTGATATCGGTTTTGAGGGTGACGATTGGTGGGTGTTGAACGTTCCCTACTGGAACAGCTTCCCGTATTCACTGCTGGTCTATGCAAAAGAATTCCTCCGCCCCATGGAAGGGGTTTATTGGATCAGCATGTTCGAGATCTTCGGATTCGACAGGATCGTTTTCCAATTGTTTTCTCTGATGCTTTTGGCGGCAGCGTCCGTGCTCATGGGAGGTGCTTTGAGCAAGGCTCTTCCCGGCCGTCGCGTATTTGTCATTTTGGCCGTGCTATTCGCGTTTTTTCTCCCGACCGTTTCATCACTCACGTATATTGTTTTTACCGATAATTCCCGTCTCAGCCTCCTTTTGCTGTGGACAGCAGTTTTGATTTATCAGAGATGGGCGCAACGGGGCGCGTCGTGGGGCGGGTTGATTCTGCCGGGCCTGATCTACATTCTGTCTTTCCTTTCGTACGAATCTGCCGGTTTTCTGTTATTCACCGTGCCTCTCTTTGTGGTGCCCGTCTATTGTCGAAAGACGAACAGATGGCCGGAACCAATATTTTTTTGGAAGCTCGGCATCGGTTTGGGATCGGCATTCGCCGGAGTATTGTGTGTCAGATTCATTTTCTTGAGCGGAGGGGCTGTCAGTCACAGCAATTTCCTGCCGCCCTGGGATCTGTTCTGGGGTTACCTCGCTCTGTTGCCTTTCTATATTCTTGCTCCGTTCACATCGGAATGGCCGAAGGACCCGTGGGTGTGGGTTGCCGGTCTCGGTGCGCTCTTATGGGTGGCAGTGCTTGTGGTTGTTTTCGGCAAGAAGCGGGAGGCTGCGGAATCCGGCGGCAGATTTCCGTGGGACAGTGGTTCGTTGTATCCTGCGGTCATGGGCATCGGTATTTTGTTTCTGGGAATGCTGCCGTATCAACTTGCCGGCTACGGAGCGGCGTCGAACAAACTGGTTACGACCGTGCTTGTGAAGATGGGCTTGGTCCACGGCAATGCGGGGTGGTTCAATTTCAATGAGGCGAGCCGCATTTATTCGTCCGGCTCCTGTGGTGTAGCTATTCTCCTGGCCGTTCTTGCCACAGGCTGGAAACGGGACTGGTTGCTGCGAACCGGCAAGATGGCTGCAGCAGTAGTAATCGGGTTCATGGTAATTTTCCATGCCGGGCTCAGCAATGACTGGAAGGAAGCTGCAGAGATCAGGAACGATCTCATGAAAAGTCTTGTCACCCAGGTACCCAATGTAAAGCCCGGCACCAATTTCGTGTTTTTGGACCTGGAATCGTATCATCGGCGAGCAGCTGTTTTTAGGGGATGGGCCGGTCTCCGCGGTCTGATCCGGATGTTATATGACGATCCGAACCTGGGCGCGTGGTACGTGTATCCACACGCATGGCTGTGGCCGGACCAGACCTTTCATCAGGCCATAGTATTTCCAAGCGGATTTGTGAGTCGGGGCATGGACCTGGACAAACCTGCGGCAAGCGCGACGCTCCTGATCATGAAACGATCCGAAAGAACCATGCTTCCCCTTGACAGCATTACGCCCCGGGACGGAACCGTTCCCACGGGAATTGACTGGAGAGGCGCAAACGCGTTGAATGCGAATCACGAGAGAATAGTTGCCTGGGCGGATACGGAACTTACCCCGAGGAGGATGCGAAACGCCTGGTCCACAGGACTGATATCCACCCTGCAACTGGCGAGGTTCAATACCAAGCTAAAGCTTGTCAACAAATGGGCAGGCAAATTGCGATTCAAATTGAAATATAATCTCTATTTTCGTTTGGGTCTCAAGAGGGCCACGATCAGCAGATGATATAGCAGTTATCGAAAATTCTGTCGGATTCGTTCATGACTCTCGCCCACATTCCGACCATCCAATCATGTCATTGCGAGGAGTGGAACGACGAAGCAATCTCGGTCTCGGTCTGTAGGAGCTTGCTTCGGGCTTCGCCCTCGCAATGACAGTCTTCGAATCTTTTCGCGTAATCAAAACCGACACTACTCTTAAGAATCCCTATATGTCCCAGCGCAGGATAGAAGTTCCTAGAAGTGGTTGCAAAACCGTGTTTCCGTGTTAAGCGCGCGAAATCGCGTGCGAATTAAGTAGTTGTTCTTTCAATATTTTGTGTATATATAGCTTACCGGAGGTAAGGCCGGTGAGCGAACGAGTCGTGTATTTGACGGA
>DATHCX010000230.1:0-11671 GCA_035319325.1 Desulfomonilaceae bacterium
GACTCGGACTGACCGCGGATTGCACCCGCCTGTCTATCGATCCCGAAGAAAAAATTCTGCTGCAAACACGCCCGGCTTTTGGCGGCAATATTATGGCAACCATCGTCACCCGGTTTTCAAGGCCCCAGACAGCTACCGTCAGGCCCGGAATAATGCGGGCCCTGGATCCTGATGCATCCCGGAAAGGCGAAATCATCACCGAACAAGTCGACATGGCTGAATGCAGGGAATTCACCAGAGTGCTGGAGTGCATCATGCACGAAGACCAAGGGGTGGGACTTGCGTCGGCAAAAATCATTGTCGCAGGCGGCCGGCCGGTATGCTCGGAACGCGGGATGCAAGTGTTGAAGGACTTTTCGGATGCCGTAGGCGGCAGCCTGGCTTGCACGAGAGTTGTAGTGGAAGAAGGGTTTATGCGTCAGGATCGGCAGGTGGGACAAACCGGCCAGAGTGTCAGGCCCGAAATCTATTTTGCCTGCGGAATCTCGGGTGCAGTCCAGCACAAGGCCGGCATGGAACAATCCCGCTATATTGTCGCCATTAACAAGGACCCTGACGCGGCCATCTTCGGTGTCGCGGATTTTGCTATCGTGGGTGATTTATTCGAAATACTCCCGGCTTTGACGCGAGCGGTGAAGGAGCAATAACTGCTCGTTCGGCTCGAAAAACCACAGTGCAGAGGACGATCGTGAACGGAATTTCAAAACCAACCCCTGAAGGATTGATCCGAAAAACTTTCGCGAGATTCACTGACGAAGAAATCATTCCCAAAGCGAGAGAAATGGACGAAGCTGGAGAGTTTCCGCGGTGGATGTTCAATAAGATTGCCAAGACCGGCGCGTACGGGATTCGTTATCCCAGGTCAGTAGGTGGATCGGGGGGCAATACAAGCCAGTTCTGCACGATGGTTGAGGAACTCGCGCGGGGATCCGTGAGTGTAGCGGCCTTTACTGCCATGCAATGCCTCATGGGAACCAATTTTCTTTTCGAATACGGAACTCCCGAACAGCACGAGCGTTTGCTGAAACCCGCCTTGAGAGGCGAAAAGGTCGCCTCTTTTGCCCTGACAGAAGCCGATGCTGCGACCGATTTGGGCGGTGTAAAGACCACGGCCGTGCGGGAAGGCGATTCATGGATCGTTAACGGGTCCAAAACGTGGATCACCAATGCTCCGGTCGCGGATTTTTTCACTGTTCTGTGCCAGACTGACAAAAACGAGAAAATGAAAGGCCTCGATTTCTTCCTCATCGAGCGGGACACGCCTGGGTTGTACGTGTCCAAAAAATTCGAAAAACTGGGCACCAGAGCCACAGAAATTTCAGAGCTGGCATTCTCGGACGTGAAAATACCCCTGGAAAACAGGCTGGGAAAAGAGGGCCGGGGAGTAGGCAATCTCATGCGGATTCTCGCGGTGATCAGAACCATGACCGCAGCCCTGTCCCTCGGTCTTGCGCGAGCTGCGTACGATCATTCGAAGCGTTATGCGATGGAAAGAGCGCAATTCGGGAAAAAGATCGGAAGCTTTCAGCTCGTTCAGCAGAAAATAGCCAATATGGCGACTGAAATCTGGGCGTCGCACCTTATGACGTACAAGGCAGCGGAAATGATCGATCGAGGGGAGCGAGCACTGAAACAGGCTTCCATGGCGAAATACTTCGCTTCTGAAGTGGCGTGCAGGGCTTCTGACGAGGCTACACGCATATACGGTGCGTACAGCTATTCAATGGAATATGACGTCCAGCGATTTTATCGAGACTGCAGGTTCCTCCTGTTCGGCGGCGGCACCTCGGAGATTCTCCAAACGATCATTTCCCGGGAGTGTGGCGTGTTCTGATCCGGGGCACCTCAAGCACTCGATGCGAAAGCGATCCGGGCTCAAGAATTCTCCCGGCCCGGGGGAAATAGATCGAGCACTTATAGGGATTCTCAAAAGTAGTGTCGGTTTTGATTACGCGAAAGGATTCCAAGATTGTCATTGCGAGGGCGAAGCCCGAAGCAATCCCCAACTAACCAAAACTGAGATTGCTTCGTCGTTCCACTCCTCGCAATGACATGATTGGCTGGTTGGAATGTGGGGGAAAGGCATAAACGAATCCGATAGAATCTCCAAGAACTGCTATAAGCGGCCACGTACATTGGCTGGATCGTTTCGCATGAATCCGCCATGGCCACAACGGTACGCGGATTCCCTTCCCCTCCTTCCCCTCGTGAACACTTCAGCTCCCCTGCACGAACAGAGAAGTTATTTCTTCTTTTCGAGTTCCAGGTCCAGCAACTTCTGTAATTCTTCCTGTATCTGCGGCAAGGGAACCATTGTAGCCTTTCTCGATGTGGTAATTACCTTGCCCTGCACTACCCCGTACTCCACAGTCTGGGGATAGTGAAACCTCCGTTTGGACATCCTCCTTTTGTCAATCCACTGAGCCTGATGGATGGGCAGGTAGAATGAAAAACGGAACGGCTCAAGAACAATATGGAAATGATAAAGATCGAAATAGCCTTCCTCGAATTCTATCTTGCATTTGGGCGAAAGATACATGCGGATATGATGCTTGTTTCCACCAGTTTCGGATTCCCACTTCTTCTTTGCGTCCGCAGAGAGGTGATAGATTTCCCGGTCTCCTCTCCTGACGTAGTTCACCGTAAGGCAACTGTGACCGCTCTTGAAAATTTTTTCCAGAACATTGTGCTTTAGGGGAAAAAGTTCGCCACTTGTTTTGGTTTCGTGCACGAGAAAGCATAAATAATAGCAAGCCCTGGCTATTTCTTTGTCCGGGGTCGGAAGCGCCTCTATAATTTCCAAATTTGTGGTATGGAATCGGACCTTTTCCGGAACTACCGTTTTGGTCTCTTTGGGCTTTTTGGGTTTCTGCGGGGGGCGCTGCGGAGAAGGCCCGAATCTGAACCCTCCTCTATTTTTCGGAAGAAACGGCTTCAATCCCTTTTCTTCCCTCTTGTATACAATGATGGGATCCCTTCTGGGAGGTTTCTTAGGCATGTTATTCTCCTTGGCCTGGATGCGTTTTGCCCTTTATCCTTTCATCGACCGCGGGGGAAAGATGCTCTCTTCGGGGTGTACCTTTTCCTGCCGGGTTTATGAGTTTGCGGAGCTTGTTCCACCTGAAGATAGAAGAACCGCGCGGCACAGGATAGCAAGTTCTCGAACTTGATTGCGCTCTCCCCGCATTTATCCGAATCGGATCAGTGATCGGGGGACCATGTTCAGGTGGATATTATGGTTGAACCTGGAAAACAGAGACTTTCCGAATTCCTCGTCCCTATTCCGGCGACGTATGAATTCACCTCTAAACGTTTAGACTCAAGTAATCAAGAGAAATCGTACAAAACGACAGCGTATGGACCTCTTTGAACCGGATTCATTGCGGAGTGTGGAATATTCCGACCTTTGATGAAGGCTAATTCCCGATACATGTGTATCGCAAAGTTTCCCTTCCCGCAAGTGTGTCTTGAGGGCACGGCATGGTTGACCCCACGAGGCCAATGAGACATCTCGTATCGATATGCGGCAACGCGTAATCCGCACAAAGGATTTTTTCAACCACATTCCGTTGAGCATACGCCCGTTCCCGTATTTGTTTTGTCGATTGCTGGGATTTCAACGCGCCGACATGACGTTCCGAAAATCATAAGGTACGACAATCGTTCTGGCTGCGAGTTCCTGAAGTGACCCCGAATCCGTAAGGGAACCCGGTGCATTCGACGCGTTCTGGAGTTGCACAAAACATTTCGGGCGAGATATAAGTATACGCTGAGGTGAATGAAATGAAAGTAATCGAAAAAGCCTTGAGTGAAGGAAGGACCACGTTATCGGAATATGAATCCAAGCAATTGCTCGCTGAATACGGAATACCCGTCGCGCGGGAATTCCTGGTTCACCGGGAGGAGGATCTGTTCTCGACGACGGCACGGATAGGTTTTCCACTGGTGCTGAAAGGCTGCTCTTCCGAAATCACTCATAAGACGGAAAAAAACCTGGTGCGGACGGACGTGCGAACCGATGCGGAAGCACTGCAGGTTTTCAGGGAATTACGATCGTCCATTAGTGCAATGGATTCCGTCCTGGTCCAGGAGATGGTACAGGGCAAACGCGAACTTATGGCAGGATTGACGCGAGACGCACAATTCGGCCCTTGCGTGATGTTCGGTCTGGGGGGAATTTTCACGGAGATACTCAAAGATGTCGCCTTCAGACTTGCTCCGATTACGCAACGAGATGCGCTGGAGATGATGTCGGACATAAGAGGCGCCAAGATTCTGGAAGCTGTGCGCGGCCTGGCGGATGTCGATAAGGACGCGACGGCTCAAATCCTCATGAACTTGGGCCGCATAGGAGTGGAAAACGACCGGATACAGGAGATTGACGTAAATCCGCTGATTATCCGAAACGGAAAACCGATCGCAGTAGACGCACTCGTGGTCCTCCATCCTGCATGACCGAAAAAAAGCTTTCATCCGGATGCGTTGAACAACGGGTGCGAGAGCCAAAAAGCGCAGGAAATAGACCATATCTGTTATCCAGCCCGTAAGCCCGACGAGGGCTCCGCCCCGCCCTCGAAAAAGGACAAATCCCCCGGCATGAATAGGCATTCTCAAAAGTAATGCCGGTTTTGATTACGCGAAAAGATTGAAAGATTGTCATTGCGAGGAGTGGAACGACGAAGCAATCTCGATACTTAGAGGCGGAGATTGCTTCGCTGCGCTCGCAATGACAGCCTTTTCCCACCCGTCACTGAATGGGTGATGTTGAATGGCGAACTGGTATCCCCGGCTTCCCTCGTGCAAAAGCGAAACGGAATGACTCGCATTCTCCAGACATAATTTTGTCAGAACGGTTCCCCCGATTTCACTCCCGGGTACGCGCATTGCGCATGCCGTATGTCTTGCAGCGTTTTGCAGCGGCTGGTACCAATGCGCTTTCAAAAGAGTAACATTGAAAGGCTGGTTCACGGCCTGTTCTGCCGGATCTCCTGCGCTACGAACGGCGCGGCCTGACTTCGCTTCGGAGAACCGCCAGGACAGGTTTCATCCAACGTCACTTGTCTGATCGCGCATTGGTATGGACCTGCCCAACCGGGATCGGGTGCAGAAAACGCTGTTATGGTCGACAGGAATAATACGCTTTCCAATGCCTTACCTGATCTTCCTGCAAACGTTTCTTGAAAATGCCATCAGACGGACAGCCCGGCAGGTATCCGGGGCGATGGAGTGTCATGTGAATCGGCATATTTTGTCGTTAAAATTCCAACGCCCCGGTCAAGACTTACATCGAATGCCAAAAGGAGTTTCTTTTAAGCGGTCTTTCCGTTTTGCAAAAACTTGAAGGGTGGATTGCGGGCGTTTTTGTTTGAAAATGAAAACAACTGTGATTACAGTAAGGTGTGGCCATAACCGTATATCTGCAAGGTATTTATCGATAAAAACCATAGCATGGGGAGAATACGGTTAGTTTATGGTATAACGTCCGGATGATGTTGTACTACCGCGTGGATGACAAATTTTTATGAAAAAAGACTTGACAGGAAATTCCTATCCTATTAGAAGTTGCTCACCTGCATCAGCCCACCTTAATAGCCTTCCTGAGACTCTCGCCACGCATCCTACCCGATGCCCCGGAGGGGGTCCCGCCTTTTTTGGGGCTATGATTTGTTTAATTTAATCAAATATTAAGCATGCATCACCGTAACTATAAAACAAATACTTTTGATTTATGGCCGCGCGGTACGCTGTCAGGATCTGTCCCGTCCCCCCCAGTGCACAGACCAACATGAGCAAAGTAGATCCCGGAAGATGAAAATTCGTGATCATGTTGTGGATAATTTTGAAGGAATATCCCGGAATGATAAAGAGATCGGTCGCTCCTGCTCCGGCCCGCACTTCCCCCCCGCGTGTTGCGGCAGATTCGAGAGCCCTTACTGTGGTGGTCCCCACCGCAACGATTCTCCTATGAGCGCCTCGGGCACGGTTTACGGCTTCCATTGCCGGTTCCGGGATGTCGTACGTCTCGGATTCCATTTTGTGGAGCCTAATGTCTTCATGCCGAACGGGGGTAAAGGTTCCCGGCCCCACATGGAGAGTGATGCGCGTCGTCTCAACGCCCCTTGCTTCGATCTTTTTCAGAAGGTCCGGCGTAAAATGGAGCCCGGCCGTGGGCGCGGCCACGGATCCCGGAATGTGCGAATAAACGGTCTGGTAGCGCGTACGATCCTGGGCCCGCCCGAGGCCGTGGGCCTTAAGGTAGGGGGGCAGCGGCATTTGTCCGTGCGCGTCCAGAAAATCGAGAAGACGCACCTCCTGTACAGGGAAGCGAACTCGGGCTCGGCCGGGCGCCGGAGTTTCCTCCACGAGCAATTCCGTGCAGTCGTCCAGCCTGATAATATCGCCGCGGCGCAAGCGTTTGCTCGCTTTGACCATGCACGTGCGCACCGCCGTCTGCAGCTTACCTTCGGCGGCAATCGCGGGATCGAGAACCAGCATCTCCACCCTTCCGCCCGTGATCTTTCGTCCGACAAGCAGTGCAGGAATGACTTTGGTCTCATTCAGGACCAGCAGATCGTTTGGGCTGAGTAACAAGGGTAGGTCACTGAAACGATGGTGAAGGATTTCTCCTGTCCGGGAGTGCAAGACGAGCAATCTGGAGTCGTCTCTCACGAGGGATGGTTCCTGTGCTATCAAATCCCGGGGAAGATGGTACTGGTACGTGGAGAGTCGATGCAGGTCGAAAAACTCGGCAGCCTCAGCGCCAAGGCCGGTACGTTCGTTCATGAGGCACCGAGTATCCATCGGGCAAGGACGAGAATTGATAATCCCGCGGCAATCATCATTCCGCCCATAACGCGAAGGGTCGAGTTTTCCTGGTCCTGGATGAATTTCATCAGTTCCTTCATTTTTTCCGGGAACCCGAAATAAGGAAGGCCTTCAACGACCATGACCATGCCGATTACGCAGAGGAAGTATTCCATCCGTGATTCCTGCCAGAAGTTCGTTAACTCAGGGGGGAGGCCTCGGAACGACTGCCCACAACCAGATCTCTGATGAGAAGCGCCAGTATTCCGGAGTAGATTACGAAATAAAGAATGAACCATCCTGGAATCCTGATGCCTGCACATTCCATGAGCACATCCAGTATCACGGGTCCTGCCATTGCGGCGGTGGAGATCTTCACAGCCTGTCCGTAGGTGAGCCGCGCGTTATAGGAACGAGTGGCGATATAGGGAATCAGGGCCAGCAACAGTACTTGGAACAGCTTTACAAAGAAAAAATAGAACGCGACCAGGAGAATTCCCACTCGGATCACCGTCGGCATATAATCTTGCACCATGTCCCGGAGATTTTGGGAATTCAGGACTACATCGGGAAATTCCTTGAGAGGTATGACCTGTATTTTGCCCTGGTTTTTCACGGTGATTCTGTCTCGGTTGAGCACTGCTCCGGCCTCAGCGTCCTTGAGATAATCCAGCGCGTCTGCTGATTTTTCTTCCCGGGTATCGATCACCACCACGAGATCCTTCTCTCCGGTGTCCACGAAATACGGTTGTTTTCCTCGAATTGACGCCTCGCCTCTGCGGATGGTGATTTCGGGCAAATACACATCATATTTCTCAACTCCCCGGTCTACCAGAGATTCGATACGTTCTCCTCCCGTGGACACCAGGCTCCAGGTGCTCAGCCCCACTGCTGCCAGTATAATGAGCACTATCGCAAGCACCGGGATTCCAATTATTTTTCTTGCAATTCCCATATGCCTATCCTCTCTCATTTCGGTCCTTGCAATCAGGGAAACGGCGGAACCGAAAGCACCTCGCCGGAGGTGACACGCATCGTACCGGCGTCCGCGGTTTCAACGATAAGCGCTCCGTCCTCCGCAATACCTACTGCAGTTGCCACTCTATCTTGTATGGCAATTCGTGCACCTTTTTGCGCCCAGCGGGTCTGCCAGAGACCGGGGATGAAGCTGCATCCTTCTTCAGTCGTGCGGGCATACAAAGCGTTAAGTTTTTGTAGAAGCAGTTGAGCCGCCTGCTCCAGGTCCGTTGTTTTATCGGTTTCCCTGAAAACGGAGGTCGCGGATTCCCGCAGATCAACGGGAAAATCTTCCTCTTGCGCATTTACATTCAGGCCCACGCCCATTATGACGAAATCGACGGATTGGGCTGTCATACGGGCTTCCGGAAGGATTCCCGCTATTTTTCTGTGGTGAACCATCACGTCGTTTGGCCATTTCAGGCGAGCATGGTCGGTTCCCAGTTCCTCCACGGTCTCGGCAACAGCTACGGCTGCCATAAGGCCGAGGAGGGCCGCTTCCGAAGGAGGCGTCAGAGGTCTGAGAATCACACTGAGCGCAACATTCTTGCCCGGAGGAGAAACCCACGAATGTCCGGATCGTCCGCGTCCGCGGGTTTGCTTCATGGCCAAAACGGCCGTACCCTCGGGTCTCCCGGCAAGTGCCAGTTCTCGTGCGGTATCCTGAGTGGATTCGAGCTCAGGATAAATGATGAGCTGAGTGTTCATGGCAGCAAGTCACTCTATCGAAACCCCGGTATGGGCCTGAATTCGAGGATCATTGCACGAGGCTGCTGCGACAACCCTGGAATAAGTGCAGAAAAGTACCCCCGGTCATTCCGTCCCGGTGGATGAAATCCTGAAAACCCATGGTTCAGGAGGCCTTGAGGCTGTGCATTTTGGCAAGCCCTTCACTCAACCCCGCGAGTTTGGCGGACAGTTCGGCTTGCCTGTCTTGTTGCTTCTGGACCGCCTCCGGGTTTGCTTTGGACACGAATGCGGGATTGGAGAGCTTCTTTTGGATGCTTTCCATATCCTTCTCCACCTTGGCGATTTCCTTCGTCAGCCTGGCTATCTCTGCGTCAGGATCCACAATGCCTTCAAGCGGGACGAAGATTCGCATCTCCCCGACAACCGCGGTGGCCGACATGCGAGGCGGTTCCGCATGTGATCCGGAAGCGGATACCGCCATTTCGGAGATTCTCCCCAGAGATCTGATCATGGGCTCGTTGGCCTGCATGAGACCATATTCTTCGTCGGACACCGGGTTGAGAATCACCCTCAGAGCTTTTCCCGGAGGAAGGTTCATTTCAGCCCGTATGTTGCGCACCGAGCTTATCACCCCCATGAGCAATCCCATGGATTTCTCGGCTTCCGGATCGAGTCGCGACTCCTGGTACTCGGGGAACGGTCCCCGCATGACGGTGCTGCCTTCGCCGTGGAGTTTCTGAGCTATTTCTTCCGTTATGAAAGGAATAAACGGATGAAGCATGCGCATGAGTGCGTCGAGAACGTGCCTCAGAACCGAAGCGGAACGGGAGGCTCCAGCGGAACCTGCTTCAGACAGGGGAATCTTGGCCTCTTCGATGTACCAATCGCAGAATTCGTGCCAGGTAAACTGGTACAGTGCCTGTGCCGCATCATTGAAGCAGTAGTTCTCCAGAGCTGTACGCACGTCTTGAATCGTCCTGTTCAACCGCGAAAGCACCCATCGTTCCGGAAGGGACAGGGCCTCAGGGAGCTCCGTAAGGAATCCTTCGTTTCCGTGGTCCACGTAGGGCAGGGCAAAGCGAGCCGCGTTCCATATCTTGTTCATGAAGTTGCGGTAGCCCTCGATTCTGGATTCGGAGAGTCGGATATCCCTTCCCTGTGCCGCAAGAGCGGCAAGGGTAAACCGAAACGCATCGGTTCCGAACTTGTCCATAACCATAAGCGGATCGATCACGTTGCCGAGGGATTTGCTCATCTTCTTGCCGAGTTCGTCCCGCACCAACGCATGGATGTACACGTCCTTGAAAGGAACATCGCCCATGAACTTGATGCCCATCATCATCATGCGTGCGACCCAGAAAAACAGAATGTCAAATCCTGTTACCAGACATGATGTGGGATAAAACGTCTTCAATAAGGCAGTGTCATCAGGCCATCCCATGGTGGAAAACGGCCAAAGGGCGGAGGAGAACCACGTGTCCAGGACGTCGGTTTCCTGCTCCAGCCGTGACCCCTTGCACCCGGGACATTCTGTCGGCGCTTCACGGGCCACAATGACCTGACCGCAATCCACGCAGGTCCAGGCCGGTATCCGATGACCCCACCAGATCTGGCGGGAGACGCACCAGTCGCGGATGTTTCTCATCCATTCAAAATAGGTCTTTGTCCAGTGTTCGGGCACAATGCGGGTCGATCCCGTCTCTACGGCTTTTAGTGCCTGTTCCGCAAGAGGAGCCACTTTCACGAACCACTGCTTTGAGATCAACGGTTCTACCACGTCCTTACATCGGTAACACCTGCCGAGCCCGAGCGCGTACGGCTCAATACCCACAAGAAAGCCCTCTTCTTCGAGTTCCTTCACTATGGCTTTTCTGCACGCGTATCTTTCCATCCCCTGGAAGTGGATACCATTCTCATTGATGCGACCGCTGGAGTCCATTATAGTCACGCGTTCCAGATTGTGGCGCAATGACAGTTCGAAGTCCGTAAGATCGTGAGACGGGGTCACCTTTAGCGCTCCCGTTCCGAACTCCATGGCAACTATCGGATCGGCAATGATCGGCAGCCGCCGACCCACAAGAGGAAGAATGGCGTGTTTGCCCACGAAATCCGTGTACCGCTCATCGCTCGGATTCACTGCAACGGCTGTGTCACCGAGCATGGTCTCCGGCCGCGTGGTCGCCACTACCAGGTATTCGTCCGAGTTTTCCACAGGATATTTGATCAGCCACAAGTTACCCTTCGCGTCTTCGTGCTCCACTTCGAGGTCCGATAACGCGGTGTGGCAACGAGGGCACCAGTTGACGATATAGTCTCCCTTGTAAATGAGCCCTTCTTCATACAATCGGACAAAGACTTCCTTCACCGCGCGGGAAAGGCCCTCGTCCATGGTGAATCGTTCCCGATCCCAGTCGCAGGAACAACCCAAGCGTTTGAGCTGGTTAATGATGACTCCGCCGGAATGATCTTTCCAGGTCCACACCCGCTCGACAAACTTTTCGCGACCCAAGTCTTCCCTCTTGAGACCCTCCTGGCCGAGTTGTCGTTCTACGACATTCTGCGTGGCAATCCCGGCGTGGTCCATCCCGGGCATCCACAGGGTGTTGTACCCGTTCATCCTGTGGTACCGGATGAGTATGTCCTGAAGGGTATTGTTCAGGGCATGCCCCATATGAAGGGATCCTGTCACGTTTGGAGGGGGAATCACAATGGAATATTCCTTCCCTGTTCTTCCCTCGTTTCCCCTGAAAAGTTTGTTTTCCAGCCAGAACGCATACCAGCGTTTCTCGATTTCCGCGGGTTCGTATGCCTTGGGCAACAGATCGCGACCCATGCCGAATTCTCCTGGATTGTGTATTCTTATCTGCTCGCCATCGATTTCGTAAAGAGGCGCAATTGCCCTTCCCCTCGCACCGGAGGCGGCCGGTTCCCGTTCAGGCTCATGTAGTCTCCGGCTGCCTTTTGTAAGGCGAACTGATATAGTTGTCACCGTTATTCAGACGGGTAATCTTTTCCTATAACATTTGCCATAGCGGAACACAAGCTCAGGAGATCCATCTCGGAATCACGTTATCCATTGGGTCTCGAGGGGAGCCATTGTTCCCGTCTCCTTGCGAGGAGCGGACCGAAGAAGCAATCTCGATACTTAAAGGCAGAGATT
>DATHCX010000231.1:0-16958 GCA_035319325.1 Desulfomonilaceae bacterium
AGACAAGTGACGATGGATGAAGCCTGTCCTGGCGGGTCTCCGAAGCGAGTCAGGCCGCGCCGTTCGTAGCGGAGGAGATCTGGCAGGACAGGCCGTGAACCAGCCCTTCAATGTTACTCTTTTGAAAGCGCATTGGTATTACAGAGCGATGGCAATGCGCTTTCAAAAAAGTAAGGTTGGCGGCAACCTCTTTATAGGGATTCTCAAAAGTAAGGTTTCGGTTTTGATTGCTTGAACAGATTGAAAGACTGTCATTGCGAGGGCAAAGCCCGAAGCAATCTCGAACTGTCCAAGACTGAGATTGCTTCGTCGTTCCACTCCTAGCAATGACATGATTGCACGGTCGGAATGTGGGCGACAGTCGTGAACGAATCCGACAGAATTTTCGAGAATTGCTTTAGAAAGAGTGTCCGCCCAAACAGCCTCCCCGATTTCACGTAGGTGAAAGCGCTGTGGTTTCAGGTTGCGCCGTCTGTACCGTTGGAGGTATGCCGGTTAACTTACCGGCTTACCCCACATGCTGAGAGGGAGGCAACGGTGTGCGCAACGATCTGTATCTCTTAGAGTGGCATGAGCTTACGCCAGACTGTGCTGCCCGACACGTAGTCAGCGCCGTTCATCTTGCTCCTGAACCGATCGTGCACCTGTTCCATGAAAGCTTCTATGCGAGTCTTCTCATTAGTTTTCTTCTGACCGTCATAAACGAGAGTGAGCATGGGGGTTTCCGGTCTCGTTTTCAGTACTCTCATCAGAGCTGCAGTGACAACAGTCCCGTACGAGCAGTTGAGGGTTATGAGATTCAAGATCCCGTCCGCTCCCGAATCCAGGTCTTTCAACGTCGTGGCGATGGGCGCGGTGATCCCCGCGGGCAGCTTGGTATGTGCATGATGTGTCGCAGTTCGCCACATGGCGAGCCCCATGACGTCAAGCGGTCCGTTCATTACTTGCCTTGCGCTGCGCGAACTCTTCACGTTCAGCTCCAGCAAGGTCATAATCGTATAGAACAACCCATGACGGGCTGCATCCCGCGATCGACCGCTCAAGAGACTCCAGGTGAAGTCCCTCAATGTGCCCAACTTGAAACAATCTGAAAACGTCGGAGGCGACCACAGGCATCCCCCCAGCGCCTCAACCTCCCTGTACACGTTATTGTTCGCGAACGACACCACTCGAGTGTAATAATCTCCGGTCACGGCAATGACCGGCCGTGGCTCGGCGTCAGGGACGGGCAGCATGTACAGATCCTGAAGGACCTCCTCCACTGTCTGCCTCACCCTGCCACTGCTCAGCCCGTCGTACAGCTTCCGGCGGCATTCCGTGTACACGCGGTCCAGTGCAGGTTCGTCCTTCGTTCGGGCTCGGATTTGCAAGAACAACCGAAAAAGCACATCGTACGCGTTCAGGCCTTCCCACACCCTCAGCAGAATACTTTGACGGCTGCGCGGCGATATTCCGAATTCTTTCAGCCCTTGTGCCGTGTCATGAATAATTCCGAGAGAAAGACCGAGCCGGGATCGAACCTTTTCGATATACACGGGAAATTGGGCCAAACGGCATGCATTCGGGCTGAGCATGTAAAACCTTGATTGTTCGACTAGGTCCTCTCTCATGTTGTTAGCAAGCTTGAGGTAGTCGCCCAGCACCAGGGCGTAGGGATGGCATTCTCCACCCACCACGTGCGGCTGGCCCAACGCTTCCGATTCCGGATCAGGGGGCGGAAGCACATGTGCCTCCACTCCTACCGACCGTGCCGCAGCTGCAAAAGCGTACGCATGGTCGCCCAGGTACGGCAGATACAGTGTCTGAGGCTTCGGGCGCCGGGACGTTCGTGTTTCCGATGACTCATGTGATTTAGCGGAGGCCGGCACGGGAGACATCGCGTCGGCAATTTCGGCAACTCTCCGGGTTTCAGGCTTGCCGGGTTCCTGTCGAACCCGCTCCAGAAAGGCTTCGATTCTCGTGATGAGGCCAGCCCGGGAAGTATGTTCGTCCATTTCCAGAACCAGCAGAGGTTTCGGCGTAAGGATATCCCGAAGGTGCCGCAAGGTAAACGCATCCTGCCCGCACCCGAAGAAGTTGATAAATATCGGGAAAAGTCGCGGATCCCGTGAGATCTCCCCTGCTACGCGAACCATGTGCGCCTGATATTTCCAGTTGATGGAATAGCGGCTCCCTGTCTCGATGGGATAAAAATCAGAGGGAAGAGCCCGCATTCCGAGTCTCTGAAATAGGCTTCCCAGGTTCATGTTGAGAAACACATCCGCGGTGTGGTACGGCTTCCCGAGCACGACCAATGCCTTTTCGTCGTCTCCCAGAGAGTTGAGGAATCGCTCGCCGTGCCTCTTCATTTCGGCACGGTATGCTTCCAGGCTCTCGCATGCTCTCTCAAAGGCCGCTGCAACATCTCTTCGGGGAAATCCAAGACTCGCCCCGAACCGCAAGTGCTCTCTCCGAAAAGCGTCAGGATCTATTTCGCTGTTTATGGTGGGCTCGATCCATTCCACGTCGAAGACGCCGCGGAAGAATTGCGAAGAAGCCTGGATATACGGGCAATACACCAGAGGCTTTTCACCGGCCTGGGTGGAGGGTTCGCTCAGGACGGACGGATGAAAAAGGCTGCGAGCTCCCGAGTGTACGGCATCCCGAATTTGCCCTGCCATGACCTTGACGGGCAGGCAGGTTTCCACACGCATGTAACGAGCGCCTGCCTCGAATTGAGCCCTGTCGGGTCGAGAAGGCAGGATCAGAGAGATCCCGAGGCTGTTCAGAAACGTATTCCAGAACGGAAAATAATCATAGAATTGGGGGGATCGTATCATTGCCCATCGGACGCCGGTTTCGGCGCCGGATTGATACACCTTGTCCAGGTATTCCGTCCTGAAGGAAAACAGGTTTGCTTCGGGGCCCTTGTTGCGAGTCCTCTCTTCGGATTCCCACCTGTCGCAGAGCCCGCCGTGAAACACAACGCGATCGCCGGTCTTGTATCTGTTGATGCGGCATTGATTGGAACAAGCACGGCAGCTGAACTGATCCTTTTGTATTGCCTCGGGATTCCATTGTATTTCTGTTCGCTTTCGATGCGACAGTTCTCCGGTCCGGACTTTGTCGAGAGCGTTCAATGCAGCACCGAATGCTCCGGAAACCCGAAAAAATGACGGCACGTGAAATTCCCTTCCGGTTTGCTGTTCGAATGCGGCCTTTACTGCCGGCGTGGCCGCGACTCCCCCCAGGAAGAGCACTCTCTTGCCGAGACCCTTGTGATTCGCTACTCGTTCGAGATAATTGCGAACGATGCTGACACAGACACCTGCAGCGAGATCCTCGGAAGCTGCTCCGTTATTTTGATGGTGGATCAAATCCGATTCCATGAATACCGTGCAGCGCGTCCCCAGGTCCGCAGGGGCTCGCGACGCGAACGCAGCTTGTGAAAAATCCTCGCCCATCGGGAGATCCAGTCTTTGGGCCTGAGCCATGAGAAAGCTGCCCGTACCGGCAGCGCACACGCGATTCATCTCAAAGTCGCTCACGTGGCCGCCTTCGAATGCTATCCATTTGGAATCTTGACCGCCAATCTCCACCACGGTGTCCGCCGTGTTGTCGTAGTCCAAAGCAGCCCTGGATTGGGCCGTGATCTCGTTCACGATCAGGTCTGAATCCAGCAATCTGCCTGCCAGGTACCTGCCACTCCCCGTCACGGCAATTACATCCGGCAGGACTCCACCTTTCAGGAGAAGTGAGAGGACTTCAGTAACCGCTTCCAAAGGCCTGGACCTGGAAAGACGATAGTCTTCGCGAACGAGTCTCCCGGATGCATCGACGATCACCCCTTTGACGGAAACGGATCCCACATCCAATCCCAGAACCAGCGGACCTGGCAGAGGTTCGTCGCATCGTACTTCGGCCCGGATCTGTGTCCGCTCTATTCCTGCCCGCGTGATGGGTTGACACGAGGTTAACGGAAGCGGTTCCTTCATCGCTTCTTCCGCCAGCTTCCTCAGTTGCCCCAGAGACGTCCCACAGCCGAACTGCCTACCCGCTGCGAGTTTGGCGGAACCGAGAGCACCGAGCACCCTAAAATGAGTGGGGACCACAAGCTGTCCGGGCGAGAGCCCCAATGCTTTACGAAATGCGTGCACGACCGCTCGATTACTCATGACTCCGCCCTGGAGCGAAACCACCGGCTCGGGAGCATCCCCTTTCATAAGGGTAGCAATGTAATTTCTTACAAGGGCCGCAGCGAGGCCCAGGAGAATGTCCGGCAGAGGCCTTCCTTCCTGTGCCTGGTGAATCATGTCCGTCTTGGCGAATACTGCGCATCGACCCGCTATGGGCGCCGGAGTGGTGCTCTGGAGGGCAATTGGGCCGAAAGAATCCACCCCGATGCCCAACCGCTCTGCCTGTTCGTCGAGAAAAGAGCCAGTACCGGCAGCACATATTTCGTTCATTCTGAACACGGGAATCCTGGGGATTTCGTTTCCCGAAGACGGCTCTATACGTATATATTTGGAATCCTGACCGCCGATTTCAATGATGGTCCTGATTTCCGGATTGACCGCGTGAGCCCCCACGGCGTGTGCGCTGATCTCGTTTATGGCCGGAATATTCAGAGCTCCGGAGAGCAGTTCTCGAGCGCTACCCGTCACGAGCGCTCCCGCTATCGGCGTGTCTCCCCCGGTGGTTGCCAGGAGGTGGCCTACACCCTGGATAAAAGCCTGGAGAGGCCTCCCCCGTGTTCGAAGATACACGGTGAGAGGTTCCGCGAAACCGTCGGTCAAAAGGAAAAGATTGAGACTGACAGAACCGCAATCAATACCGAGAAACAGTTTCGCCATTGGTCTTACTCCCCGTACCAATTGACTTCAAACCGAGCCTCTCCGCAATTTCCCATGCATGGCCCGACGAGAGGAGAATTCGCGTGAGACACGACCGCGAATCTCCGTTGCTTCAATTTACCGGTTCGAGCCGTCTGTTGTCCGGTCAGTCACTGTGCCTGGCTTGCGTCATAATGCACGCAGAAATTCCGGGCGGAGCGTTCGTGCGTCCTTTGCTCCCAAAACTTGATCGATTGAAGCGACTATTTTTTCTTTATCGCGTGGCAATGTGGCTCTTACAGGTAAATAATTTGATGCGTGATTAGACCTGAAAACGCAATTAGTGAACGACGATTCCGCAATCATTGTTCGCAGCTCTGCAATCAGCCCGAACGGATCCGGCAATCGAAAGGCACCCCGAAGGTATTCGTCGTGCAACGGGGTTCCGGGAACCACAATGACGCTCAAGGCTCCCACATAATGGGGATCTATATCCGTGAGTATTCTTGCTGTTTCTCTGGCGTGTTTCGAACTGCCTTCCACACCGCCTATGCCCAGGAGAACAGTGACCGACAGAGTAATTCCCGCGTCTTTCACTCTTCGGCCGGCTTGCACCAGCCGGTCGTAGGTGGATCCTTTGCAGATCTTCTCCAGCAGATCGGCGTCTCCGGTCTCCACACCCATATAGATGATCTCCAGTTTATGAGATCTCAAGATTTGCAGGTCCTCGACGGACTTCCGGAGAATGTTTTTCCCATTCGCATAAATGCCGATGCGCTCTAGATTCGGAAAGGTCCTATTTACCGCCTGGAGAATTTCCACCAACCGCCTCTGGGGAATACACAGGGCATCTCCGTCCGCCAGAAAAACACGCTGAACAGCACCCATCGCGTGTGCGGCTTCACGTAAATCTTCTTCGATTTCTTTCAGACTTCGAATACTGAATTTCTTGTCGCGATAGCTGCCGCAAAACGTGCATTTATTGTGATTGCATCCCAGGGTTGCCTGAATTATGAGGCTGTACGCCTCGCTGGGTGGTCGATAAACGCTGCCGATGTATTTCACGATCTCATCCTTGTTACAAGTAAGCGATATCATTACGCACGAAGTTCTCAAACTTCTTGGCCGCGGCCTCGATTGACTCTCCGTCCGCTCTCAAGAAAACATAATAGACAAACTTCTTGCCTTCAACAAGATACAGGATTTTTTGACGCTGAATTACGGGCCCGTAGAGCACCGGAATCGGCTTTCCGGTGCCCGGGTCTTCAATTTGGCGCAAAGTCCAGCCCTGCGGAGTGTCGTCGAGCTTGTCTTTGTCCGTCACTCGTTTTCTTTGCCGGATATACTCCGGTCTGAATATGACCTTGTACGTGTTGTGGCCGTTGATTTTGAGGTATTCTTCGCCGTCGCCCGGCCGCACGATTTCTCCACCCGGAAAGAGCGAGGCATAATGCACGGCAAGATTTTCGAGCTGCCGCGGTATTGCTGCCGTCCGTACTTCCATGAAGACACTATCGTCTTTGTCACCGAATCGTGCCGTTGAATCATCTTCGTAAGCCAAGGTATAAGGATGGGATTTGATCTCGGCTATGCCCCGGGCAGAAAAGCAACCTGCTAAAAGGCAGGGCAACAACAGGGGTACCACTAATTTCAAAGTGCGAACGATTGGTAGGGACGTGCTGTGCATGGTTACCGTTCGTACCCGTGATGGGACGGTGTCGTAATTATGCCGCGCTGCCGCTGTGCAAGTGCTATTTTCGCAAGTACTGCGGCACTTCCAACCATTCTTTGAGCGGCCGGACGGGAATCGTGGACACGTCTACCCTGCGGTCGTCGATGTCGTCTTTGTTCTTTGCTGCGATTTTCGTGGCCTCTTTGCGGGATTCTCTGAGGGCTTTGTTATCCCTGTCCGAAGCGAGCGCCTCGGTGAAATCATCAATCGCCTGAACGAGATTCTTGCGTATTCCCATCTTCAGATTGACCTGGCCTCGCACCTCAAAAGCAGGTCCAAGATGCGGATTCACATTAACACATGAATCGTAGTCCTTGAGAGCGGACTTGTAATCACCCTTGGCCTGATATGCGGCTCCGCGGAACATAAGAGCCTGAGCGTCGTTCTTGCGTGCTTTCAAGTATCGGGCGAAGTCCTGAATGCTTCTGTTCAACAGGACTGCACGGGATGCGTCGTCGTTTTCGTCAAGAGCCAGTTTCAAATTGGCTATCCCACGGTTATACGTGGCCTTGTCCATTGCGTCAGTGAACGCCGTCACGTCATGGACCGCATTGAACATCTCTTCCAGAGAAGCATAGATCTTTATGGCTTCCGCGTTGTTTCCTTTTTCCTGCAAGTCCAGAGCCTGAGCCATTCTGGTTCTGAAACAATCGGCATAGTCTATGGTTACTGGCTGATTCGATTCAGCAATGTATTCATTGTTCTTGTCATCCGCAATTTTTAGCCTGATGGCGTATGGCCCCTTGGGAGGACCTATTGCCGCCGCTGTTGGCGCTGCAATTCTCACTTTGGCGATACCCGATGCGTCGATATGTTCAGCCACATTTTCAGAGATCTTCGGATCGAAAGGTTGGACCTGTGCCTCGTTCTGCGGGTCCACGAGAAAGACCTGCAATGACGAAAGCTTCTCTTCGAGATGAATCTTGAATTTCAGGAAGACCGGTTCAGACGGGCACAGGTTCTTGAGATTTTCTTCTGAATCGCCGGTCTGAGTCAGAAGAACGTTTGTAACTTCACCCTTCTGACCTGAGAATTCCAGCGGACCGTCCTTGGACGATTTGATTGCTTTGCGAAGCGGAGAAAACACATATCCCTGTTTCTTCGGCACCACGATGAACTCCTCTTCCGCTGGAAGAATCAACGTGAACACCCCATCGGCACTTGTCTGGGCCTTAGAAACCACCTCTTGATCCTTCGGGCGTACGAGTTCTACCTCTGTCTGACCAAGACCCGAGCCATCTTTGGCCATAACTTTTCCGTTGATTATTGGGCTCACCTTAAAATTGACCTTCTTTACCACTCTTTGCTCGCCCAGTGTCGCATGCAGCTCCGCACTGTAACTCCCATGCCCGAGTCTCGTGCCCACGGACAGACCCTGTCCGATATCTTTTGCTCGACCCTGTTTTTCCGAAATAAGCTTCCACGTGATCTCAGGGACTGGAGATTTCTCTTTTTCCTTTTTGAAATCAGCCTGAAACAGAACCACCCTGTCCGCGGCAAATACCTGGTCGGGTTTCGGACTGATAATTTTCAACCCGGAACTCAATGAAAGTTTATGAGCAGCCGGAGACTGTCCTTCTAGTGTGAGAACATCTTTGATCGGGCCGGGGACCTTGGTCTTGACCACACTTTCAAGATCGCACCCCATCAGGAAGAACGCAGCCGATACCATGAATGCCGTTTTCAGAAATGATCTAACCATGTTGAAATGTCAGCTCCGGTTGCTGGGGAGTCGCCGGGAGGTGAACTCCGTGCCATCCGCATTGAGATTACACCGTTTTTTGGAAGCCCGTCAAGAAGTCTATCGCGATGAGCATATCCTGGAATACAGAGTGATTGCCAAAATTTGGTGTGTGATTGGCATGAGCAGTTCGGAGAACCGGTTCCAACGTCCGTAAACTCCCGACACGAAGCGTGAGTTGCCAGGAACCGGTCTTTGCTCTAATAATCCTTATTCGGGCACTTTGGTTCAAGATTGAGCACCAAGGATTTGAAATGGCAAAAATCCTGTACGGAATTATGGGCGACGCTCGCGGCCACATGAGCCGGTCCCTGGCTGTGGCTCAGACACTGGCTCATCATGAGTTCCTGTTCGTAGGCGGCGGTGTAGTCCGAGAACTGAAACAGCTGGGATACCTGGTGGAAGACCTTCCCATGGCATCCACTTTTTTCCGCGATAACCGGGTGGATTTTCCTTCAACCATAGCAAATGCCGTAAGAGTCCTCGCCGGCAGATCGTCCACTATAGCCAGATTGGCGGCGATCATCAGGAGTTTCGATCCGGACCTTATTGTGACGGACTATGAGTTGTTCACGCCTCTGGCTGCTCACAAACTCGGCAGACAATGTATCAGCCTCGATCACCAGCACGTATTGACCCACTGTGTGTACGATGTTCCTCCACAGGAAAAACTGAATCGATTTCTTACGTGTTTTTCCGTGCGCCATCTCTACAGCGCCGCAGATCGTTTCCTCATCATCTCGTTTTTTCCTCTTCCGCCTGCGGACCCCTCCAGGACCGAGGTGTGGCCGCCGGTTTTGCGACGCGCGGTAAAGGATCACCAGGCATCCCAGGGGGATCATGCTCTCGTCTACTTGAGCGTCAATACGTTCGAGACTCTGTTGCCCGTCCTGCAAAGCATCGACCGAAAGTTTCTCGTGTACGGATTCGGAGACCGGCCCGCGGCGTCCAATCTCACCTTCAAACCGCCATCCGTCGACGGGTTTCTGGAGGATATGGCCTCCGCCAGGTACGTCGTTACCACAGGTGGGCACTCCACTATCAGTGAAGCGCTGTATTTCGGGAAACCTGTCTTATGTTACCCCATTGAGTCCGCGTACGAACAATTCCTGAACGCGCATTTTCTTTCAAAATGGGGGTTCGGTGAACACGCGTCCGGAATCCGGACGACCAGGTCCGTGCTGGAACATTTTGAGGTAAGATTGGGTGAATATGCTTCCAGAATTCAAGGACACGATTTCTTCGGTAACCACAGGGTTGCAGGCAGACTGGAAGAGATAATGGGAAGAGGAGGAAAATAGAGCAGGGCATGGACGCTCGCCGAAAAGAAGACTCGTCCCGAATCCTGTCAAATATGGAAGAATCGGGGAACCTTCTTGTAAGAAGGTCCCCCCAATTTTTTGGGAAGCGTATGCAACGCTTCCGCTGCCTGGGTATTCTTACCAGCCTGAAGCCTGTTTGTGGCGGCATGCATCAGGCGACGCCTCGTCCAGGTCCAGATGAAATCTCACGGGTCCCCGTTGACCGTTGGGAAATATCTTGTGAAGAGCATATTCAGATTCCGGCTGGGTCCATGAGGTGAATATGGCCGCATGTCCTTTGGGGAACTCCGTGGATTCGGCATCGATGAAATCAAGCGCAGCAGTAGCGGACGCGGGCTCAACCAGATTGTCTTGAGCGCCATAGCAAACGAGATAACTAATCCGTTGTTCAGCAATATGCTTCAGATTCAACCTTCGACCGAACAAGGTAAACGGAAGATCTCCATCATGTGAAATCGGCACCGTGTAAGAAAGTTTGCTCAAGTTCGTAATCTCTACGGGCAAGTCCGTCCGATCGTGCACCAGCCAATAGTTGATTGCAGCCATGGTCTTGCCGATGGTGTCGTCGTGACGGCGAACGCTTTGCTCGAATGTATCCAGATCCTTGTAAAACGTGGACAGTGAAAATTCCTTGTCCAGGCTCTTCAGTTTGTAGACCCAGCTCATGACTTCGCCGTCAATCACCTTGTTCCCGTTTGGGAGCACCTTGGTGGCGTATACCAGGTCCTTGAAGCCGGACGGTATTCTGTCGAGATACCCGGTCAAGCCCGGGCTCCTGGTTCCGTCTATGGGCGAAGCGGCAGTAATAAGGGCATCCACAAATCCGTCAAGTTGACCTGACAACAGGTCGGCCAAGAGGATAAAACCACCCTGGCACACCCCATTGAGAGTAACCGGTTTCCCATGCCGTTCCATGAGGATACGAGCGAAATAGCGGGTGTCCAGCGCGTCGTCCTCACCCGTCATAACCTGAACCGCCGAATTGGAACTGATATCTTTGATGATGCGCACATACGTCGGAATGCTCTCGTTTGCAAAACTATGGACATAGCTTTTCCGTTCCCCGGGAAGAAACGCGAGAATGTTCGGGCCGAGCACATACGGGTGAGCTATGAGCACAGGTTTTATTTCAGGATCCACCGTTACCCCCGGATCCGTGGGAAGCACCTGATAAAGAAGCATTCTTTCCGTTTCAGCAACCTGGACGTATTTTCCGTCATCAAAATGAAATCCGTACTCCTTACGGATGTTTCTGACAGCTTCCGGAAAATCGATCACCATCGTGTGCAGCGACCTGACTGTGTCGGTCATAAACGTGTCAACGCCTCCTGCTCGACCGGCAACTGTATTCACGACGGATGATAGAAAGTTAATGTACTCTTTGAAATGATACTTCAATGCCTTGTCCAGGGATGCTCTGATTACAATAGCAGCCAGAAGCATACTAAACGTTGATAACTCGGCATAATCTCGAACGTTGCGGGAATCATTGTGCTCCAGCTTCCTGGTCTGTTCCCGTAGAAAATACATGTAAGCCTGCAACATGGGATGCACGAACGCATTGCTGTAGCGATGTATACCTTGCCAATAGAGTGCTGTCGCGTTCAGGCTCTGAAAAAATGCCTCCCCCATCTTCCATGGTGCGGTCCAGAATGTGTTTGAAAACCGGTCTCTTTCACGTGCCATCATCTTCTCCGTTTGGTGTTTGCACCTGCCCCCGGGCGTTTCAGCCGGCACAGGAATGCAACTGGTTCCGCTGGCAGCAGCGGCGCCACCCTATTAGTACTACGATGACCATTCATGCCCGGAAGGGAAAGTTCGTCTAAACCTTCACGACAACAATGGCTCCCTTCCTCGGGGCAACTACGTGCCTATGTCCCTTGATACACGACTATTAGAAACACTTATAGGCAAAAAGTTCCTTCGAGAACAACAGACCACCGGGAATCATCGCTATCTGTCAGATCTCATCGTAATGAGCTTTCAAACAAGTGCGATTGGGTGAGCTGCTTTGTAAAGAATGTCCAGCCCAAACTCCCTCCCGGAAACTTTTCTCATGAGCCGGAACCTTGATTTCGTCTGCGGAAATGAGGGTTCCGGCGAGTGTTCTACCGGTTCTCGAAAATTGTGTCGGATGTTCTCATAATTCTGGCCCGCATACCGGTGGTCCAATCATGTCATTGCGAGGAGCGGAGCAACGAAGCAATCTCGATTTTGGCCGGTTGGAGATTGCTTCGGGCTTTGCCCTCGCAATGGCAATCTTCCAATCTTTTCGCGTAACCAAAGCCGACATCACTCTCGAGAATCCCTAATAAGGTTGTTGAGATAGAGTTAGGGGAGGTCTTTCGTACAAGAAGTCGCTCCCCGATTTCACATATGTGAAAGCGCATTCATAACAGCGATGGGTCGAAGCTGCTCCGGAGAATCCGGGTACGTGGGCCTTTCGCCTTAAAATGAGGAAGGCCGCGATCAACAGCCATATCCTGATCCTTGGCGCGAAAAGCCCATGAAACTATCTAGAATTACTGATGTGTCTCGATCCATGGGGTGTTTCTACACTTTTATAACACGCACATGAGACATGCTCCAGGGTGGCCTTCTTCCGATTCCGCAGACCGGTGCTGTATTTAACGATTATCGAGCGTCGGCATGAAAATTGCTATTTTTCATGGTGAACCGTCTTCCAGGGTTGAGGAGGTGTGTACGAGAAAGCGGGTAAAATTGCGGAAAAGCAGCCTGCCACCGGCATGTTAACATTGGACGCTTGATCCTCATGACCAGGATTCCGGCAAGCTGCGCAACCGGTTCGGCGAATAACGAGCGCTCATGGCTAATGAGCATCTCAATTAACCGGGAGATGAAAACATGCGGGAACAACTTGATAAAATCAATCGGAATCTCATGGAAATGTGGGACAAGATGTACTCGGATCTCATGGTGCCATGGATGGGTGAATGGCAGTCAAATTGGGAGGAAAACTGGAAAGTGTGGTTCGAAACCACCCGGTCCGGCTATGAGATGGGGGTGTCCAACTGGAATAAATTCATGGAACAGGCCATCGGTATGTATTTCAAGTCATATCAGAAGTCCAAGGACTACCGCAAAACAATCGAAAACCAGATGCGGCAATCGTACGACAGTCTTAAGGAAGCGCAGCAGTCCCAGGAAGAAAAAACCCGGGACTTCTTGGATAACATCAGGAACGTCATCAGCGCAGAAGAACGCAAGATGGGGCAAAGTACAGAGGAGTATCACGGCCAGCACTAATTCAAGTGATTCCTGTCCGTATGCAGCGTTTCCGGCAACTCCGGACCTGCACACGTATGCTTCTATCCCGGCCGAGGGGAATAGTCATCACCCACTCCCCTCAGCCGCGCAGATCTGCGCGCACTTCATCCACGTATATTCGATCAAGCACCACCGGATTTTGCCAGTATCAGCGTGAACTCATCGACTTCCATTTGTCAGGTTGAGAACGGGCCGGAATATGCTTTTTGCAAAAAAGAATCCGCGCTGGTAGTATGGCGCCCGAGAGAAAGTACGTCTCGGCAATCCGGCGTGGCAACATGAATCTCAACGACACCAGCTGCAAACCTCGCGGAAAACTGCGGCACTACCTGCTGACCGGCTTGAAGCTGTGCCTGGTTGTCGGGCTGTTTTGGTACATGGTGGGCACAGGGCTCATATCGCCCGCAAGGCTCAAAAGTCTCTTCACAGTCGAGTTGCTTCCCGCTGTTGTCGCGGCCGTCCTGGTATTTATTTTTAGCAATGTGATGGTGGCTGTCAGGCAGAAGATTCTTCTGGGCACGATGGGCATTCGGCTGAGCCTGGCCCAATCTTTTTACATCATCTACGTGTGTTCCTTCTTCAATAATGTTCTGCCCGGCGGTACCGGCGGCGACGTGAGCAGAGTCTACTTGCTGGGGAAGAACTGCCACGGACCCATCAGCAACATAGCCGGATTCATCCTTTTTGACAGGGTAATGGGGTTTGCGGCTCTGGCGGGCGTTTCTGCCGTCGCGGTGGGATACACCCTCATCTGGGAGGCCTCCCGTTTGCAGCCCATGGGGAGCAGCCTCTTGTACCTTGTTTTTCTGGCTTGTACAGCACCCATCTTTTTTTTCGCCGTTTTGTTTTTCTTGCGTTTGCCTTATTTTCGAATTCCTGCCCGGAAACTCTTATTTTGGATGTCAAAGTCTCCGTGGCTGCTCAACTTCGTCCGGACAATCGAGAGTCTCTCCCGCAGTAGGGATGTGTTTGTCTGGGGTCTGGTAATCAGCTTGATTTCTTGCGTTGCCCAGATCTTTGGGGTCGCTGTGCTAGCCTGGTACCTCTTCGGTGCGGACACCGTTTATCCCGCAGCGGTCACCACGCCGATACTCATGATTTCTAGCGTCGTTCCGCTGACGCCCGGCAATATCGGAGGAACCGAATATCTGGCCAGCATTCTCTGGAATTTTTTCGGGGTGAAGGGTGGAGCGACCACGTTGGCCAGCTGGCGCCTCATAACGGTCTCAGCGAGCCTTTTCGGAGGCATACTGTATCTGTTCAAGTTCAGGGTAGGAGAAAGACATTCCGGGACCGACGGGAATTTTCCGGCCGGGTCCGGGCTGGTTCGAGCGCCCGGAAACAGGGTGGATTGATCACTGGAGTTCAATGGGTTGTCGGTGAGTGCATGATTGCATCATGTCGTTTCATTTGCCGGCCATAATGGAGAGTGGATGAAGGACGGCTCCCGGCCGGCACTGCGTCTGAACCGGCTTGCGGCCCGCTGCGCCGCATCGCTGGACGATTCGCGTCCCACGCGGATTTTCTTGGGTAAGCTCGTATTTGCAATCGGTCTCTGTTGTTTCATTGTAGTGCAGACGGGATTCGTAGCAGTGCCGGTATGGAAACGAGCGCTACCGCCTGAAGTGGACGATTCTCTTATCTACATCATGAATGCTACCCAGCTGGAGGAATGCCCCACATTCGACTGTCCTGCACTCCTTGATTTCCGTCGGCAGTCCCGGGAAATTGCATCAGACCCGGGGAAGATTTCTCAAAAATTCCTTCTCGAACAATTCTTTATCATGCCGAAACCGTTTTTTTCCCTCATTCAAAGCGGGTTGCGTAGGCTCGGCCTGGACCCTATAACCGCGCTCAAAGTCCTCTGGACTCTCGGGCCGGCGTGTTTCGGACTTGTATTCGCATATTTGCTTGTTCAGATGTTCGGCAGGGGGCCAGCAGGTTTAGGAATGGGGTTGCTGGCCTTCAAGGTATTTCCGGGGCAAGGGTTGCACTACGTTGTTGCTTCCAATCTCACTATGGCCGGCGCCTGCCTGGTGTGGGCTCGCATAATGTCTCGAAAAGGAGACGCTCCGTGGGCGCTGATGATCGGATCGTTGCTATTGATGGCGATGCATCCCATCGGCCGGATCTATTCCATGATAGCAGTGGGAACATCCCTGGTCCTGCAGGGAATTTCTCGTGAAACGCGCGTATGGCTGCCGTCTTTATTGGTGCTGTGTGCCGTAGCCGGAACCTTTGTGCTACCGAAGTTCGTAAGCTCGCTGGATTTTCTGCCCGTGCCGTGGCCGGTGCAGCAGTCTTTCCTGGAAGGCGTGGGTCGCGGCATCGTCGGGCTGGGCGTTGACCTGGTGCGGTTTGAGTCGGCTTTGTTCGGATCTATAATCTGGTTTTCCGGGCTGGCCGTATTCGGTTTCTTGACTCTGAACAACGAGAAAAAAATACTCACGTGCAAGGTCTTGCTCGTTTATTTTCCTTTCCTTATCGTCAGCCTGTTTTACGTGATGCCCATGCATCCCGCAGACCTCACCACGAGATTGTGGATACCGTTCATCGTAATAGGCTTCGGTTTACTGGGGGCAGGGTTCTGGCATGTCGGAAAGGCTTCTCTTCATGTGGTGAGAGAAGCACTGGAATCACCGGATGGCATGGCCAGGATGACGCTTTCGGCAGGGTGGCCCCTCGTGGCGCTGGCTCTGATTGTCGGTTTTTCATTTCGCATGGTTACCCTTGGTGTGGAAGGCATGGACGCTACAGTGGAATACATGATGCATCGCCAGGAAATCATGCTCGATCCGGCGCAGGCGAACCTTCTCGCGGAAAGATCGAAGCCCGAAGATCGGGTACTCTATGACGGGCTCATTCCCGTGTTCTTTTATTTCGCCCATGGAGCCCTTGACCGAGGCGCAGTCTACTATCCGGCAATACGGGGAACTTCTGTTGAGAAAACGTGGCTGGATAGACCGGAACTCCGTTTCGCAGTCTGCTACAATCCGTTGATTTCTTTGCGGTCCATGCAGGGAGAAGATGAGAACGACTGGTGGATAAGCTCGCCGGAAATGCGTTTTTCGGATCTCAGCAAGCCCAGGCGATCCCGGCAGGTAACGATTGAGAGCAAGATTCCCGGGCACGAAGTACGATACCTGGAAATTGAATCCAAGACTTCCGTGCCGCTTGATCGACTCACGCTCATGCTGGAGAACCAGGGCCGAGCTTTTTCAATACACGTTCAACCAGTACCCGTGCCGGGAAAAAGCTGTCCGGTAAAGAGGCGTTCCGCGGAAATTGCTGCAAACACATCCGCTGCGATTGATATTGATTTGAAGGAATTTGACGGTTTCAGCCGTTTTCGCGTGACCGTCCCGCCGGACTCCCCGGATTTCTTTATAACGGGCATGACTTTCGGAAGCCCGGCACTGAATTGGCCGTGGTCCCAAAAAGCAGAACTGGTGTTGGTGCCGAGAAGACCGGACAAGGATACCGTTTCCGTAAGCTTCGATCCTGTTACGGTGCTGCCTGAACTGCCGGCCGATCGCAAAATATCGGTCCTGAACGACACGGGTGCAACCGTATTGTTTGAAATCGCGCGATAATCGCACAAGAAGAATTGATACTAATCCACTATCAAGAGGTAAGATTGGGGAGCCTCTCTTTAGTAAAGCATGTCCCGCCCAAATCCCCACCCAGAAACTTCTCGAGCGGTTCTCGAAAGTTCTGTCGGCTTCGTTCATGACTTTCGCCCACATTCGAACGATCCAATCATGTCATTGCGAGGAGTGGAACGACGAAGCAATCTCTGTCTTAATTAATTGGAGATTGCTTCGGGCTTCGGCCTCGCAATGACAGTCTTCGAACCTTTTCGCGTAATCAAAACCGACACTACTTTTGAAAATCCCAGTATCACTCGTCGGAACCTGCGCTTCCGGCGAGTGCCAAAAGTTCTTGAGGTACGGTTCGGTGAGGAACTTCTTATACGCATACGCCACAAGATTTATGAGATTGCAGGGCTGGGGGCTCTCCTGAGCGAAGTGATGAGACGGCTCTGCGTCGTCCGCAGCGAAGGA
>DATHCX010000232.1:0-19302 GCA_035319325.1 Desulfomonilaceae bacterium
AGGAAAGGGGTCTCCGGCGAGGTATACAACGTCGGTGGAAATTCTGAATTTCCCAACCTGGAAATCGTGAAGCTCATCCTTTCGAGACTCGTCAAACCCGAATCCCTCATTCGCTTCGTAGATGACAGGCCGGGCCACGACCGACGATATGCTATGGATGCATCCAAGATACGAAGGGAATTGGGATGGGGGCCCAAAGTGGATTTCAAAGCCGGTTTGGACGAAACCGTGTGCTGGTATTGTGAACATGAAACATGGTGGCAGAGAATAAAAACCGGCGAATACTCGACCTATTACGACACCTGGTATCAAAATGGCCGAAACGAGATGTATTCTCGAAGAGCATGAAGATTCAGCGGCGCAAGACAAAAAGGATCCTTCTCGGAAACGTTCCCGTCGGTGGAGGCGCTCCCATCGCCGTCCAATCCATGACCAACACCGACACGAGGGATGTCAAGGCCACCCTGAGACAGATCCGGCGACTGGAACAGTGCGGTTGCGAAATAGTCAGGCTCGGAGTGCCCGATATGGATGCCGCCTCCAGTCTGTACGAAATAAGACGCAAGACCAACCTGCCTGTTGTTGCCGATATCCATTTCGATTACAAACTCGCACTCAAAGCGCTGGAGCAGGGAGTGGACGGGCTCAGGCTCAATCCGGGAAACATCGGAGACAGGCACAAGGTCCGTGAAGTGACCCGCGTCGCAGCCGAACGCGGGGTTCCCATCCGTATCGGCGTGAATTCGGGATCCCTGGAAAAGAAACTTCTCCATACATACGGAGGCCCATGTCCGGAAGCAATGGTGGAGAGCGCTCTCGGTCACGTTCGTCTCCTGGAACGAGAGAATTTCACTCTCATCAAAATATCGCTCAAGGCTTCTGACGTCGGCAGGACCGTGGACGCGTATCGCTTGCTCTCCGAGGCAGTAGATTATCCGTTGCACGTCGGGATCACCGAAGCCGGCACACTGCTGCCCGGAGCAGTGAAGTCCGCGGTGGGCGTCGGCCTCCTTCTGGCTGAAGGGATCGGCGACACCATTCGCATCTCGCTGACAGCAGCTCCGGAAGAAGAAATCCGTGCCGCGTACTGCATTCTCAGGGCTCTCGGATTGAGGCAGAGGGGCGTGGAGGTCATATCGTGTCCCACGTGTTCCAGGACGGAAATAGACCTCATGGGGCTGGCCCACAAGGTGGAGAAGGCGCTCTCGCACATCCGAGCGCCCCTGAAAGTGGCGGTGATGGGCTGTGTGGTGAACGGTCCTGGAGAAGCTCGCGAGGCTGATATCGGGGTTGCAGGAGGCAAAGGCCGGGGAATTTTGTTCAAGCACGGCAAGAACATCGGAACCTTCGACGAGAAAGACCTCCTGCCAGCGCTGATCCGGGAAGCGCTCGCCCTGGCTCGTGATACTACTGTGCTTTCAAAAAAGTGAGATTGGGGGCCCCTTTGTCCCGCCCAAACCCCATCCCGGAAACTTCAACGGGGATTCTCAAAAGTAATGCGGTTTTGATTACGCGAAAGGCTTCGAAGGATGTCATTGCGAGGGCGAAGCCCGAAGCAGTCTCGTTCGCCAAGGCGAGATTGCTTCATCACTACGCTCCTCGCAATGACATCCCGTAACGTTCCACATGCAAGGGAAGGCTTATCAATCCGACAATACTTTCGAGAAGCCCTGCAACCAAATCTGAGATTGCTTCTTCGTTTCACTCCTCGCAATTGACATGATTGGATGGTCGGAACGTGGGCGAAAGTCATGAACGAATCCGACAGAATGTTCGAGAACTGGCATACGCCTTCGGAGCTGTCCTCAGACAGAGTACTACCACAGGACATTCTTCAACAAACACAGCCGAATGGTTCCCCTTACCGCTTTCTCTTAGGACAGTGGGAGAGTCGGAAGCCTCACCAGCGTGAACCAGAACTCTCCAAGGCATTCGAGAGCCTTGGTAAATTGTTCTACATCCACGGGCTTGGTAATAAAGCAGTTGGCTTGCAGTTCGTAACTTCTCCAAATATCCGTTTGGTCCTCCGAAGTCGTCAGGATGATGACGGGGATATGCCGCAGGGATGAATCGTTCTTGATCTCAGCCAGCACTTCCCGCCCGTCTTTTCTGGGCAGATTCAAATCCAAGAGAATGATCTCCGGCGAGGGCACAGAAGAGAATTTGCCTCGTTTGAACAGGAAGTCCATTGCTTCTTCCCCGTCTTCTACCACGTGCAGATTGTTGCAAATTCTCGCTCCACAAAAGGCTTCCTTGGTCATCATCACATCAACCGGGTTGTCTTCCACCAACAGGATCTCCACGGGTTGAAATGTCGTCCCCGGTACCATCATGTGCGAATCCTCTTTTCTGGCATGGAAAAATAGAAAGTCGTTCCTACGCCGGGTTCGGATTCCACCCAAACCCGGCCACCGTGACGTTCCACGACCTTCTTGACTATTGCGAGGCCCATGCCCGTGCCTTCATACTCCGTTCTCTTGTTCAGCCGTTGAAAGATCACGAAGATCCGGTCCATGTGTCGGGATTCGATCCCAATGCCATTATCCCTGACGGAAAAGATCCATTCGTTCTTATTCTTTACTGCGGACACATGAATCCGCGGTGGATCGTCCCTGCGAAATTTAATGGCATTTGCGATAAGATTTTGAAACACCTGCACCAGTTGCGTGTCATCGGCAAAAACCGTGGGGAGCCGATTGTGGGTAATCACGGCTCCAATCTCTGATATGGCCGGCCTGAGAATTCTCATCGTCTGCTTCAGTACCTGCCCGGAATCCGTCGGTTCGAGACGTTTTCCTCTTGTGCCGACACGGGAATACTCTAATAAGTCCTGAATGAGGGCTTTCATCCGTACAGCGCCCTCTACTGCATGGTGGATATACTGGTCAGCTCCTGAGTCCAGCTTGCTCTTATATTTTTTCTCCAGCATCTGCATGCAACCGGCAATGTTGCGCAAAGGCTCCTGTAGATCGTGGGAAGCCACGTACGCGAATTGCTGGAGGTCTTCATTTGATCGAGTCAGATCAGCAAGCGTCTTGTTCAGGGCAGCTTCCGCACGCTTGGCCTCGGTAATGTCAATGCCTACCTCCATGACGAGTTGCGAACCATCCGAGTCTGTGAAGGGGAAGTCGTGAATGTCGTAATCGCGTCCGTCCGGGCCGACCCATATCCAACGGTGAGGTGCCCTTGTTTGCATGACGGTGTACGTTTCGCAGATCTCGCACGGCTCGGTTCGTCCGAAGAGATACTCGTAGCATCGTTTGCCCTGAGATTCGCCGAAACGCTCCCGGAAGAACCGGTTGGCAAAGGGCACATGATAATCCTCCGACAGCAGCACCACGTACGCCGGCAGCGTGTCCAACACCTGGTAGAGCCTCTGACGCTCGGCTCCCACGGCCTCCTCAACCCGCCTCTGTTCGGTGACGTCAATATTCACCTCCAGGATGAGCGGCGAACCATTGATATCTGTAAAGGGAAAGTCGTAAGCATCTATAACAGAACCGTCCGGGCGGACAAATCCCCAGCGATGGGGTTTGCCGGTTTTCAGCACGTTGTACGTTTCGCAAAACTCGCAAGGCTCTTTCATCCCAAAACGATACTCAAAGCAGTGCCGTTGGTTGTCCTCGCCGAATTGCTCGCGGAAACTCCGGTTGGCAAAGGCGACGTGATAATCCGGCGTCAGAAGGCACACCATGACCGGCATCGTTTCCAGAATGGCGAACAACCGCTGTCGTTCGGCGGCCAAGGACTCTTCCGCCCGCCGGCGTTGCTCAATTTCCAGGATCAATCTTTCGTTCGCCAATCCAAGTTCGGCAGTGCGATCCAGAACTTTTTGCTCAAGTTCGGCATGTGCTCTTGCAAGTTCCTCTTCAGCCCGCTTGCGGTCGGAGAGTTCCTTTTCCAATCTGGCATTGGATTGTATCAAGTCCGCCGTGCGCTTGTTGACTTCCTCTTCCAGGGTGTCACGAGCTGCCTTGAGCTCGGCGTTGCCGCGTTCCAGGTCCGATTGAACCTCGTTGGCCCTTCTATGGGCGCGGTGCATCGCGTCCGTGACCCCTGAAATCATCGTGCAATTAATCACGAAGACAGCCATGCTCAGCCAATCGCCAAAATTTTCGGCAAAGGGTTGGCCAAATGACTCCGGCCACAAGAACATTACCGCGATACACGAAAAAAACACCGCCACCATTCCCGGGGCAAGGCCTCCGAACAGGCAAGCGAGCATCACGGCAGGATAGAAAGTGACATAGGCAGCGCGCAATCCCAGGGCGTGCAGGGGCCATACCCGCGCAGCTGCTGCTAACACAACAAGAACCAGGGCGAGAATAAACGATTGCCAGATTGGGCGACCAGTCCCCGCGAAATGCATTCATCCGTCCCCTAAACCATAATTGTGGTGCTGACTTGACCTCCAGAGAGACCTTGCGGCCATGGACCGGTCGAAAAACAATTCTCCAGACCGCGAAAAGTCACCACATCGTCTCCCACGAAGCACGAGACGGCAAACCTATCGGAAGAGTATCCTGCACAAAACACGGCTTGTCTTGCATTAAGTGTATCCTCAGCCCTCGTCCCCGTCAACGATAATCCCTCTTGCTTCTTGAATGCGCATCAGCGTCACGCAGTTGAATCAATCGGAGATCTTGCGGACCAAGGGGTTGAGCAACGGCTGCAACAGCAGCTATCGTATCCATTCAGTTACGGGTGGGAAAAGGATGTCATTGCGAGTGCAGCGAAGCAATCTCTGCCTTTAAGTATCCAGATTGCTTCGTCGTTTCACTCCTCGCAATGACAGAGGCTAGGCAGTTCCCCCGAGTAACTGAATGATTACCAGGTATCAGCCACCTGGTTGACTCGCTGCAGCGTTCTATGAATTCGGCGCATTAACCAACGCAAGAAGGTCTCTATGGAATACAGGATCGTTCAATCGTTATCCAGAGCCGTGCGTACCTGCCGCAGCAATTCTTTGACCTTAAATGGTTTGGCTACAAACCCTCTCGTTCCCAGCTCAAGGAATTCTTGGGTCGAGGAGTCCGCAGAGAGGCCGCTGGCCACAAGAACCTTCAGTCCGGGTTCCATGTTAAGAAGCTCACGTAAACATTCCTTGCCACCCATCTCCGGCATGATCATGTCCAGAATCACGAGGGAGAGTCGTGCCCTCTCTTTCTTGAATAATTCCAAAGCTTCCTTGCCGTTCCGAGCCGCGAGAACCTGGTAACCGGCCTTGCTGAGAATTCGAACACCCAGATCCCTGATGAGTTCCTCGTCGTCAACGAGCAGCAGGGTTTCGGTTCCAAACGCGGGCATAACGCCCGACTGCGCGACGTCTGGCTCGTCGTGTGTCTCAATGGCAGGGAAATAAAGGTTAAAAACCGTGCCTCTTCCAATTTCGCTCTCACATGTAATGCGCCCCTTGTGCTGTGTTACGATTCCATACACCATAGCCAGGCCAAGACCGGTGCCGCGACCGAGCTCCTTGGTGGTGTAGAAGGGCTCGAAAATGTGTTCGACTGTGTCCTTCTCCATTCCATGACCGGTGTCCGATATTGTTAACAGGACGTAATTTCCCGGATCAAGTCCCCCACGAAGCTTGCACCATTCTTCATCGAGGGTAACGCAGTGCGTCCCGATAACGAGTGTGCCTCCGTCCGGCATGGCATCACGGGCATTCACGGCCAAATTCATCAAGACTTGTTCCATTTGAGTGGCATCCGCATTCATTCGTGAAAGGTCAGCCGAAAGATCGAGCCGAATCTCAATCATTTTGGGAATGGTTCGTCGGAGAAGTTTCTCCACCTGAATGACTAATCGGTTGAGATCCACAGGAACGGGCTTCGGCTCCACCTTCCTACTGAAGGTAAGCAATCTCTGAACCAGTTCAGCCCCGTTCTTGGCTGCTTGAAGGATTTTCATCAGATCGGCATATTCTGGGTCATCTTTGCTCTTTTGTTCCAGCAGCAATTCCGAATAGCCCGAGGTTACCTGAAGCAGGTTGTTGAAATCGTGAGCGATCCCTCCTGCGAGTGTCCCGATGGCCTCCATTTTTTGGGATTGGAGAAGTTGCTTTTGCAGGGAGAGTTCTTTGGTAACATCTCTCTTAACAGCCACATAATTCACGATCTTGCCGGAATTATCCTTTATGGGCGTAATTGTCGCCTCTTCTTCAAACAGAACGCCATTCTTCTTCCTTGTTATGAAGTGACCGCTCCATACTGCTCCACTTGTAATCGTTTGCCACAGATGATCGTAAAATTTCTCATCCTGTTTACCGCTCTTGAGAATGCGAGGATTGTTGCCGATCGCTTCTTGACGGGAATAACCGGTAATTTTTTCGAACGCGGGGTTTACGTACAGTATTGACCCTTCGATGTCCGTTATGACAATTGTTTCGGCGGCCTGTTCGACTGCTGTCGCCAGGCGCCTTTGTACCTCTTCAGAGCGCCTTCGTGCCGAGATGTCTCTCACCCATACGAGCACACCAGGTTCTCCCTTCACGTTCACTTCCCTGGCACTGATTTCTCCGGCAAAAGAAGTTCCGTCCTTCCGCTGTAACTTGACTTCGTACTGGGAAACGACTTCCTCGCCTCGCATTCGGGCGATCGCTCTATCGCGCGTGAGTTCCTGATAATCCGCATGATAGACTCTCCAATGGTCCAAACCTTCCAACTCTCCCGCCGAATAACCCAGCATCGCGTAAAGACGTGAATTGGCAAACAGGATCTTGGGACCTTTCTGGATAAATATGCCGTCAAAACTCTCCTCCACAAGAATGCGGTAGCGCTCTTCGCTCTCTTTTAACTCCTCTTCCATTCGCATGCGTTCGGTGATATCCGTCATGAAAGCAAGAGCCGCAGGCGTTCCCGCCCAGGAAATCACTGCCGAGTCTATTTCAACCCACTTCAGTGTTCCCACTTTGTCCACCAACCTGAATGCATAGCGGGCGGGAACCTCTTCCCCTCGCAATCTTCGGATGTGACGTTCAAACACCATCTCCCTGTCTTCCGCGTAAATAATTTCGTTGAACGGCGTTGTGAGCAATTCTTTCTCGGTGTAACCCAAAATTTCAACGGTCTTAGGATTCACAAATCGAAACATCCCCTCTTGAGCAACAAAAATTGCTTCTTGAGCCTTTTCTACAACGAGTCGGTATTTTTCTTCGGAATCCCGCAGCGCCTCCGCGGCCTTTTTCCTGTCCGATATATCGGAGATGGCAGCGATTGCCAGACCCGGCAGGCCGAAAGCCTTCATCCTGATGTGCCCCTCAAAGAGAGAACCGTCTCTTCGTTTGAGTGTTGCATAGCCCGACGTAATCTTTCCTGTCGTTATACCTTCATACAGTAGACGTCCCATGCGATTGTACTCTGCATCGGATGGGTAGACAAATGCGGCAGAACGTCCTACGACCTGGTCTTTTCTCTTGAATCCGAACATATTCAAGCAAGCTTCGTTCACCCACTTGATAATTCTGTTCTCGTCCATTCCCACTATGCCCACGGGGGAAGTCGCTAAAATATTCCGCAGCATCGATTCGCTCTCGCGGAGTGCAGCCTCTGCCTTCTTCCGCTCGGTAATGTCTACGACAACTGCAAGCGTGGCCTTGTATTCTCCTTTGACGTCGCGCAATGCTGAGACTGAAACTTCCGCCCAGATGACTTGCCCGTCCTTCCGGATGTAGCGCTTCTCCAATCTGTAGGAATCCTTTTTCCCTTCCTGCAAGGATAGCAGTTGCTCCTTCGAGGCGTTCACGTCCTCGGGATGCGTTACGTCGAAGAATGTCAGGCCCTCAAGTTCCTCTTGAGTGTACCCGAGTATGTATGCCGACGTCGAATTCACGCGGAGATATCTGCCGTCGGGGTCTGACAAGGTTATCCCTACAGCAGCATTATTGAAGACCGCCCGGTATCGTTCTTCACTCTCCCGAAGCGCTTCTTCCGCCTTCTTACGTTCCGTGATGTCCTCCACAAACCCCTCAAGGTGACTCACAGACCCATCGTCGTGCGGCACGACCAGGAGATGACAATTGCCAGTGAAGACGGTTCCGTCCTTCTTACGGTACTGGTTCTCGAAGCTCAGCAGGCGGTCGTCCCCGTAGGACATTTCAATGAACTGGCCGCGTTTTTCAGGCTCCACGTACAGTTGCGCCGCAACGTCTTTTACGCAATCGATGACTTCTTCGGGGGACTCATAACCATAGATGTGAGCGAAGACGGGATTTGCGTCCAGTATAGTGCCCTCGACCGTCGATTGGAATACTCCGATCGGGGCATTCTGAAAAAGGTTACGGTGTTTTTCTTCAGATGCTCGCAGCGCCTCCTCTGCCCGTTTGCGTTCGGCTAGTTCTTCCTCGAGGCTGCCGCTGGCCAGCACCAACTCTGCTGTGCGCCTCTTCACCTCTTCTTCCAGATTATCGCGGGCTGCTTTGAGTTCCGCATTGCTGCGTTGCAGATCCAGCTGCACGATCTTCGCCCGTGTGCGAGCGCGACGCATCGCCTCAGCGATGGCGGAAACCACCGTGCAATTTGTCACGAATATAGCCAAGCCCAGCCAATCGCCTAAATCTTTTACGAAGGGTTTGTCGGCGGACACCAGCCAGGGAACCGCTACCGCGAGGCACGAGAGAAGCGTCGCAAGTAAGCCTGGCATAAGACCCCCGCACAGTGCTGCTATCATCACAGCTGGATAGAACGTCACATACGGAAGTCGGTATTCCAGTGCTTCAAGTAGCCAGAGCCGCAGGGCAGCGGCTGCGGCTATCAGCAGGACAGCCAGGACATGACGTTGCCATGCGTCTCCAAATAGTTTCGGTAAGGCCATCTCTCTTCCTAATTATCGGAATCAGTCCTGATTCTGTGGCTGGTCGGAACATTGATCGGACACGAGATGTGCTCTCGGCCGCCAATAAGCCATCCTATCGTTTCGCACGCGCAAGAAGCCAAGAAGATTGTCACCAATTTCCTGGAAAAGCGATCTTTGGCAGTACGGACGAGTATAGGCTATCGTTTTGTCATTTTCCAGTAAATAGTAGGATATTCGAAGGAATATTGCGAGAATGCCCGGAATGCCCGCATATCGTGTGGTGTCCCGCAAATAGCTTTCAAATTACCGGCTTGGTCGGCACGCGAATCAGTGTCATTGCGAGGAGCGACGCGACGAAGCAATCTCTAGCCCTTATTCTGCAACTACGCGAGATTGCTTCGCTTCACTCGCAATGACAAAGCCGGCTTCCCTTTCTCGATGAAAACTTCGGGACAGACTCAGATGGGCGGTTACGCAGGTTACTTGTGGGACAGCACACCGGACGCCGTGTCAAAAGGCAAGAAGAACGCCGATGGACGCGGGAATCCGGTTACGAGCCAGAACAAGGGCTTGATCCGTTCACGTGGCCGTAATGCGTTTCCGGCGTGGCACCACTGTGATAGAATCATCTTGAATATCCGAATGGCCAAGGGTTGACCTATGAAGAGGGTTGAACAACCCGGCCAAACGACGGAACACAGAAACCGGAAATCAACACACACATTGGAGGCTGTTGACGAACGCTGTATCTCACGTCGCAAGCAGAAAGGACATACTTGACCAAGATCTACGTTGATGCGGACGCCTGTCCGGTAAAGAATGAAGTCTTTCGAGTGGCCCTCCGCTATGGCATAAAAGTCTACGTGGTTTCCAACTCCAGGATGAGAATTCCGCAAGACGAACTGTTTGAGCTTGTTCTGGTTACGGATGAATTTGACGCCGCGGACGATTGGATTGTGGAGCATGTTCGTGAAAACGATATCGCAGTGTCGTCGGACATTCCGCTGGCCGCGCGGTGTCTTGAAAAAGGTGCTCGCATGCTCGACCCGAAAGGCCGAGTATTCACTCAAGACTCCATCGGCGGTGCTCTCGCGAACAGAGATTTGATGGCCTATCTCCGTGATACGGGCACTATCACGAGAGGTCCGGATCCTTTTGAAAAGCGGGACCGATCACGTTTTCTACAACATCTCGACGGAGCAATCCAGGCCGCTCTCAAGGCAAAGCAAAAAGCAAAATGATACAGCGGGGAAATCTTCCGGAGGCCGGCGCCACGGTCAATCACGTCGATTTTGCGTTCAACCGGCTTCACTTCACATGACCCGGCCCGCGAGTGCTAAAAGTTCTTGAGGTGGGGTTCGGGGAGGAACGTCTTACAAGAAGTTCCTCCCCGATTTCACGTATTTGAAAACGCATTGGTATTAGAGCAGACCTTATGAACAGACCCGTAAAACCGAGGCTCAAACCTTTGTTGAAAGGACTTGTAATCATTTACGAGGACAGAGATATTCTCGTGGTGGACAAACCGCCGGGTCTTTTGACGATGGGAACAGACAAAGAGAAATCGCGAACAACCTATTTCATTCTGACGGATTATGTCCGCAAGGGCTGTGCAAGGTCCCGGGAGCGCATTTTTATCGTTCACCGGTTGGATAGGGATACGTCAGGTATACTCGTCTTCGCGAAGACCCAAGAGGCAAAGTTCCGTCTACAGAGCCAATGGGAAGAAACGAAGAAGAAGTATCTTGCAGTTGTTCATGGCAAGTGTGAGAAGCGCTCGGAAACTATCACTACCTACCTGGTAGAGAACAAGGCTCATTACGTGTACTCCACGTCGGATGCCACAAAAGGAAAACTGGCTCATACTGCCTACACAGTGCTCAAGGAGACAAAGGACCTTGCTTTGTTGGAAGTCGATCTTTTGACGGGAAGGAAGCACCAGATACGCGTACATCTCGCAGGCATTGGACACCCGGTGGTGGGAGACCGGAAGTATGGAAAAGAGAATGAAGCCGGCGCACGCTTGGCGCTTCATGCCAAATCGATTTGCTTCAGACACCCCTTCACCGGTGAGCAAGTCACGTTCGAGACTAAGGTGCCGTCATATTTCTACAAACTCGTTGGTAGTTTGACAGGGCTTTCTACTGTAATGTCCCGCAAAAAGCTTTCAAATCACTGACCTGGCCAGCACGCGAATCAGGGTCATTGCGAGGAGCGACGCGACGAAGCAATCTCCATCACTTACTCTGCAACGAAGCGAGATTGCTTCGCTACGCTCGCAATGACAAAGCCGGGCTCCAGCGCTGAATGAAAATTTCAGACGAAGTTCGGATGGACGGTTATGTAAGTTATTTGAGGGACGGAACACTACGACGTGCTGATTGCGCATTAAGCTTCCATCATCACTCCGGAGATTTCTGATTCCGGCCTTTTTGCTTTGATACGCCTCGCTGAGACCCTCCGAGTCTCCTATTGACTGTTTCTACGTCGAACTTCTCCGGGTCGAAATCCCCCGGCAACCAGTCAAGCATGTCCTCACGTTCAGGGTGCGATGGATCCTTGAGAATTTCCAAGAGATTGTCGTAACCCGGCGCACCTCCGCAGTCCTCGGGCGGACAGGCGCGCTTCCCCGTGAGGCAGACCGGATAGGACGTTCCCTTTTCCAAGGGCAGGATCTTCTCGACAAGGATCTCATGCTCCCAACCGTCGCCAAAGTCGTACAGGTAGTGGAATTTCTCCTTCTCACCGGTAATTAACTGCCCCAGAGTGGCCTTTCGTTCGTCCGCCACTTCTCCCTGGATGAACGCCGGATCTCCGTAAGGATCTCCAAAAACATCGAATTCATGGAGATGCCCCCCGTCCCAGCCCATCACCGCTTGGAGAATCCGATGGAACAGCTGTAGGTTTGTGTCGCCGCTGATCTGAATCCGTCTCCATATAGGTGGTCTGATTTCCAGCAGCGTCACCTTGAGCTGGTAGACTCGCTTCTCGCCTGATTTCTTTTTCACGGGCATTTCTCCCTCCACAGCGAAGGTTTTACCGTTCATTCCTACCTGCCTAGGGGTCGGGTTCTCTATACCGATATCAGGAGGGGTGGTCAAGCGAAGAGGGAACGATACGCGAGAAATCTTTAACCAAACTTCCCCGTTTCGGGTAGGACCGGCCTAATTATGGAAACAGAATCGGACATATGGAATAAATCGGCCGGCTGCTCGTAGAGGCAACAACAACGTTGTGCTCATTGAATAGGTGTTCACGGCCTATTCAATGCCAATGCATTGCTTTTCGTAAGTTCGGTGCCGGATTGCATGCCCCAGAGAGAGATTGCTTCGTCGGTGCGCTCCTCGCAATTGATACGAATGTGCTTTCAAAAAAGTAAGATTGGGGGACCCTCTTTAGTAAAGAGTGTCCCGCGCAAACCCCCTTTCGGAAACTTCTATCATGCGCCCGCATCTGCATTTCTTCAGCGGAAATGCAGATGCCGGTGAGCGCCAAAAGTTCGTGAGGTGGGGTTCGGGGAGGAACGTCTAGCAAGAAGTTCCTCCCCGATTTCACGTATTCGAAAGCGACATGGTATCAAAGGGTTGGAGGTGAAGTGGCATGAGCTTCTTGGCCCACCGGCTTTCTCGGCATTCCTGACTTCACCCCAAGTGTCTCCAGGATCTCCTTCATGTGCTCGATGTGCGAGTCAAGATGGTACTTGCCGATTACTTGGATCCATACGCCCAAGGAGGGATATTCGCCAAATGGAGTTTCCTTCAGGAACGGTATGTGGGCCTTTCGGCTGAGCTGTTCCTGGGACAAATCCGCTACGAATTCGGCCACGCGATCGTATTCCCTGTCGAACTCCGCGAGAAGCTCGGCAAATGTCCTGCGGGCACGATCCTCTGAAAAGAACGGATTCTCGACTTCGATCTCCAGCAGGGGCGTATCCTCTTCCATAATAGCGTTAATTGTGGGCATATGGCCGACCCCTTCGGGGCCGCACAGGTGTGATACTATCTCTTTGGGGGACCATCGTCCGGAGGGAGCGAGAGAAGCTGTTTCCTCGTCAAGTCCCTCGCATACCTCTTTGAACTCCGCCACCTTTTGGTGGATCAGTTCTGATAATTCGGCGGCTTGAGGTGTATGCATTGCTCTCGTCTCCTTTCCTAAGCGGCGTTCTCGTCGGCCTGCCACAAGCCAAAAAGGTTCTTTTGAGGGTCCAGGGCAACGGCGTACCAGCCCATGCCCTTGACCGCCGTCCTCGGAACAATGACGGTCGCTCCTTCATCTTTGGCCCTGTCGAGAGCCGCTTCAACCGATTCCACGCAAACGTAGAAAGTCAGCGTCTGTCCAGGATCTTGGCGCGCCATCATGCCTGCCATTGGTTTCTCGTCTCCGTGTTTGATCCCGTAATATTCAATGTCTCCTGGTATCTTCTCGAAATCCCATTCAAAGAGACCGCTGTAGAATTTTTGCAGTGATCCAAGATTGTCCGCCGGGATTTCTATATGGCAAATGTGACCTTTCATGACTCATTCCTCCGCGCGTTGCCGGTACTCAATTGTCTGGGGGAATCAACATTGCAACGTCATTCTCGTTGAGTCTTCACTTGCTGCAAAGTCCCCTTGTCCCAATGCTTAATATAGTCACGGAATGTGTGTACAGGAAAATTGCATTCTACGTTATCCAAAAAAGCTAAATCATCCCAGGACACTAGTGCTCATTCTTGTGATGGGGTTCGGGGAGGAACTCCTTACAAGAAGTGCCAGATTTCACGTCTTTGAAAGCGAAAAGGTGTAACCGCAAATCTTATGGGGATTCCCAAGAGTAATGCCGGTTTTGATTACTCAAAAAGATTGGAAGATTGTCATTGCGAGGGCAAAGCCCGAAGCAATCTCCAACTGACCAAGAGTGAGATTGCTTCGTCGTTCCACTCCGCGCAATGACATGGTTGGACCACCGGAATACGGGCAACAGTCATGAGAGAATCCGACACAATTCTCGAAAACTACTATAAGCAGCCTGGCAGTGATTTCGACTTGTTACAACATCGTCCGACAATTCGGGAACAGAAGGAAGGAAGAATAACAGCGGAATGGAACAGCCGTCAGGAAACGGAGGAAGCGCTCATCAATCGTCGAGAACTGAACCGAGATCGCGTCGTGCACGAGTATCGTCCGGTCACCGTCGGTCCGGAAAACTGCCCCATACGGAATAGGGCAGTTTTCCGATTCCGATCAACGTTTGGAGAACTGGAAGCTCGCTCTTGCTCCGCGTTTCCCGTATTTTTTCCGTTCCTTGACACGCGAATCCCGGGTGAGGAATCCGGCGCTCTTGAGGATGGAACGATAAGCAGGGTCGACTTCGAGCAAAGCCTTGCTTATCCCGTGTTTGATGGCCCCCGCCTGACCGGACAATCCGCCTCCTCGAACGCTTGCGACGATATCGAAGCGACCCATGGTCTGGGTGAGTTCAAAAGGCTGGAAAATGATCATTCTCGACGTCGGGCGGCCGAAATACGTCTCCAGGGCACGCTCGTTTACCAGCACGCTTCCCGAGCCGGGTTTCAACCATACCCGGGCAATGGCGTTCTTTCTTTTTCCTGTCGCGTAGTAGCGATCTTCGTTCATCTTATTCTCCAGAACTAGAACTGGTATGTTTCCGGCTTTTGAGCTGCGTGGGGGTGCGTTTCGTCTGCATACACCTTCAACTTGTTCAATTGCGCGCGACCGAGAGTATTCTTCGGAAGCATGCCCCTGACTGCGAGCCGAAACATTCTTTCCGGTTTTTCCTTGATCAGCTTTTCAGCGGTTATGGATTTGAGCCCTCCAGGATATCCGCTGTGACGATAATAAGTCTTCTGCTGGAGTTTTTTCCCGGTAAGACGGATTTTGGAAGCATTGATTATGATGACAAAATCTCCGCTGTCCATATGGGGAGCGAACTGGGGTTTGTGTTTTCCCCTCAGGATCCGAGCGCTTTCTGCGGCGACTCTGCCGAGGACTTTATCCTTGGCGTCGATAACGATCCATTTTCGTTCCACTTCCCCTTTTTTGGGGGTCCAGGTCTTCATGGCACACCTCTTCAGACATGTAAACAATGATGATTAGCATCCTGGCAGCCGTGTGTCAAGACATAAAATATTCGTCTCGTAAGACTTCAGCTACTCGGGGGAAGTGCCTATACTCTGTCATTGCGAGGAGTGGAACGACGAAGCAATCTCACTCTTGGTCAGTTGGAGATTGCTTCGGGCTTCGCCCTCGCAACGACAGTCTTCGAATCCTTTCGCGTAATCAAAACCGACAGTACTTTTGAGAATCCCTGTCATCGCTGCCCAACAAAAAAAAACCCGATCACAAGGACCGGGTTGGATTAAGGGGGAGTTGTGCTCGGAGATGTGCCCATCTCCGAACAGTTCGGTTAATGATCGAAATCGTGGACATTCAATTCGGGAGCCGATTCCATGGCGCAACTGCCTCCCTCGTGAATGATCCGCCCATACAGCTTTCGTTCAGCGTCGATCCTTCCGGGACAGCTTTTCCACGGTAGTGACTCGAGATCGGCGCTGGAATCCCATTCGTGATCACCACAAGGTCCTCACGAACGGTTTTGTGATTAGGCTCCGCGTGGCCGCATCAGTACCGGTTCAGGTGCGGACACGATCCGCGGCCGGCGACAAACTTCTAGAAGATTAGTCCGACGGTGCCAGTGACCCCGTCAAGATTCGTATTGTCGGCATTCGACGGATAGTCGCGCTCCAGGACGATCCATCTCCACCCTGCCTCGACATAACCGAAGCGACCGCTCTGCATGGGCACTGCGATCCGGCCTGCAGCATATCCGTCCCAACCGAAATAGCCCTCCAGAAACTGGGCAGACCATTTGCAATTGAGCGATGCAGTGGCGCCGCTGCAGTTCAGATTCTTGATTACCCGTTCGATACTAATGCCCGCATGGGCGAGGCCGAATCCCTGGGATCGAGTGCGCGACCCGGGAAACACGAACGGTTGACCGACCGTGAGCTTGTCATCGTACAAACTGTAGCCTGCGAATATGCTGGATACCGCATGCGCGCGCTGGTACCAATCATAGACGAGATCCCAGCGGTAGATGTTCCTGTGCCATTCGGTCAAGCTGTTAATATTGGCCAAGTAAAGGATATTCCCGAAAAAGAATGGAAAGGTCGGAGTGAAATTATCCCTGAACTCTATGGGCATGAATGTAAAACGCAGTCCCCAGTTGCAGCGGATCTGACATCTGGCCTCATACTCGGCAATATATTCGTGGTTGCTGAGCCCCAGGTCATTATGGAGATCCAGCTGAGTTCCGGACACGCCACCCGGAGCCGTGCCCCAGACGATTTTGCTGCTGTTGAGCTTCGCGTACCAGAGCCGTGCAGCGACCTGAAATTGCTTAGCGCCGATGCGGGGCAGAAAACCGCCGTACCCGATCGGAACTCCTTGTGTGAACAGGCCGTAGCCGGAAGAAGCCGGTGGACACGGTTGATTCGGCGGGCAGTACGCTGAACCGGGAACTCCGAGCGCGTTCGGGCTGACTGCAGGAAAATTCGGTGCAACGCTCACCGGTCCCGGATCGCCGGAAGACCCGTAGTACCCTTTGCTGTGCGATCTGGTGCTTATCGGTTTTGACGTATACGTCGGCTCGGTGTATTTCGGCCGCGAGCGTAACTGTTGGACTGATTGGGGCGGTTTCGGATCAGCGGATAACGCATCTCCCTGAATGCCGGGAACTCCGGACAGATCGGGGGCCGTATATGCGCCCGCTTCAGGCTGCAGAATGAATGAGATGAGAACAGCCAGACAAACCAATGCCTTCAAGGGCTTTATTATCACCATACCCTTCCTCCTTAACTGAATGTCCTGGGATGACGTCATTATTCACTACGGAAATTATGTCAAGTAAATTCTGATAAATTGTCGAAGAATTTTTAAATTAAAACCACAACTACCTATGCAAATTGACTATATCTAATTCATCAAACCGATAATTCAGGCTCCGGCACTCGCTTCTCCCGGTCACGAGCAAAAAGTGTGGGGGGAGCCTCCCTGATCAGAGAGCCGGTCCGGCCACCCCCCCTCCCGAAAACGCGGGAATGCGGATCAGAGTGCTTCCCTGCACCCTCCCATGTGTGTCTGGTGCCATACCATTTCTTTTTCAAATACGTGAAATCGGGGAGAAGTTCCTCCGCCAACCCCATCTCAAGAAGTTTTAACACTCGCGGGTAATCCATCAGTTACTCGGGGGAATGGTCGGTCGTCTGTCATTGCGAGGAGTGAAACGACGAAGCAATCTCGATATTCAAGGGCGGAGATTGCTTCGCTGCTCTCGCGATGGCAACCCTTGCTCCACCTGTGACTGAATGGATTCACTCGCGGGATTATCGTTTTTGATGTTCCCAATCCAGGACCGGGGCGTAGAATTCAACCCCGTAGATCAGTAACACGAGGGCGTCCAGGAGGTTCCACGAATACCCTCCTCGCATCGGGGTGCTGGAAGAGAGGCGGTTCAGAATTTCCTGTGCCACCACCTCTATCATGGCACAAAGTGCTCGGATTCTCCCGCCGGCCCCGGCGTCCAGTACCGCTCGAATCGCGTCCACGCACCCGGCGACCGAGGTCCCCGTGTCCTCACGGAACGGAGCGAGCGTTTCTCGAGCATAGGCACTCATCGATACCGAATGTTCGGGGGGCCGGGGAACGGGAAGCGACGACACCTCGGCTGCAGAAATATAGTTATTGGTGCTGGTGAGCTTGATGCGGCGATTCAGCAACCGCGAGTTCAGGAGCCCCAGGAGATACGGCACAGGCAGTTCCGGCCCGACGATGAAGTTGGTCATGTCCCCCAGGAAAGCGCCTGCCGGCGCAATCGCTGCCTTCAATCTCCGATCGCTGTCCATATTCACGACGCGTCCGAGGACTATCCTGCTTGTCGTCCACGGAGTTCCGCGGCCGCGCGACGGGGACGCATCATGGCTCACAGATGGCTGTTTGGTATTTTGTCCCGGATTTTCCAGGAAGTCAGGAAGCACCCAATCCAGCCGGTCCCCCTTCGGCGATGGATGCACCACCATCAGCGGAGACACGTGCTCCCCTCGGATTAGCGGATATCCTGTGTTTCGGCTGGTAATGAATCTCCTGTGGATCGTGAGATTGATTTCTCCCTGATGAACCGCTCCCATAGCCGCATGTTCCTTGTTCCCTCCGAGCGGTGGATGCTCTGCGAGGGCTTCCAGAAGTTTCTTGTCCTCTTCCGTCCTGAGCACGGGAATACGAAAATCTATGCTACGGAGAAAATTCCGGGTAACTTCCACTCCGTTTTCGGGAATGGCCGTTTTTCCGTCCCACAAAGTGGTATTCAAGGTTTGAGTGGGGCCGCTGTTCTTTGCCACGAGTATTGCGAGAGCCTGCGTCACATCCTTAAATATGTGCGCCTTTTCGGGAATGACCAGTAGTTGATGCACGTGGAATCCGTCGAGAATCAGGCGCCGGAGTTTCCCGGCGGAGGAGTCGGCCAAGAGGGTTGCAGGTACGATAAAGCCCAGGGCTCCGTCCTTTGCGAGAAGTTCCAGCCCGCGTTCCAGCATGAGTCGATACGTGTTCACTTTGCCCTGGCAGGACCTGTACATTCGCCTGAAATACTTTTGTTCAGCCGCTCTTTCTCCAATCCCCGATTCCTTCACCGACAGGATTTCGTACGGAGGATTTCCCACCACAGCGTCAAAACCTCCCGCATCCCTGATTACTTCAGGAAATTCCATGTCCCAGTGAAAAGGCTTTTTCTCTCGGTCGGCCCATATGTGGTGGAACAACTCAAGCGTTGGCGCGTGCGGTCCATTTCCCACGAGAGCGTTTCCCGTACGTATATTGCCAGTATTGCACATTATTTCCGATATGCCGGGAAGCGCGCGATCTCGAAGCACGGCTCGGGTTATCCTCACCGCGACAGGATCGATATCCACACCGAAGAGACAGTGCTCCAGTATATGGACTCTGACGGCCGCCGCCGCGTCAGGTTCAACGTTGACTCCATTCTCAACCGCTCTGACGCGCAGAAGTTCTTTCAAGATGCCCACCCTGTCCCGTACAGGTCCTGATTTCGTGGCTGCCGCGGCCAGAACCCGTTCCGTGAGCTGCACCATCATTTCCGCAAGAAATTTGCCCGTTCCCGCCGCAGGATCGAGAATCTTGAGACTCAGGTACTGCTCTGGATCCTCTACTTGTAGAACATCCAGGGTTGTCGAGACGATGTGGCTGACAATGGCCGAAGGGGTGTAAAACAGTCCTTCATTGCGTTTTCGGCGCACGCACGGAACTAGTGTAGGCCGTTTCCCTTCCTTTGTCTCCAGCTTGAATCCTCGGAGCCACTCGTACAATTCACCGATCTGTGGCGGCCGCATCGATCCCAGGAGAGCACCGTGATTCCTGAAAAAATCGCCAAGATCGTAATCGGTGGGCATGGCGGATCGGCGGCGATAGGCCCCCATCCGGTCCAGCAACGATT
>DATHCX010000233.1:0-14982 GCA_035319325.1 Desulfomonilaceae bacterium
GACCTGGGCGTGCTCGGAAGGTCGTCCGGGAATGGTAAGGCTTCTCCTGGAGAAAGGTGCGGACGTGAACTGCGGCGGGCAGGGCCATGAAAATTCCCCGCTTTCCGTGGCGTCGCAAAAACGTTATAAGGACATCATGGATCTTCTGTTGAAATACGGGGCTGAATCCACCGATTCCCCACAGGACGAATCCTGATCTCTTGGGCTTCGTCCAGGCGGCAGCATATGCATGACGTTGTAACATCCCTGCAATTTCACTGAGATTGGATTGATTGCGGTAGAGCGCGAACGCCACCCATCGCTCCGTCTCCCGGAGAGACGCCTCATGGCACACGAGAAAGACGCTCCAGAAAAAGTCATTGCCGACATCCAGGCAAAATCGCCTCGGACAGGGCCTCAATCCGGAGAGAGTCATTTCGCTTCTGTCGACCGGGTCATCACGGTGTTGCTGGCCGTGTTCACTCTGGGATTGTGTTTTGTGTGGGAATCTGCCCGATTCCAGAAAAAAACCAAGGCGATGGTGACAGTCGCCATAGCAGGCATTCTGGTCATCAGCACGTTCCTGATTGCTGGCGACCCGAAAAAGGGCCAGGCGTTTACTGCCCCTTTTCAACCACTCAAGCTGTACCTGCCCGAAGCACCCACTGACTGCGAACTCGCGCAGTACTTGACGGCCCAGTTGGGCCACTACTACGCAACTGTTTTCCCTGTGGAACCAGTGCCTCTCAAAGATCTCCACAATGAGATAGGCGAAAAATACGGAAAAGCAAGGCTGAATGATTCTCTGCTCCTCATAGGCCGATATAATGCCGAAACAACCATTCAGAGATGCAACAACAGTCGCAGTTCCGCTGCGGAGAGACGATTCGCTTGCGAAAGACTCAAGAGGATAGAGAACAAAATCAAAGCAAGATGCCGATAAATCGTGAAGTAGTTCTCGAAAATTGTGCCGGTTTCTCTCATTATTCTCGCCCGTCTTCCGGTTGTCCCATCATGTCATTGCGAGGAGTAAACGACCAAGCAATCTCGGTTTTGGTCAGATAGAGATTGCTTCGGGCTTTGCCTTCGCAATGACAGTCTTCGAATCTCTTCGCGCAGTAAAGACCGGCATTACTTTCGAGAACGCCCATAAAAGAGTCTCGCGGGACGTCGTCGTTTCCTGTCATCGGCCGGAGCATGTTGTTCATTCCATTTGAATTGTATGGGGATCGACAGGAATCACATGATCGGAGAGTGTATCTATTCCGGGGAAGCTGTTTCGAGGCGGTTCAACATTGCCTTGAGCCGCTCAACCTCAGAGCGGGCGGCGGAGACTTCACTACGCGACACGCTTACCCGAGACCTTTGTTGCTTGATCCTATTCGGATCGGATCCCGGAGTGGTAAGCAGCGCCTGCAAGTTTTCTTCGGACTCTCTCGATTTCCGGGCCAGATCCTCGGCGCGGTCTTCCGCCACTCTGAGTTCAGCCTCCACTTGGTCCAGTTCACGAGAATCGTCTTGCTTTTCGGAATGTGCAACATTAGCAGGTTCCGGGCGCATCGTCGGAGCGGACATCTGACGGTTGATTTTTCCCATGGAGCTGATGAAGGCAAAAGAGAAATATACCACCGCAACGCACATAAGGGATGTACAAGCGAAAAGAACTATTCTGGAACGAAGCCACTCGGAAATACCGCCGGCCGACATCGGATCCGCTGAATGTGGCTGTCGGCTTTCAGGAGGCAGAGGAATTTCGTTATCGCCATTTGGTCCGGATAAACACAGTGCGCCTATGCACACCAACCGTCGGACCAGATCCTGGCACTGATGTTCTTCCTCGTATTCGGCTACCACACAGGGACACTGCCCAATTAATTCCTCGGCACGCTTTTCGTCAATTCCCAATGTCTCGGCCAACTGCAGGGCAAATATCTTCTCGTCTGCATGTGTACAGCCGTACAGCTTGACCGAAAACATCTCCTAGTAATCCCCGTATCGTGCTTTATCCACTTTTGTCACTGCAGCATTGACGAGCATCGTGGAGCCGCCGCTGCGGCCTTCGCCCTGAATGAGCCACAGCTGGTCGTAGTAGGTGCCCAGGTCGTCTCCTTTCATTCTCGAGGTTCTTGCGCCTTTGAGAAACCCTGACGCAGCATAGCCACCCACTACGGCGGAGTCCGCCAGATTCACGAAATTCAGGAACAGCACGCTCCCGTCGTACGTCTGGCTCTCCAGCGTATTGGGAAGCTTGTTGTGGGCTACGGAAATGCCGCCGTCTGCCAGACCGAACGCGTGCTCGGACGCGCCCATCGCTCTGGTAAACTTTGTATCCAGCCTGCTTTGATGCAGCAAACCCACTCCGATAAGGCTCACAATCAACAGAACACCCAACACCAGCACGAGCGCGCTGCCGTTCTGATTCTTCATTTCAGCCTCCCACGTTGGCCAGACATCGCGGACTCACGTCGATCACGCTGGTAAAGGTAGTGAGGTTCGAGTCCTTGACCGCATAGCTTGTGTTGATTTTGGTTGCCTGAGCCCTTTTTCGCCAGGTATAGGTTATGGTTACCCTCACAACCTTCAGCTGGGTGATATCGAATGCGCTGATATCGGCGCCCATATTGGACCAGGTGGTGCCGTTGGTTACCGGATTAAAGAACTTGCACTGCACGGCAAAGCTTTTCACAGTGAATTGATCGCCTGCGATGATTTTCTGCGTTCCCAGAGCATCATTACCCAGTATGGCGACATCATTTCTAAACAACTGGCCTCCCAAAGACATATTTGCCGAATCGTACGGTTTCCACTTGTACGTGATCGCCGGCGCTACCACCGCACCGGCCGGTACCGTTGCCGTGGAGGCAGAGTTGAGAAGCGCATAATCGGGCGCGGTGTTCACTTTTGTCGTAAACGTGAGTTTTTGCACACCAACCGAGCCCGTGCTGGCTGAGGAACTCGAGGTGACCGTGCAGCTCAGCGGTGTCACGGCACCGGCCGAGAACTGGAGCATGCCGCCTATGTCGTGCGAAATGTAATACGAGTAAGAGGTGGGTTGGAAGCATTTGACGGAATCCGGAACCAGGTCGAGGTCAAAGGACGACTTGGGCGTCGCTCCCACGTCGATCCATGCGGGCGAATGGGGGTGGTCGTTAAATATATTTTGTACCACCCTCATGGCAACGTTCGAAGCCGCCACATTTTTCGCCATGGGTTGAGCGTCGAAATCCATGTACTTGGTCCAATTCACCACCAACGCGTTATTGGTAGTGCTGGAAGGGTACCCGTACACCCACAATCCCAGTTGCGGGTATGATTGAGCGTGTCCCGTGAGTCCGGAACCTGCGTGCATGATGTCGTTGGTGATGAGCTTGAGAGCCGATTGCACCATCTCGTTAATTCTTTTTTCCGATCGCGAATCTGCTGCCGACTTGCTCTGGAACACGAAAAACGCCAAGGTCATGATGACAAGTAGGGTGAATATGACCAAGGAAACCATCAGCTCCACGAGGGTGAAGCCCCGACTTCTATTTTCCATAGCTCACCTGCCCGAATTTGTATCGGCTCCAGTTCACGTTCACCTGTATCCTGTTGAGCCCGCTTTGCGCATCCGCCGTTATTTGCCAGGTTCTGGTGGCCCAGGAAGATTCTCCGCCGGTAGGGGATACCCATCCAGTGGGCCGAACGAAGATTTCCGTCCCGCTCTGGGGACTAAAAGACCCTGCTCCGGATGATCGTATCTCTTCCATCTTGGCCTTTGCAGCTTCCTGAGCAAATCTCATCCTGGTGTTGTACGTATCTGTTTGCATGGAAGTCATCAGCATCAATCCGACGGCGAGCATTCCTACAATGAGAATGCTGAAACCTACTACTGCTTCCACCAGGGAAAATCCTGAATCATTCAACACAAGCGATCTTTGTAAGCGGTTCTCCATTTCGGGGCTCCTTGACTTGAACCGTGGTCAGCTTGCAGAACCTGGCGAACCGTATGCCGGTTGCCGTAAATTGCGTCGGATTCGCGCGTCTACTCGCTCGCGTTCCACATGAGCTACCTGCGTCAACGCGAGAGGTGAAACGCCCAAGCAATTTCATGTCCGGCTCATTGAAGATTGCTTCGGGCTTCGCCCTCGCAATGACAATCCTGAATCTATTCTCCAGTCAAACCGATATTCCTTTTGATAATTCCCAAAGATCGGCTACTTATGGTTTCCAATCCGCACGAGACAGCATCGCCGGAGCATAGAGCACGCTACTTGGATGCTGTCACTCCGGAAGAGCTAACGGTCTGAATCGATGTCGTTTTCCGGGTATTGTACGTTTGCGAACCGCTCGCCCTATGAACGGTGGTGTTCGTCCAATACTCCATTTGGATTTCATGTGTTTTCAAATCCTTGGTCATCCCCCTCGGATCGAAAACGATGATCTTAGGGGTAGGATCGGTTATCACAGTGTTATCCGTTTTGAAGGTAAGATGTATCCAGGTTGGGTTGAAATCAAATTCTATAACGCCACCCAAATCCCGGATTCGGTAATAATCCTGGTTGCCCATTTTTTCGCCCGTGGTCGAGTCGAGCACCGTCCCTCCCGGCACGCTTACCAGTTGCAGGATAGTACTCACCACTGCCGTCGAGCTGCTCGCCAGGTTCATGGTACTGGGAACCAGCTTATAGGTGCCCGCGGAAATATCGATGTATGTGGCCGGCGTGTTCGGTGTATCGTCCCGCAGCGGACACTGGCAGGTAAACGTGGGACTGGACAGGGTCGTGTTGGGGATGGAGGTCATCTCGCACAGGCGGTCGTTCATAAACCACGGAAAGACGTCCACGGTTCCAGAGGCATTGGTGGTGGGAGACAGCCCCACCAGGTATATGTAGTACTGCTGAGACGCCTTGAGACTGGACACGGGGGCGGCGCCTGAATAGGGATCGTTACCGATTGTGAACGTAATCGTGGGGCCGGCTGCCTGTATTTGCTTCAAGAAGAACGTCGTGCCGGTCCCCCCGCGATTGCTCATGGCACGCATCCGCGCGAGATTGACCGCGTTCTTGAGGCCATTTACCGCATTGGAAAACTTGTAGTTGCCGTATTGTGATCCGACCCAACCGACGGTAAATACCATCAGCAGCATCGCAATAAACATCACCACGAGAAGTTCCGTTAAGGTAAATCCTTTTTGCGTCCCTTTTTTCATCGCAACTTCCATCCTATCAAAGGCGCTCCCGGCAGGGGCAGATTCACGTCTGTGGACGTAACGTTTCCACTGACCTGTACGATGAGGCGTGTCCCTGACGAATCCAGAACCGGCCGGCTCGGCACGCCCTGCCCCAGGGCCTTACGGAAGCCGTACCTCTTTGTCCCGTCATCCCCGCCTGAGGCATTGGCGTTGAACAGGGCCTGTCCGGAAAACGGTTTGAAATTCGCCCCGAAGTATCCGCATTCATAGGGGAAGGCATACAGGAAACCGTTTCCGTACGTGGTGCACTGAGCTGTGGGGTCCGTGGTGTTACTGGCAGGCACGTATGTTGTGACAAAAACGACTCCTCCCGCCACCAGGGCTTTTTCCGTCACCCGCTCACCCACCAGGGAAATGGCTGCACCCGTTACCGGATCTATTGCGTTGCCCGTTCCGAAATCATACACGCACGCCCAACAGGGGACCGGGGACGGGCCACAGGTCCTCGTTGAAGAGGTGCCGACACAGCAATCCGGATCGCCGTTGGTCCAGACCCATTTGCAGCCGCTGCTCAACAGTGTCGTGCCGGTGCACTGTTTCGCTACCTCGTAATAGAGACCTGTCGTGTAGACCTGCTTGATAGTGCCCCCATTCAGATCGAGATTAATGGGAACCTTGAGATTGTAAAGACTTTCTTTTTCCGTGTCGGATTTGTCGTCAGCCCCGGAGTAGTACACGTCGTCATATTTTCCCGTGCCGAATATGAGGCGCACGGTCGTGCCGTCCGAGCTCAACGTGGGAGCGGGCATGACGGTAATGGGCTGGTTGTTGCCTCTGTACAGGTCATTGGTGATGCCTATGGTCTTTGTGGACCACACGTTGAGCGAAATCCATGGACTCGAGGAGCTCGCAGACTGGCGCAACTTCATCCCGTAGAAATTGCCGTTGAGATCTCCCACGAACACATGTTCCACGAATCCGTCGGGATTGAGATCGTTGCTGTTGGTTTCATCCACCAGATCCAATGAGACCGGATCTGCCAGGGCATAGGGTATGGTGTTGCTCCCATTCGTCTCCAGCGGGAAAGTCTGCGATGTGGTCGGATAGTTTGACTGGGCAATCATGAACGGCCATATCCACTTGAACATGTTTTGCCCCGTGTCGATATCGATTGCCAACAACTGGGGGAAAAACAGCGAGTTTTTCGCCTTCGTAAGGTCCATCCCGCCAGTCGATCCCGAGGTGATATTGAGATCGCCGGAGTTAAAGATTCGCATTCCACCGCCCATGAACGCAACGTGACGCTTGCGGCCCGTTTGTGCCGCGAGAAACTCTCCCTGGGGTGTAGTGGATCCGGTGGTCGTATTCGGATTACCCGTGAACACATGAAGAGTATCCGGAAGCTTCACCCGTCCCACGTGGGGTGTAGACCACGACAGGGGCAATGTCTTCAAGTTGTCGTAGCTCCCCACAAATGGCAGGTACGCTCTGTTGTTGGAGTTGTCGTAGTCCACTGCGACCCGATCCTTGAGCACCGAGTATTCCCACACAAGCCTGGGTTGCTCCGGATCGGTAACGTCCAAACAAAAGAAGGTATCTCCACCGCCCCGTTCGCCTCCGATAAGGACCGTTCGCCACGTCTTCTGGGACGTATTATTCGGGTCGGTTATGTACACGTCCCACGCCCTGGGAGACAGGTCCACCATGTTTCGGTGTGAGCAGCCCCCTGACGACCCGTACGTCGTGTTGGCAATGCTGTACAATTCCGAAACCAGGTTGCTGGGAATGTACGCCCATAATTCCTTGCCGACGAGACTTATTTCGGCGCTTGTCCCGTCAGGGTCGTCCGGCCTGCTTATCCACTTCTGTGCAGTGCTGTCCCACACAGCCAGCACGAACGCGTGGATCATACCATCGTTCGCTCCCACATAGACCATCTTTTTTCGGGGCGTCGTCACCAGATTGTTTCGATACGTGTAGAAACTCGCGACGTCCGGATCCGACGGAGCCACCGCTCCGATGGAGGGGATGCCCACCACAACGGGCGATGAATAGGCAATGTCGCCCAGCACCCATCCGTTGCGATCGCGGTACTGGCTCTTGTTTATGCCTCTGACCCAGGAAATAAGGTCAGTCCGATTGGCAGTGGTGTCCAAATTCGTCGGCGAGGTGGGCAGTTTCAGCCAAGGGCCGATGGTTGCCACGTTCGCCTCATTGAACAGGATTACGTCTCCCGTTACGGTGGTAGGCGGCGAACCCGTAATGGCTCCTTTTCCGATTGTTCCACTACTGTCCCTGTCGTACCCGGTGAAAATGAGCCGATCCGAAGTAGTGCCCAGAGCGTCCAATCTGTCCTTCAGCTTCTTCCCGGCATCCCAGCAGTGGGCAGTAGGCGGACACGTCGCGCAGCTGGAATCCGGAATGTCCTTGCACAACAGGCCCACATTTTCCGCCCATTCAAAGTCGTAGCACTGGCCGGATTTCTTGCACGGCATGATAGCCGGATCGAGGCCTGCCGGCAGATCGTCAGCCGGCGTATGGGCCCAGAATACTTCCAGATGCCCGCGCCACAGATAATTCACCGTGTTATTCGGATCCACCGCTTCAAAGGCGCCTCTCACCACGAAATCGCCCTCGTTGTGCTGCTGTGACACCGTCGCGACCGCGCTCGCGGACGACACGGTCTCCATGACGCTGCTGATGGCTGCCAAAAGCGCTTGCTGGAGGATCGCTCCGCTGCTCACTTCAAAGTAATTGTCAGGCAGCAAATATCCTTGGGTTTCGTCCCCGACCCCGGTGGGCGCTGCAACTTTCTTGGCAGCCCATTCGTCGCAGCACGGGTCGTCGGTATCCGACGGACAGTTGGTAATCTTGAAGACATTTGAATTGCTATCAACAGACGCGGGAGCGCCGTACGGCCACAGAGTACCCGAGTCGCATGCAGAGCCCTTATCGTTGAGTCCTCCGAACATGCCGATCCATTTCATGGGCCTCTTGCCTATTCCCTGATCGAAAGCATAGAACGCGAAGGTCTTGACGATCTGGTTGCCGGGCAATGCGGTGGCCGACCTGAGGTCGCCTGTAGTGGATCCACTTACCCCGCGCACCATGTCCTGCACAGGCCCGATGGGGTCTTCGCCCGAATTCCAGTTTCCGTCTGAAATCAGCACCACGAAGCTCTTTCGGCAGGGAACCGCGCCCGAGCTGTCGTACCAGGGATCGTACTGAGTTGTTGCCCGACCGGTAAATGCCGGATTCAAGGTCGTTGCAGAGTCCTGGGCGAAATAGTGATACACTTCCCGCAACGCCGGACCCGTCGGCGTCCCGTTATACGGGTAAACTTTGGTAAAATCCAGAGTGCTGCCGTTCACCGTATCGGAGCCGATACCCGAAATGGCGTTGATCAGCTTGCTCATGTCCGTATTGTTGCAGCCCACCAGGATTTTTCCGTTGGTGCCTCCCTGGAAGTACGTGAATCCATAGCGGACCTGGGCAAATGTCTGCTGGACGACACCGGTCCTTTGGGCGGCCGGAATCTTCACTCTGAACCGTGCATCATTGAGAGAACCGATCCTCGAACCGAGCACGCCATTGTGATTGGGATACGTGCTCTGGTCGAAACCGAGCACCATATTTGACGACAACGTGTAGGCCCCGTACGCATGTCTACCGCCGCTGGTGCTCCCGTTGGTTGTGGCCTCGATGCAGTAATAGCCGGGAGTGGCAATAGTGTACGTGATCTTTGCATTTTTGTTCGACCCGCTGATGTCGTCATTGGTGGCAAGATACCCTGCGGTCGTGGGGGTCCGGCCGGAATACAAATAGAGCAAGGGATCCATGTCCGATGAGTCCATTTCAATACTAATAGAGGTATTCGCCGTATCGACGTAGAACCACCAAACCTCTGCTCTCTCAGTACGTTTGACCGAAGCAGGATCCGCATTCGTACCGGAATTTCTGATGTATCCGCTGTACCCTGCGTCTTCGATATCTATGAAGATATCCTTGCTGGTGTACGAGCCGCCTGAGGAATCGTCCGGATCCGTCATAGTCCCAGGACGGACGTTGAATTTCGCCAGGAGGAGGCTCGAGTCCGTGTTGTGACGCTGGGCTCCTTGCCCTTGCAAATAGCAACCGCTGGCATCGACGAAAGCTTTTCCGCCGATGAGCGCCTTCAATGCTGCATCGACGCGGCTGGTGGCGGTCCAGTTCAGGATGTTACCGCTCAAGCCGCTGGAGACCTTTCCCAGGACCCGCTTGATGACCGATCCGGTCCTCTTGTCCGCCTGCCCGTTCCAGGGATAGTTTACTCGAAATTTTGTCCCTGAAACTTCCAGGACGGCAAGCCCGTCGCCGCCGGTGGCTGCATTCAAGCCTGTGTGGGACGTCAAATTTCTGAACGCGACTACATCCCCCACCTGAAAACCATGACCCGAGGCCTCGAACCATATGCCGCCGCCCGATGCAGCCTCAGAGCTTTCATTGGTGAACGTAATCCAGGAAACCGGCTGCGCGGTCGCGGGTTCGAAGTACGGATTACTGGCACTGGTTTTGTTGTACACATAATAGACGTCGGAATCGCACAACCCGTAATACGTATTCTTGGGATCGTAGGGGGTATAGAGTTCAATATTGACTTTCATCACGTCCGAGCCCAAGTAATCCCAATTGGCATTAACGCTGTCATCGAACGGCAGGTACGCGGGCTCCTGCATACTGCCGCTGAAATCCATGCAGATCATGACGTTGGGTTTCGTCCCGAAGCCCACGGTGGTGGGAACCGTGCACGCGTTATAACCGGATACTACGGCTGCACTCAAAATGAAGACAGCAAGAATGACCGACAATATAATGAAGCGCGGCGATCGCATGGTTCATACCCCTCCACTTATAATCGAGTTAAATATTTTTCGGCTTTCCGCTGGACACCGGAATTTTGATCAATACCACTTTGTCCTTGAGCTGAAGCACGTACACCTGATTGCCTGGGACTATAGAATTCACGGAAATTTCGTGTGCGTGTGCGTCCTGTGCTCTGAGGGTCTTTCCCTTGAGCTCAAGAACGAGGTTCTTGGGCGACGATGCAAAAATCATTTTTCCGTTTTTGATCTCCAGGACCGGCACCGGCCCGGCGATCCAGTACCGTTTTACAAAGTACGGGGTGAGATCGGGCAAATCTGTCCTGGGCGCGGACACCTTGGGCACATTCTTGGTCGCATTTTCAGCGCTCTGGCCCATCGCTGGGCAGATGAAGACGATTAACAGCAAGAAAAGTATGCACTTTATCATGGGCCGCGGCAGTAATACGCACATTGCACTACTCCTGTTCGTTCCCGTTTGCTCGGATTGGACGAATCGAAATGTTGCCCATCTGCCGAAGATGAGACGGGCTGACCACGTCGGAGCAGATTTCGTGCCAAGATGGAATTTCAGCCTCCTGAGCCTATTTGAAGCCCTTGAACGTTTCGACGGCCGCAAAAATCAAAACGACGGATGCCGCGGATTGTCACATGAGAGCGTTAGTTCCCGTAATCATTAACATAGTCACGCGTCAAGAATCTTTACACTATAAAAATTTTTTCCAAAGTCCCGGTGGGCTTTGGGGAACCGGAGGTGCAACAGGGCGAAACCGTTTTCTGTTCGCCATACCAAATACCTTGCTGATTGCCGGTTGCGTTCGGGACGGTCACTCGGCCGGACATCCGGCACAAGCGGCGCGAGGCATGTGGGGTCAGTCCTTATCCGTTCGAATACAAAGCTCGTGCCGTGTTCCGAACCTCCGATACGGATTCGCTTTTTTACAGGTAACTCGATTCTGGGCACAGTCTGGGGGCACTCCTTCGCTGCGGATGACGCAGAGCCGTCTCATCACTTCGCTCAGGAGAACCCCCAGCCCTGCAATCCCATAAATCTTGTGACGAATGCGTATGAGGGGACGATACACCGAAGGGGATTCATCAAATTCGTGTCTCAGACTCAACTATCTTGATTCACACGGTATTTCCGGCACGGTCCCTACCCTTGCCTTTTGGAATTATAGAGCTAACATAACATAATATAAAAAAAACTGGGGGAGCACACTATGAGAGGAAAACACAGAATCCTGATTATTGTCGTAGGCATATGTGCGATCATGTTGACTGTGCCGTTCATGGCAAGCGCCCAGAGCCACAGATCTGGTTACCGTCATTGGCCGTATCAGCCCCCCCCGAGCACCACCACTCCGGGAACCACCACTCCGGGTACCACGACTCCGGGTACTACGACTCCGGGTACCACCACTCCGGGTACCACCACTCCGGGTACTACCACCGTGACGGTTCCCTATCTCCTGCTGGTCAGTTTCTATAATGGCATTATCAACCAATCCAACCTCGCCTCGGTAAAATCGACCATCGCGCCGCAAATGAATGCGAGCGCATACCAGGGGATTGCGGTCATGCCGATTCCGTGGAACGTCCCTTATGGAGGCTGGTCGGATATGGCATGGATTGAGAGCACGGGGATCGGTAGAGTTTGGCCCTGGGTTTTTACCAACAGAATAGTGGGTTGTCCCTCAGGTACCAGTTGTCCTTCAGGTTTTCAAAACATCGTAGGGGTTGACGTGCAGAATAAGGCAGGTGCGCTGCAGAATTTCTACGACCTGTGGACAGCCGCACTTGTGGAGGCCAAGAATATGGGGACTCCCGGAATCGTCCTGGATGTCGAACCATATAATGATTCCAATACGTACAACATGTCGTACGTGCAGCAAAAAACCGGAATGACTTCCACCCAGTTGGACACGACGTTGCGAGATATCGGCCATCACCTGACGGACATTGTCAATCAGGTGTATCCCAATGCAGTCATTTTGTCCTTGTCTGCGACCCTGATGTGGCAGGACAATACCTGGAGCAGACTCCAGATCGGAATATTGGAACAGGCAAAATCTACATCGTCCAAGATGCAATTCGTCGAACTGGGAGAGGATTCGCTCGGGTATTGTTTTTCCGATCTCAACGATCTCAATAGCAAAATCAGTTATCGGCAAAACCAATACGCTCCGTTTCTCTCACAATATCCTCACTTGAAGCTGGGAGGCACGATAGCGCCGTGGCATAATGTCGCTTTGAAGACGGGTTGGATGACTCAAGGAGCCTGTGGTGCAGCCCAGATGAAAACCGTTTCCGATTTCCAGCCTTTTTTCACGAAACTGCTGTCCGTATACGACTACGTGTTCATCTATGCTGCCAGCGCTGCAGGATATGACCCGTTTAATTCCGCGATCGAGCCGTTGTACGATACGGTATTACGGGCATCGTGGGCTGCGGCTTCCAAAGCGAGAGGGAATTGACGTTCTTTTGCCACGCTGCAGGTCCACGGGAAGGATAGGCACTCAAACCGTATAGGCGAGCGAAAACTCGTGTGAGTGTTGTCTTCACGGCCACTGCCAGGAATCAAAACCGCACGGCAGGAAGTCTGCCCTCATTTGATGCATGGCTTTCAAAATGGAAGATTTTCGTTTTCCGTAATCGAGCCCTGTCATGGCCGGGTGACACGCCTGCGATTCTTCCTCCAGGAGGTAAATTATTTCGAGACGACTCTGCAACAGTGCATATCCTAGACCTGGCGACAACATGTTCATGTGAGACAGCCTCTGGAGCTCTGAATGAAGGAAAGCACTTGTACGCTCGCTGAAACAACCATTCGACTTGCGCGCGCAGTCGGCAATTGCCCGGTAGGTGAGCCGGCCGGGGCGCTCCGCAACGATCTCGTACAGCTGATTCAGCAGTCCTGGCGAAACCGGCCGACCGCAATTGAGAGCCAAAAAAGTCCGGCTCACGGCTCCTGAATCCGGTTGAGGGAACCAAAAAGCCGAGTCTTGACCGGGCGAGCACACGTCTGTATCCGGAGGTTGATTGGCATTCCGTTTCACGAACACGAAACCACGTCTCAAGGGGTCAACGTACATAGGCGCCCAACGATTGGAACGGAGAAGCATGTCCGCAAGAAACGAGGGATTCTCCACCCCATTGTTCGCGAGAACCACATGCGAAACTCGGTACTTGTCCAGCAGGTCTAAAGCATTCAGCGCCGAAGCCGTGTCTTGAGGTTTCACTCCTATAATGCCGTGGTAGTCCTGGAGATCCGCGTCGGAATAGATGCTTTGAGCCCGGCAGTCGACAAATATCTTTATCGAGGGCACATAAAATAAAAGGACATCGGCCAAGGCCCAGTTAGAGAAAATTCTGCCGCGGACTCCGTTGTTTCTCATGAAATCGATCAATTGGCCGGTATTTGTCGATAATGGTCCGATAATCCGCTTGCTTATGGATGCTTCGGCAACCATTGGGTTGCTTGGGGCGAGTGGTGTTATGGTCTGACTTCGCAAGAGTGCACTTATTGCCGCCAGAAAGAGAACCGAGAGCAACAAGGGCGTCCAATTCAGCAGCGGCATTCTGATTGGCGCAGGCTCTGCGCGTGGTAGCGTTCCTAGACTGTCCATCCAGAATTGAAGCACAAATGCCATCACCGGGATGAGAGCCATTCCCGCGAATAGGACACCTCTTCCAAAACGAATGGAGACACATACGCTTGCTATCCAGATCGCCACATAGGTGAGCAACAGCCATCCCCGTTCTCGGAACTCGGATGGACTCGACGGAACAAAACATTTTCCCAAATATCCGGACCATACGGCCGCTCCCAGTGATAATAGAATGAATAAGGTGGTTACCACAAAGGGGACGATCAGGGTGTCACCGTACAGTCGCATTTCGGTCCAACTGGATATGAGGGGTTGCCATATTCCGACCGTCCGATGCCATCGCTCCGAGGTTACCTGGTGAAAAAGCATGGTCAGGTTCTTGACACCGTAAGGATTGGCAACCGCTACAAGCGCCATGCTCGTAATAGTGGTCAAAGACCATTTCCACGCCTCAGAGCTCCGGCCGGCGGCAGACCCTGCCACCAGTCGTTTCGTAACATCAAACAGATGGCTCCGGCCTTGACGGAGGCCGTCACTCCGATCCGAGGACTCAACAGTGTCGCTTCCGCTGTCGGTTGATGCGACCATTTCAGGAATCCGCATCGAAATTCGGGTCTCGAGAAAAGCAATGAACGTTCGTATTCCCAGCATCGCGCACCCGAGCAAGAACGTTCCGTGAAAGTTCGCCCAGAGAAGAACCGCCGAAAGGCTTCCTACAAAACGCCACGAGGACCAGGAGCGAGGGGCGGTCAGAAACATGATGAGCAACACGAAGCTAAACAGGGCAAAGTTCTCCGCTCTTATCGACACAAAAGGAGAAATCACAAGCGTTCCCATCGTCAGAGCGGGGAGGATTGCTTCAAATGACATGCCCCATTTGAGGGACGAGTACATGACGACCGCAAGACTGCTTATCAAGAGAGTAGCTCTGGTAGCCAACGGACCTGTTTCTTCCAGGAGAAGCCAACTGAGATAAAGTGTCAGGTGGCTGAGCCACCCCTGATTGATCCAGACTCTTCCTCCCGTAAGAAACGACCATGTGTCCGGTTGGCGGAAGTCGTTATTCCAGACGTCCCGTCCGGCGCAAATGGACATATAGAGGTCTTCATGCAGTCCCCAGTTTGTGCACGCGATCAACACTGCCATCCCGAGACAGGCAAAAAGTACCGATCTGACAAGATAGTTCATATCTCAGGGCCTTCAGAAACGTTCTCTTTCAAGGCGAGCGCTCCACTTCTGTAAGATAAGAGACCGTTTGTGCCGGTAGTCGTCCTGACGTGATGGAAGCATTCACACCGTTTCGCCGATAGGGATGCACCCTGGGGCGAGGGCGGGCATGTCCCCGAAGCGCAGTTAGGCGGTG
>DATHCX010000234.1:0-23744 GCA_035319325.1 Desulfomonilaceae bacterium
GTCATTGCGAGGAGTGGAACGACGAAGCAATCTCTGTTTTGGTTAATTGGAGATTGCTTCGGGCTTCGCCCTCGCAACGACGGTCTTTCAATCTCTTCGCGCAATCAAAATGGACGGTACTTTCGAGAATTCATATGAAGAGCCGTCAGGCCGCTTCAGCCGAACAAGCGATATTTTCTGTAAAAAAACGGCTTGAGCAGCTTAAGTCCGAGCACCGAGAGCGCCGGTTTCACCCAGGAGGACAGGCGAGAGCCGCTCCCGAGACAGGTGCGGCAATGGGGATGAACGAGGCGGCCAGTACGAAAGCCTTCCATAATCCGCGCAAGTTCCGGGCTGCAGAGAATTTCCGCGAGAGGCTTATCATTGAGATTGCCCACGGACGTCTTTCCGTCAAAGTCAATACAGCACAGCGTCACGTCGCCGGAATACAAAATCGCAAAGTGATCCCGCATCCCGAAGCAGTATCCATGGCCTGCCTCGATCACGTCATCGCCCGCAAATGCATTGCCCCAATCGGTGAGCACGTACGTTTCGATGAATATGTTGGGGCTTATCTCTATCACGTTCCAGCCATGGATCTTGATCTTTTTTACCGTATCAGCCCATCGCTTGCCGGGAATAGCCAGACCCAGCCGTTCGTATACCAGGGTGGCCCAGTCAATGACCGTGCGCCTCAGGGCATCGGAGCTTCCCAGGAAATCCGGAATGCTGAGCTTCCGGCGCAACGTGCCCGCGAACCTGGTGGTCATGATGCGTATCTTGAAGATTGGGGGCGACGGTCGGTTGTGGCATTCGGCAAGTAAATCCAGGAGGTTCTTCCGGTATTGCTGAAAATCCAATCGGGTCCCCCGGGTGGCTTGAAAACTGTCTTTGTCCGGAGTTTGTAGTGAAATATCGATTTGATGCAGGTCTCTTTCCGCGATTCTCGTAATGGTGTCCGATTTGAGAAGCGCTCCGTTCGTGGTAAGGCCCACCTTGAGCTTCAGGCTTGCAGCGTAATCCAGTATCTGAAAAAATTTCGGATGAAGAAGCGGCTCGCCCATGACGTGAAAAGTGACCTTTTCCGCCAGATCGAGTGCCGCGATCTGATCGAGTGCCGACTTCGCAAGCCATTCGTCCATTGTCCCTCGTTTGCGGGTCATAATGCCATCTGGACAAAATAGGCACGAAAAATTGCACCTGTTTGTGAGTTCGAGATGGATTCGCTGAAATTTTCCCGGCAAGTACGTTGGCAGTTCCACGGGCACGTTCTCTCTCGCTGGATGACCGGCTCGCCCGGAGACGAAGCAGCCGGGTGGAGCACAGGTTTGGAGATCCGACCGCAGATTAGAATCGGTATTGGACAATGTCAAGGCAGCAGAATCGTCTAATCTGCATAAAGGGTATTCATGTCGTTGAACGTGTGCCTGGACAGCTGGCAGAGCGTGCGAATTGATGTGCGGCCGTCGATCCTGCGCGCCTTGCCCATCGCGTCGCCGGGCACGAGTTGGATCTTTTTCTGATGTTCCGAGACCAGAAATAAATACATGGCTCCCCCTGCACTCGGGAAGAATTGCGTCATACCAGGAACAAAAACTGCCCGGAAAGCGCTCAAAGCGGTAATAGCGCTAAATCAGGAGCGGTCTTTTCACTTGACCGTTGAAAAATCGCTCTGTATAGTCCCCACGAGCGAGACATGTGGATGATGCTGTGCAGCATTCCGCGGAGGAATTGTGAGTTTCATCACGGACACCGTTGAACACTAACAATTTTTTGGTTCGCAGGGATTGCATGGAGAAAAAACACACACCGGCGCCTCCTGGCATCGAGGCTGGAAACCCGCAAAAACTAGAGTTACTTCAGCGAACACTGTCCACCCATACCATAGACCTCGATGGGCTGTTCACCCGAGACGTCAGCACCTCGGGAAGCTTCGATTTCCACGAAATTAAGAACATCACGTTCGGCAAGTTGCTGGAATCCATTCCTGTTCCCACCCTGCTCGTCGACCAATCTCACAAGATCGTGTACGCAAATGAAGCTTTGACCAGGCTTGAGAACTGTGCAGAGGATATAGTGGGCGGCTCATTTTCCCAGTTATTTCCCGTTCTCGCGGAAAGCGAGAAAGCCCTGTCTGCACTGAACCGCATATTTGAAATCAGGAAGAATCAAGTTTTTGACAGCATTCTGCAGATTAACAAGAAGATTCTTTTCGGCCGCATTACCCTGCGCTCCATCAGATTCAGGAACATCAGATCCGTTCTGGTCATAATAGAGGACCTCACTGCAGAGAAAAAGCAGCTCATCGTCAATGAAAAATACCACCAACTGGTTCAGGTGTTTCCCGTGGGAATAGCGGAATTCTCCCTTTCCACCGGAATTTCCGTGTCCAGGAACGTGGAAATGGTACTGGAGGCAATAGCGAGGGCAAAACTCGTTGGGGGAAACATCCAGTTCGCGAAAATGCTCGGCCACCGGGATATAGAAATGGTAAAAGGCTCCAGACTGGATTCCTTGTTTCCGTTCGCCGAAGCTTTCAGTCGATTTTATCGCGCCTGGGTTAACGCAGGTTTTCCCATCCGTACTTTTGAGACCAAGGAGCGATTGGCAGGGACAAAACGGTACTTTGAGAATACTCTCGTGGGCAACATCAAGGATGACAATCTCTACAGCTTCTGGACGATGCGCCAGGACATCACTGTTCGCAAAGAATCTGAGGAGGCTCTCAGAAGCGCGCGTGACAAGCTCGAAGAACGGGTGAAAGCACGTACAGCCGAGCTTCAGAGATCCAACGAACGACTCCTTCAGGAAGTTGCCGAGCGAGAAAGAACCGAAATGGAGCTGGCCAAACTGGTAGGTGAACTCCAGGAAGCTCTTGCCAAAGTCAAGACCCTGTCCGGGCTCCTGCCTATTTGTGCTTCATGCAAGAAGATCAGGGATGACAAGGGGTACTGGACTCAGGTGGAAGTGTACGTGCGTGATCACTCGGAAGCCAATTTTACCCACAGCATTTGCCCGGATTGTGCGACCAAACTGTACCCCGACTTCTACAATCCGGGATCATAGCGTTTTCCCGAACATGCCCATCTCGCTCCCAGAACGTCTGCAGGTCCAGCCCCGACAGATCATCAGACCGCTCTGGCGGTATTCCCGCCCCAGGTAGTGCGGATTCGGTTTATCGGGAGTCGCATAGGGGGTTGATATGAGTAAGCGGCAGTTCATGGCAGCCGGTTGTCTCCCTGGGCTACTCCTGGGTATTGTCCGTACAGTATATGATCCACCATCGTGGCCGGAATCGTGGACGCACATGAAGCCGAAGATTTTGATAGGATTGACGATTGGAGGGACACTGCCGTACCTGGCTCTGGCAACGTTCGGAGCCTTGGTTGGGTTATTTTTTGCTGTTTTGAGTCCCCGTTTGCCTCAATTCAATTATCGTGTCCAGGCGGGGCTGGTCTATGCCGGAGCCTGCTTTCCGTTGTACCTTCTATGGCTGACGCTGCGTGGTTATTATCCTATGTACGCATTTGATCTGGACTTTGTCCTGATGTCGTTTCTGCTGTTTTGGGTGGACGCTCTGTTGATGAGCGCGGTATTTGCTTGCTTGTGCCCGAGACCTCTTACGGAGGGACCCTAACCCTTATAGCGATTCTCAAAAGTAATGTCGGTTTTGATTACGCGAAAAGATTGGCAGATTGTCATTGCGAGGGCGAAGCCCGAAGCAATCTCCAAATAACCAAAACAGAGAATGCTTCGTCGTTCCACTCCTCGCAATGACGGAGGCACTTCCGCCGAGTAACAGAATGGATTGACCAGGCACGCTTCTGCTGTCCGGAAGATGTTCGGATCTTGCCATCTGCGGGTGGGCCTGGCAGGGGAGCTGTCTCTTGAATTCAACAGCATATCGGTTAGACTCAAGAAGAACCAACGCAGAAGATTCTTGAGGAGGCAGCATGATGAGCAAGATTTACTCCCCGTTATTCATGGTCATCGTATGCGTTTTCATGGCCGGTGCAATGCAGGTGGCCGGGGCACAGGAACAACCAACCTTCCAATCCTTATCATCCACCCAAATTGACCAGGCGCAGAAAAACAAGGCGCAACAGATTGCTACGGCCACCCTTGGCGACTGGTTCAAGGGGAAATTCGGTCCCCTTTCAGACGCCTTTACTCCCGAAATGCAAGAAGCGCTGCCGCCTGAAGGTCAACAACAGGTAGTGGGCACCCTGAAAACCAAACTGGGGGATTTCCAGTCCATGGAATTTGCTCAGGCGGTGGCCTCACCCAATCTGCCTGATATGGTGGTGTACCGATTCAAAGCGAAATTCTCGCGGGCCGACCAGCCGCCGGAGGTCAGGGTGTCGATGGACAAACAAGGAAAAGTTGCAGGTTTCTGGATCAAACCCTGGCAAGAGACCATGCAGTAGCGCCCTGCGGCGTAATATACGGCTCACATTCCGGAACCGAGCAGGTAAAAACGATCGATGAGTTCCGGACCGGCAAATACGTATAAGATCGCGGAAGCCGTGAGAAACGGTCCAAAGGGTATGGGAGTGGTTCCACTGGTTTCGCTTCTCTTTGCGGCCATACCGATCAATGCCGCCATGGACCCTGCAAGCGAAGAAAGGAACAAGACAAAGACAACTCCGTACAGCCCCACGAAGGCTCCGATCATCGCCAAAAGCTTGATATCTCCTCCTCCCAGCCCTTCAATACCTCTGATTTTCCGATAGATAATGGCCGGCACGTAGAGGATCGCCCCGCCGGCCAAGACCCCTATGAGAGATGATTTCAGGCTCATATCCGGAAGAAAACCCACGATTGCCGCAATGATGCCGATGACGATGCCGTTGATGGAAATGACGTCGGGAATGATCAGGTGATCAAGATCGATCCAGAATACTGCCACCATTGACGCGCAGAATGCGAAAACCACCCCGAATTCAGGAGTAATGCCGAACTTCCAAAACAAAGCAAGGCTCAGGCATGCGGTGGTGAACTCCACCACCGGGTAACGAACGGAAATGACATGGCCGCAGTCCCGGCATCGCCCGCGCAGGAGCAGGAAACTCAGAAGGGGGATGTTGTCGTAGAATCTGATTTCGTGCTCGCAATTGGGACAGCGTGACCTTGGGAACACAACTGAGCCGCCTTCGGGGAGTCGAGCAATCACCACGTTGAGAAAGCTCCCCACAATTGCTCCGAACAAAAAAGAGGCAGCAAGCCACATGACATCAAGGGGAGAAAGTATTTCCAGATCTGCATATATCACGTACGGCATTACCTCCGGCCGGCTTCGCGTCCTTCAGTTGTTGCACAAAGACGGATTTATTTCCACTCTTGCATCGGAGGCAGGATCAAAACAGGCGGAACGCGTCTTTGATTTGTTGACAGGCTCGCTCGAGGCGGGAACAATTGCTGTCGGAGAACTCATACCGCTCGGAGACCGCAATCGTAATCTTTCGGTTACCCGGGGAAGTGCCTACCCCTTGTCATTGCGAGGAGTAAAACGACGAAGCAATCTCGATACTTACAGGCGGAGATTGCTTCACTTCGCTCGCAATGACAGCCTCTTCCCACCCGTAACTGAGTGGAAACCCACAATCTGCCCGTACCGGCCTTCAGATCCGCTCATAGTTATTCTCGTGCTACTCATCGCCACCCTTTGCCCATGTGATGAGCAAGGAGTGCAACGTTACAACCGAATTCCCGGGCAATCGCCTCCGCTTCATCCGAGGACGGAACCAGGACCACCATGTCTTTGCGCAGGGATTCTGTCAGGACCAGGTCTCCACGTATTCTCCACTCTTTTTCAGCCGCCCACCCGGTCCTGCCGCTGCAGTCCGGTTGAAACAAGTGCTGCAAATCCTCTGACAGATCCTGAAAGGCTTCCTCTACCGCATAGATCACAGGACGAACTCCCGATTCGAACAGATCTTTCGTAGGAAAAGCAATGCCATACGGTTCGAAAGACCAGCGAATCAGTCCTCTTCGCCATGCCATGAGCCGCGAAACTTCTTCAGGACCGCATTCCGTAAAACAAACCACCGGATGCGCGCGCCGCGTCAGTCGGGCGCATCCCCGAAGAACCCTTTCCTCAAGGATGCGGCGGAGTGTGTGATAACCCGAGTGACTGCTGCCGGTGCAGCCTTCTTCCAATGTGCGGCAATAATCGGCTACCGTCTGGCCCGGCCAGGGCCCCGGACACGCACGCGTATAGTGGACAAGACGGGATTTTTTTGTCGCGAACTCATCGTATAGCGGAAACGGTTGCGGACAGGGACTTGATCGCCCGATCACAACCTGTCTGTTTGTCCGCATCGCAAAACGAGTTTCTGGTGAACCTGCATACCGTATGACCTTCCTGCCTTTCTTCTCAGCCGTCCGGACTATGTTATCCATGATGCCGCCGGGCCTGACTTCCGCGACAAGAAGGGCAGAGGAAAGGGCACCCACCATATTGTCACGTTCAACCGCCCTCACCTTCGGAGGCAACCTGGTTGCAGGCGGAAACGGAGATATGAAGAGCGTTTTGTCCCATTGGAACAGATCACCGTAACGAGACCGGAATTTCTCCGCTTGTGCAGAATTCATGAACGGGAGTTCCTCATGACATACAACAATCAGAGGCATACCGAATGCCAGATGGCTGACCATAGAGAAAGGGATGGTCCCGTAACTGGAAACGATGGTGAATTTTTCTCGCAATGCACCCTGTACCAGGTTTCTTGTTGCAGTTATCCAGTCATCGTGAGGAGTTGTGCGCCGTGGTTTTCGCGAATTCAGTATGGCGGCAGCTCGCGTTTGAATGAGGGAACGATCCCCAAAAGCAAAGAGGGCTTCCGGAAGGTCGGCTGTGTATGCCTCGGCCGCGGCCAAATCGTGACGCGTCAGCACGAAGATTTTGTTTTCAGCCCATTCTTCTGCGGCGATGGCTGCAGCACGGAGTCGAGACGCGGGGCACACGCGGCGAAGCGGAACACTCATCCCCCGCGTTATTTCCCTCAATGCTTCATGGGCTTGTTCCACGGATTCGCAAGAATATGAGGACATGCGGGATATGATGGCCAGCCGTGTGCGATAATCCAGCCCGCTGCCTGACGCCAGAATGGCGGCTGCGAAAAGGGCTGCTGGAATACGATCCCCAATCACGCGTGGTACCGTTTGGAAAGTGCCTCATAGCAATACGTTTTCAAATACTTGAAATCGGAGAGGAACTTCTTGTAAAAGTGTCCCCCTAATCTTACTTTCTTGAAAGCGAATTCGTATCACCCGTGACAGAAAGGGTCCCGGGCAGCTTTCAGGAAGGTAGAGATACGGATGCGATCACCGGTCTTGGTCGTCCGGGCCGGACGAACGGTTTTGTTCCCCGTTCCGCTTCACATCCACAGGATTTCGCTTCTTGAAGGAAAAAAAACCGTCCGACGAGAAGCCTGCGAAAAACTCCACACCTTTTCTGCGTCTTCTTGACGAAGCAATCCTGTTCATCAATTTGAATCGTGATTTCGTGTGTCTCACGTATGTGTCGCCACTGGGAAACCAGGAAGTCTTCTTTGTTCGGTGCCGGTTTTGTCGAGAATAATCAAGCCTCCAGGAAACTTGCCACGTCTTCCTCAACGACGTACACGGAACCGTCTTTGTCCGCGTAAAGAATCACTTTTTCGGTAATCTGGTACTTGGTTTCATTGAGAACAACGACGCAGCCTTTTGTTTTTTCCAGAGCGTCAACCTCTTCGGGTGTCGCCTTCCAAGGTATTTCATCCTGATCCAGGACGTAGTTGCCGTTCCAATGGGTGTTGTAGGACGTCCCTGTTTTTCTGAAGAGATCCTTGATTGTATGCCAACCTTCCGATTCCAGCACAGGAGTCAAGTCTTCCTGCACACGAATGGGAATTACCAAGAGTAGTTTCTTGACAGGTTCTTTCATCTGACTCCTCGAACAATAAACGAATAGGGCCGTGCAATCGTGATTCCGATTGTTTCATAGAAGCAGAGAATTCACAATTCTTCAATTCTTCAGTTACGGCAATGTCAGCGACAGAGATTGATTCACCTTGCCCAATGGGGGCAGTTCTTTGCCTTCGTAACGCAAACGTATACCTCCGGCGTTCCCGGTCTGCAAGGAAAAGCTGTTCTTGGCAGTAAATACCTGGATATCGCCGGGGGACATTATCAATTCCTCAGCCGGGCCGGCATCAGGTTCAATCCTCACCCAGGCGTTTCCCAGGGCCTTTATTTCCAGGGTCTTTTTTCCGGCCTGGGGCTTGACCGTCTCCATACCGGCGCTTTCTTCTCCGACTCGTCCTGCTGCAGGTGCCTTCATTTCTGTCTGGCCGTATCCCGACGGTTTTACGGTAGACACACTCGGTCCTGTCTGTTTGGTCCCGTTTTCGCGCCACACGACATGCGTCACCAGGGTCACCAGCAAAATACTCAGTGACACCATTCCGGCTGCAGTCAATAAAATGGTGAACCACGTGCTTCCGACAAATGTGGCAGTCGGGGGTTTCTGATGGAATACCGGATGTTCCTCTCCCGAGTAGTCCGGTAACTCACCGCGTCTGCTGTACTCTTCGAATTTCGCCAGGCTCTCGTCCGGGTCCAGACCCAATTCCAGGACATACGATCGAATAAATCCCTTCACGAATACGCGCGGCGGGAGCAGGTCGTACCGATCTCTCTCCAGGGACTCGAGATTGGAAACCGCAATTTTCGTATTCTCGGCAATTTCTCCGAGGGTTTTCCCTTTTTCGTCTCGAAGGTTTTTTAAATACTGTCCAAAAGATTCCATTCGTGCGTCAAACCTTCTCAAGCCTAGTCTTCATATTTTACTCTTGTTCGGAGAACCGATCTGTGTGAAATTCTCTTCTGTTTCTCTACACGGATCGTTTTCATTCATTCCGGGAAACCTACCCCGCGTACAGGTTTTTCCGTAGACATGGTACCGTTGAATTCGATTATCACTCCGGGGAAGGATGTTCAAGGATTTATTACGGAACACTGTACCATTTGTGCAGAGGATCTGCCTGCGGATAGCGGATTCTCAACCGGCAGTTTTTGCCGTGGCATTCTTATGTGCGGGAATTGCAGCTGCCGCCGTGGAGTTTCGGACGCTGGGCAAATGGTCTGTCTGGGGACTGGTTCCTGCACTTGTTCTGGTGCTTGTTTCCGCTCGAAAACATGTGGCCGTGTGGCTCCGTATCGGAATCGCCCTGTTGTTCTTTGGTTTGGGTTTTCACGTTACATGCAGGGATCTTCTCTGGGGAACTGATTTCGATCCACCTCTGGAGAAGCAGGTGGTTCATGCAACCGTGTGGAAGATGTGGGCCAGTGGTCCTGAAGTTCGGGTAATCCTGCTCGAAGACGGGCTGAACGCCACAAACGCTGCTCCCTTACCGGGTCTGGGAAGGCTTGTCATACGGGACAATACAGGCGCTCTGCATGCAGGCGATCGCATCGCGTTTCGCTCCCGTATCAGAATACCCCTGAACCGGTGCAATCCCGGCGAATACGACTGGGAAACGGATTGCAGGCATAACGGCATCCTGTGGCTGGCGTCCATAAAGGGCCCGGATGCCATTCTCGTCCTGAGCCGCGGCAGATGGTTTACGCCGAATGCCCTCCTTTTTTCTCTACGCAACAGAATGGACAAATTCCTGGACGAATACGGCGGAGTTTTCCTTCACAATCTCCGGGGCATATCGCATGACGACAGGATTGTTCAGGTCAGGGGCTTCCACAAGGGAGTTGTTCTCGGGGACCTCGGCGACGTGGATTATGGCCTCACGAAGGCCTTCGCGGATTCCGGACTGGTCCACGTACTTTCCGCTTCGGGGCTGCATGTGGGAATTGTTGTTTTGCTCACGGCATTACTTGTGAAAATATGTGTTCGATTGATGCCACGGGTCCAACTCTGGTTGCCGTTCAAGAAATTATGCGCTCTCGCCTCCATGCCTTCGGTGGTGATCTATTGTCTATTGGTGGGGGCGAGAGTGCCTGCCATCAGATCCATGATCATGGGGCTCGTGATCGGCGGTGCGCTGCTGCTGGACAGGAAATGGAATTCCATCAATTCGTTGGCATTGGCGGGTTTGATCATATTGCTGCTGTATCCACTTTCTCTGTTCACACCCAGCTTCCAGCTCTCATTCGCTTGCGTTGCAGGAATATTTGTCGTTGTCCCGGAATTGAGCAAAATATTGAACGAACGCCGGCAATCTGAAACCACGGGAAAAACCTACCACGGGAAAGCCGGCTCCGGAGTGAGAATCATCAAATGGTTCGTTGCTGTTCTGGTGACTTCCGCTGCCGCCACCCTGGCGGTCACGCCTTTGGTCTTGCAGAATTTCCACTCGTTTCCGGTGCATACGCTTGCGGCCAATGTCGCTTCGGATTTCCTCCTCGCTCCTTCGCTTTCGCTGGGCCTGATAGCCTCACTTCTCGGAACGATCCTCCCGAACCAGGCCGCATGGATCCTGGCCCCGGCGGATGTTCTCGTATTGCTGGTGATTGAGATCGCGTTCTTCTTTTCCGGGTTACCGTACAGCACGGTGCGCGTTCCCCACTTGAGCATCCCCGGATTCATTGCATGCGTAGGATTCGCGATGCTCTCATTGTGGTTTCTCAGGGCCCCGTCCTGGAACAAGCTGAAAAAATTGGGCGTAGGAGTTATTGTTTTAGCCATAATTCCCGTTAGTTGCGGTCTGTTCCGGAATAAACCCCGGGAACTGAGAGCAGTTTTTCTGAATGTGGGCAAGGCGGACGCAACCTTTGTCCAACCGGCAGGGTCAAGAGGGTTCCTGGTGGATGCGGGAATGAAAACGGAGTACTTCGATACAGGGCGAAGTATTGTTGCCCCATTCCTGGACTGGGCCGGGTGCTCCTCTCTCGATGCAATCATGATCAGTCATCCGGAAATGGATCATATGGGTGGGATACCCTCTGTGATGCTGCGAGCGCGGCCTTCGGCCCTGTGGTGGAATCCCGTAGGCGCGCCGCCTCCGTATCTTGCCGAGATCTTCAGCAGTGCCGAGCGAAAAAACGTACGAATCCTTTCCGGAGACAGGACCTGTCCACCGATACGAATCGGATCGGCGACCGTGCGCTTCCTCAATCGTCGACCTCCTCACCGGGAGAAATATTCTCACAAGGACGTAAACAACGCGTCTCTGGTCGTACGCGTGGAATGCGAGAACGCGTCGATGCTCTTCACCGGAGACCTGGAGCAGGAGGGAGAAGCCGAACTGTTGGCTGCGGGAATGCCCCTTTCGGCCGACGTGTTGAAGGTGGGGCATCACGGAAGCGCAGGCGCGAGTTCCGTGGAGTTCGTGAAGGCCGTTCGGCCGAAAATAGCCGTCATACCGGCAGACTACCCCAACATAAAGAATTTTCCCGGGCCCCGGGTGCTGGAAACGCTGAGGTCCGTGGGCGCAGAGGTGTTCTGGACGGGGAGAGACGGCGCGGTTACGATTGAAGCAGAAGGCAACAGTGCGTATGTCACCACCGGACGGAGCGACGCGCTCGGCCGAAAAATTGTTCGTAAGGAGTTCAGACTCCCTTAGTATAGGTTTTCTTGAATCAGGTCGCACATTTTTGTCAGAGCAGATTGCGTCGCTGCGCTCGCAATGACGGCTTTTTCCCAACCGTAAACGAATGATTACCCTCATCGCGCATTTAAGTTGCCTGCCGTTTGCCTGATGGTGTATAAGTTGCCAAACTTCGGATACCGACGCAGAGACTTTTTATGGAACACTTCATGATCCGGCGATTGTTCGCTTTCATGACCTGCATGGTCCTTTGCATTCTCGCTGCCATGGCGGTCGCCAGGGATTCTGCCGATTCTACAGGAAAATCGGCGTCACAGGATCGACGGCCTTGGATTATGGTGGGACTGGCACCTGACGGATGCGCAAGGGGATGCAGAAACGCTTTCAACGTTATCAAAGATCTCAGCGGGAATCCCAACGGCATGATTCTCCACTTCAGTAAGGTGACGTACGAATTCATAGCCGATATGCAGCCAGAGTTCATTATCCTGAGTCCTCAGGGCACTCCCTGGTGCAGGTACACGGGGGAAAAGGGAGTGGCTCTTCAGAATTTTCTTTGGATGCTGCCGCTTTTCGCCGAGGAAATGAATATTCCGATGCTGGGTATCTGCGGAGGCCACCAGGCTTTGGCCCTGGCTTTCGGCGGAAAAGTGGGACCGATTAGGGCCATGGAAGACGATTGCATGCCGTATGCCCGGGATCGTCAGGGCGGTGTGATTCCGCTGACTCTCACCGCACAAGACCCGATCTTCAGCGGCGTTGGAGACAGGCTTCGCATTCTGGAGAGCCATTACGATGAGGTGAAGGTCCTGCCGCCGGGTTTTGTTCTGCTCGCTTCCGATAAGATCAGCAGGAACCAGATCATGCGGCATCCCACGAAGCCCGTTTACGGTATACAGGGGCATCCGGAATACTTCTACGGCCACAGGCCCGATGGCGGCATACTGATAAAAAATTTCCTGAAAATCGCGGTAACCTATAACAAGACCGCAGGGAAGGAGCGGCTGTCTACAGGTCTGGACCTCCTGTCGCACCAGCGATCTCTTGAAGCACCCCTGCGCCATTGGTAACTGACGCCATCTGCCTGCAACGTCAGGTGCGCTAGGCCCCCGAGTTCTGCGAACCGCCCCATCCTCCCGGCCAGGACCTGCTTTTGAGAAATCCACTGAGTCCCGCGCCCGTGCGTTTCAAGTACGCAACCACTTCCGGGTGACCTTCAAAGTATGCTTCCATGAGCGCAGTCCAGCCGTACTTCGTTTTGGCGTTCACGTCAGAGCCGGCCGCCACCAGGATTTTCACTGATTCCAGATTTCCGGTAGCCGCGGCTACCATAAGCGCGGTTTTGCCTTCCTTGTTCCGGGCCAGAATATCGGCCCTTTTCGAAACGAGCAGTTCCACTACTTGCGGGTTTCCGCTCTTTGCAGCCCAAAACAGAGCAGTATTACCGAATTTATTTCTCGTGTTTATCCTGGCGCCCCGCGCGAGAAGGAGCCGGGCGACCTCAATGTTTCCTTTGTAACAGGCCCAAAACAACGGGGTGTTGTGGTACGTGCCGTCGCGGACGTCTACCTGAGCCCCTCTCTCCAGGAGGAGTTCCACAGTGCCGGCGTGTCGCCAATGGCAGCCTTCAAGCAACGCCTTATCCAGACTCGCGGCGCTCGCGTGAGCTTCGTTTGCTGCGTTCAACAACAGTTCCACTACCTCCACGTGGCCGCCCCTGAGCGCGAAGCTCAACGGGGAATATCCTTGCTGGCTCCTGGCGTGAATGTCAGCGCCTCGGCTGACGAGGTATTTCACCACGTTCAGTTTGCCCGCGATGCAGGCCATCATGAGAGCTGTTTTCTGGCACTTGTTGCCGGCATGTATGTCCGCGCCCCGCTTCAGCAGCAGCTGCACCACGGGAAGATGGCCTTTGTAGCTTGCCCACATCAAGGGGGTGCTACCGAACCGCCCGTTGGCTATGTTTACCGACGCACCATGCTTGAGAAGCACGTCGACAACCTGGAGATGTCCTCTCTGAGATGCCACCAGCAGAGGATGAATGCCGAATGCGTGGATTCGATTTATCGACGCGCCTTTGTTCAACAGAGCGGAAACGAGGCGGAGATCCCCCCGATTACATGCCCAGGACAGCGGGGTAAAACCCGATCTGCCCTCTGCGTTCGGATTTGCGCCACTCTGGAGCAGAAGATCGGCAATGTCTGAACGTCCTGCTCGGATGGCCCATATGAGTGGGGTATTGCCAAATTTGTCCCGCGTGTGAATGTCTGCGGACCGCGCCAACAGCAATTTTACCAATTCCGTATGACCCTGGGCCGTTGCCCAGAACAACGGAGTGCTGCCATAGGTCACGTCCTTGAGATTGGTCAGCGCACCGTATTCCAGCAACAGTGCCACGATCTCCGTGGACCCGTTGAAACAGGCCCAAAACAGAGGGGTGTGCCCCTTGTGGTTTCTGGCATTGGGATCCGCTCCTTTTGCCAGCATGACCCGGGCCACAAGCGAATGGCCCCTGTAGCATGCCCAGAAAAGCCCTGACGTTCCGAGTTTACTGCGGGCGTTCACATCTGCGCCGTGGTCCAGCAGCGATCGTACAACTCGGGCTTCCCCGCCGCTACACGCATAAATGAGAGCCGTCTTCGCGTCCCGATCGCGAGCGTTGACATCCGCTCCTCGCTCAACGAGCAATTCCACGACAGCCTTGTGGCCCGCTCGACCAGCCAGGATCAGCGGAGTGAATCCGAATCTGTTCCTGTCGTCCACCGGTGCCCCGGCATTGAGCAGGAGTTCCACTATGTGCTGATTTCCTTTGAATGCCGCCCAAAACAGAGGCGTTGTCCCGGATCTGTTCCGCAATCGGACATTCGCGCCGTTGGACAGAAGAAGTTCCACGGCTTGCGCATGTTCGTTTCCCACAGCCCAGAAGACCGCGGTACAGCCGAACTTATCATCAGCGGAATTTACGTCCGCGCCCCGTTCGATGAGCAGGCCGATAGATTCCAGGTCTCCGCTTTTGGTTGCCGCGATGAGAGCGGTATTTCCCCGCAGGTCTTCCCAGTCGATGTCAGCGCCCTGGTCGAGAAGCAATTCCACTATTTCCGGACGTCCGGCGCTTGCAGCCATGATCAGAGCCGATCTGTTGAATTTGTCCGCAGGACGAACGCGGCCCCCTATGGAAAGCAGCCATTCGGAGAGTTCCGGATAACCCTGTTTGATGGCCCATGCGAGCGGAGTGTTACCTTCAGCGTCCTGACAGTTGATCTCAGCACCGTATTTCCACAATAATTCGGCGATATCGGTGTGGCCCCAGATGGCTGCCCGGATCATGGCAGTTTCTTTGTGAGCGTTTTCCAGGTTTACTGCGGCACCGTTTTCCAGGAGCAATCTCACCACCTGTTCCTGGCCGCCCAGAGCGGCTTCCATTAATGCCGTGTTTCCTGAGGCTTCCGCCGCGTCAATATCGACGCCGGCTTCCAGAAGCAGCCTGATCACCTCCCCATGCCCTCCGAGTGACGCTGCCGTCAGCAAGGGCCCACTGTAAGCCCGGACGTCTACGGTCCCGAGGAGATCTTTTATTCGTGTCAGATTGCCTACGCGAGCTGATTGAATGAGTTCTTCGTGCATGACGCTGCCGTTTCCCGGATCACCGGGATGGAAACAGGCCGGGCGCAACACAGCTTTCGCGATTTGCTTCAGCTGGACAGTTCCCTATTGGAAGTGACACTGGACGGCCAGTCCTGTATGACATAAAATGTCTGGAGATTAGGTATCCATTCAGTCACGGTGGGAAAAGGATGCCATGTCGAGCGCAGCGAAGCAAACTCTGCCATGAAGTAGTGAGATTGCTTCGTCGTTTCACTCCTCGCAATGACAGAGGCTACGCAGTTCCTCCGGGTAACTGAATGATTACTAGATTAGCTCCCTTATCGTTGATAAGGAATATCGCGTTTCCTTTTTTCGGCTGAACCGCAATGAGATCATGACTATTCGCGTGTGATGCCGTCGGACCTCTCGGAACCTCAGCTCTTCTTCTTTACCTAACCTATTGTTTGATCTTTCTTCTTATTATAGCATATTAATTCCGATTTTTGTATTGCCTATTCTGACGTTTTTCTCCAGTTCCCACTCCGGGAGAAAGAACCAAACGTCTGTCGATGATTTCTTATCTCGGACTGCGTGTCGCAAATTGAAACTTGGCGTCAAGAAGTCTATACTGCGAGTTCCAGGGGTCCAGGTTTGCCGCTAGACGGTTTTATTGGATCAATCGGCTGGTTGGCTCCACGCTCGGGCGGCAGCGCTCCTAATCCGTGTCTCATCCGGATCGACACATCGTGGGGCTGGCGATTGATGTGTGCGTTTCGCAGAGAGCGGTCGGCTAAGCCGCCAAGCCGAGCGATTCTTCAGCTATTCTCGAATCTTCTCACATGCAGCACCATTCCACAGTCCTTTTTCGGAAACGCAGCCGGCAATTCCAAGCGAGGTCGCAATGCAAAACGTGAACCCGGTTGATGTTGAACAGAACTCCCGCCTTGCGGAGATCGAGAGAATACTCCGGGAAGCCCAAAGCTGGCATCATTGTTTGGAAGAATCCATAACCGATGCGTGCGTCGTGTATGACATCCGGGGGAACGTTGTTCGCGTAAATTCTCAGTTCGAGCGCACGTTCGGGTGGACAACAGCGGAGATCAGGGGACGGAGAATACCGTACGTGCCTGAAAACCAACAGCAAATCGCCCGAGACGCGGTGGAGCGTGTACTCGAGGGTGAACGGCTATCCCTGATCACCACTCGCTGCGCCAAGAGCGGGAAACTGCTCCACGTGTCGATCACCGGTGCCCGGTATTACGATTCGGACGGAAACGTGGCCGGGATCACGGTCCTGATCCGGCAGGTCGCACCAGCACACGCGTCCGTACCGGTGACTGCGGTCGAACCACGGAACAGCACGGACATATGGCGAGAAATATTTTCAAAGCATTGCGAGGGAATTGCCGTTCTTGACTACCGGCTGGATACCATCGAGATGAACGGGGCGCTTGCAGATATGCTCGACTGCTCGCCAGCCTCCCTGGAACACCCCGGGGCATGGAGGAATCTCCCTATCTTCGCGGGTTTTCGACCGGGCGGGATCCTCGAACAGTCGATCCGAAACCAAGGCGTTTTGTCCCATCACGAGGTGGAATATCAAAAAAACGACGGACACCGTTCGTACTTTTCTCTCAGCGGAACATCCATGGGAACCCGTCCGGACGGCAGCCGAGCAGTGGCGGTTTTCGTTTCGGACATCACGGATCGAAAAAAAAGCGAAGATCTGGCTCAGCAGAGCAATGAACGGCTAAGGGCCTCCTGTTCATCTCTGGAAGAGAAATTACGGAAAACGGAAGAGGACCTTCTCGTGACTCAGGCCAATCTTGATCGAGCCCAATATACGGCGAAGAAGAGCAGACATTCCTTGAAACTCATCGTTCAGAAATTCCAAGAGCACAAGCAAGACCGCCGTAACGAAATCACCCGAAATCTTGAAAGGACTGTTTTCCCCCTTCTCGAACACCTGCGAACGCTTACGTCCTCTGGCGCGGGGAGCCACCTGCTGGAAACGCTGTGCTTCACCATTCAGCAGATCACGTCTGATTTCGGAATGGAGCCGTCCCCGCAACTCGATCGTCTTACTCCTAGGGAAATTCAGATCTGCCAGATGATTCAAGAGGGCAAAACCTCCCGGGAAATCTCCCTGATACTTGGGTTAGCCGCTGAAACCGTGGTAGCTCACCGTAAGAATATTAGAAAAAAATTCGGAATAAAGAACAAGAAGCAGAATTTAGCACGTTTTATTCACGACAATGCGGATACATCATTGCGACTCAAAACGTGACCCATGCTGAAATCAAAAGGTTTTCCTTGTTGACAACGGCTGCATGATGTTAGAAAATTAAGCGCGTTGCGCCACCTTACACATTCGTCAAGGCGACGTAATTTCGGACGAACAGGCCAGCAGATAACCACCGAACATCCTGGTTGCCGAACCAAGGTTTGCGCGAGCAGCCATATGCTTACGCTTCAACGGTGATTATCGGCGAAAGGCCGCGACGGTAGAGTGTTTGTGGTGCAGGTATTGCCGCTGCGAATGTACGAATCCTCCTGGATGAATATTCCCCGGCAAGGAGAAGTGCGGCTTCTGAGAAGTTCGTTTTGCCGCGACGGGACAGCATGGGCCTCGTGCTCCGCTTCACATTTCGAAAATCCGCGGTGCCGGCGACATACAGGTTTACGGACCGTATGTAACAGCCCCGTGCGGAGCGCATGCCCTGTCGGATGTACACGACGTCGTCAACACGCGTGGTGCGGTGTACGGCTGAACAGATGACAACAACAAAATCACACCTGAAATAGACGGAGGTAGTCGATGGGTGATGGAGAGAAAAAAATCCTGGTGGTCGGGGGTGGAATCAGCGGAATGACCGCCGCGCTGGAAGCCGCCGAATCGGGAGCGGAAGTGATCTTGGTGGAAAAGAACTCGTTTCTGGGCGGACGCGTGAGTCTGCTGAACCAGTATTTTCCTAAACTGTGCCCCCCGAGTTGCGGGCTGGAGATCAACTTCAGGCGCATCAAACAGAACTCGAAACTGACGGTTCATACGCTGGCCGAAGTGGAATCCGTTTCCGGAGAGCCCGGAAAGTACCAGGCGACGATCAATGTCAAACCCCGCTACGTAAATGACAATTGTACGGCGTGCGGGAAGTGCGGAGAAGCGGCTCAGACGCAGATCTCCAACGCAGCCAATTACGGGATGGATACCGTGAAGGCGGCGTATCTGCCCCATTCCATGGCATTTCCGTTCAAGTACGTCATCGATCCTGTAATCATCGGCACCGACGAAGCGAAGAAATGTGCCGAAGCCTGCCCGTATAACGCCATCGATTTGGACATGAAAGAGGAAAAAATCACGTACTCTGTGGGAGCAGTCGTTTGGGCCACCGGCTGGGATCCGTATGATGCTTCCAAGATCGATTACCTGGGGTTCGGCCGGATTCCCAACGTGGTGACCAGCGTCATGTTCGAGCGTCTTGCCTCGGTGAATGGGCCTACGGCAGGAAAAATCCTGCGGCCTTCGGACGGCAAGGAAGTGAAGAGTATTGCGTTCGTGCAGTGCGCGGGCTCGAGGGATGAGAACTATTTGCCGTATTGTTCCGGCGTCTGCTGTCTGGCCTCTCTGAAGCAGGCCACGTACACACGCGAGCGTGTTCCGGACAGCCAGGCGTTTATCTATTACATAGACGTACGTGCCATGGGCAAGTACGAGGATTTCTACAGAAAAGTGGATCAGGATGAGAACATCACCCTCATAAAAGGCAAGATCGCACGCATTTCGGAAGACGCGGAATCCGGCGGCGTGCTCGTGGAAGGTGAGAATATCAGTGAAGGCGGCATGGTGAAACAGGTAGTGGATCTTGCCGTCCTGGCAGTCGGCATGGTTCCGGGAACCGCTACGGTGAAACCCGGCCTCGAAATGGAATACGATGATTTCGGCTTTGCAACCTCCTCAGGCCCCTCCGGCATCGTACCGGCAGGATGCGTCAAAGCGCCCATGGAGGTGGCCGCGTCTTTGCAGGACTCGACGGCTGCGGCGCTCAAAGCAATTCACCGCACGATGGGGAGGTTGTAATTGATGGACCAGAAAATCGGAGTCTATATATGCTCGGGATGCGGTATAGGCGAATCCGTGGATGTGGATGCGCTGTCCGCTGTAGCCAATGAGTTCACGATAGCGAAATGTGAAACGCACCCGGTCCTTTGCAATCGGGAAGGGATAGGTCTTATCAAGACCGATGTGGAATCCGGGGCGGTCAACTGTGTTGTGGCAGCTGCATGCTCGGGACGAGTCAAGACGGATGTTTTTGCTTTCGATCCCATGGTCACCATACTCGATCGGATAAACCTTCGGGAACACGTGGCCTGGTGTCAGCCCGCCGGGGCCGAAGATACCCAGATGATGGCCGAGGATTACCTCCGCATGGGAATAATAAGAGTGGAAAAATCCACCCTGCCCACGCCTTATGAAGAGGGAACGAACAAGAATATTCTGGTGGTCGGCGGCGGCGCTTCGGGCCTTCAGGCTGCCCTGGACTCGGCCCAGGCCGGATATTCTGTGGTCCTGGTGGAAAAAGAGGCGGAACTCGGCGGATATATGGCCAAATGGCACAAGAACACGCCCACAGGTCCGTCGTACCACGAGCTCGCTGACATCACCATTCAGGATTCCATCAATCAGGTGATGTCCAACGCTAATATCTCCGTACACCTGGGAACCACCGTAGAGAAGCTCGCGGGGGCGCCGGGCATGTTCGACGCCACCCTCTCTAACGGCCGGGGCACGCACCAGGTGGGATCCGTAGTGCTGGCGGCAGGCTGGAAGCCCTACGACCCGGAGAAGCTGGAACATCTGTCCTACGGCAAGTTCCCCGACGTCATCACCAACATTCAGATGGAAGAGATGGCAAAAGCAGGTAAGATCACGTGCCCGTCCGACGGATCCGAACCGTCCGTGGTCGCATTCATTCAGTGCGCGGGCTCAAGGGACGACAATCACCTGCCCTACTGCAGTGCAGTATGCTGCCGGGTATCCATGAAGCAAGCGCTCTATGTAAAAGAGCAAAACGAAGAAAACAAGGTCCTGGTTTTCTACAAAGATATGAGAACTCCGGAGCAGCAGGAGGAGTTTTATAAAACCGTCCAGAAGACCGGAGCAGTCTTCGTGAAGACCGATACGTCGGAGGTCGTGATAAGCGAGGGCTCGGAACGAAAGCTCAGCATCGAAACCATGGATCTCCTTCTGAACGAGCCTGTTCAGATGGAGGCGGACCTGGTGGTCTTGGCCACCGGAATGCAGCCTGCGGTCCTGGGCGATCCCATATTGAACCTGGAGTATCGCCAGGGTCCTGCGCTGCCTGAGCTCAAGTACGGTTTTCCGGATTCCCATTTCGTGTGTTTCCCGTACGAAACACGCAGGACGGGCATCTACACGGCCGGCTGCGTCCGTCAGCCCATGACCGCGACCCGAGCCGCCAATGATGGTACTGGCGCTGCAATGAAAGCGATACAGTGCGTAGAGCTCACTTCCCAGGGAAAAGCCGTTCATCCCCGGGCCGGGGACATGTCTTACCCGGACCTCCACATCACCCGCTGCACCCAGTGTAAACGCTGTACGGAAGAATGCCCCTTCGGCATGTACAATGAAGATGTAAAAGGCACGCCGCTTCCGCACCCGACCCGGTGCCGCAGATGCGCGATATGCATGGGTTCGTGTCCCGAGCGGATTATTTCCTTCAACAACTATTCTGTGGATATGATCGGCTCAATGATCAAGGGCATCCACGTTCCGGACGAATATGACGAAAAGCCGCGAATCATCGGTTTGATCTGCGAGAATGACGCTTTTCCCGCCCTTGACATGGTAGGGTTGCACAAGTTGCAGTATCCGCCGTGGATTCGGTTTATTCCCCTGCGCTGCCTGGGTTCTTTGAATCTCGTGTGGATCGCTGATGCCCTGTCCAAGGGAATTGACGGAATCGTGCTGTTCGGCTGCAAGTACGGCGACGACTACCAGTGCCACTTCATGCAGGGCAGCGAACTCGCCAACACCCGCATGACCAAGATCAAAGAAACGTTGGACAGGCTCGCACTGGAATCCGACAGGATCAGGCTGGAACAGATAGGCATCGATGACTATCACAAGGTTCCGGCGATACTGGAAGAGTTTAGCGCACGCCTCGAAGAATTGGGCCCCAATCCGTACAAAGGTTTCTAACCGGTTATCAGGGTTTTAAGAAAAACCGGGCCTTCACAGCTTGGAACATGATCAACACACGGCGGCCGACAGGCCGTGAAAAGCCTCCATTTGAGGTCGCCGTGATCTTACCGCAAGGAAAACTGATGGAAACGAGAATACCATTTTTGGAAGTGAGCGACGCAATAGTGGCGTCAGGGGCCGAAACGCTCTACTGGTGCATGCAGTGCGGCCTTTGCACAGGAACGTGTCCTTGGCGTCTCGTACCTGGTGAGGCATCGGAAGAATTCAACATCAGAGTGGTTCAACGCCAGGGGCAACTCGGTTTGGAAGGTTTTGAGTCAGAAAACTGCCTTTTCGCGTGTACCACATGCAGGGCATGCGTGGATCGCTGTCCGAGAGGCGTCGACATTATTGGAAACGTGAGAGGAATGCGCAGCATGTTGGCCGAAGTGGGCACCATTCCGCCCAGCCTCAAGCCCATCGCAGGAAGCCTCCATGCCCAGGGAAATCCGTGGTCCGGCGACCGCGCCAAGCGCACCGAATGGGTCAAAGAGGTCGAGGTCCCCACGTTTTCCGCTGATACGGAATACTTCCTGTCTGTATGTTGCACCTCGTGCTACGACGTCCGGAGCCAGAAAATTGCCCGTTCCGTGGCAAAAAGCCTGAAGGCCGCGGGCGTAAGCTTCGGCATCATTGGCGATGAAGAAAGCTGCTGTGGAGAGTCCATACGGAAGATCGGCGACGAGGAATTGTTTCAGAAGCTCGCACAGTCCAATATAGCTCTCTACAAAAGCAAAGGCGTCAAGAAAATCATCGTCACCTCACCCCATTGCCTTTACACCTTTAAGAACGAATACCCCGAGTTGGGAGGGGAATTCGAGGTATTCCATTATACCGAGATTCTCGGACAAGCCCTTGCTGAGGGGAAACTCAAGCTCACGGGCGATCCCGCAGGAGCCGTGGCAATGCACGACCCGTGCTACCTCGGACGCCACAACGACATATACGATCCGCCTCGCGAGCTTATAGCCGCCATTCCCGGAGCGGAAGTGAAAGAGTTGGCGCGGAACAAGAAGAACAGCGTCTGCTGCGGCGGCGGCGGCGGCAGGGTCTGGATGGAAACCAAAGCGGGCGAACGATTCGCCGAACTCCGCATAACCGAGGCGGTGGACGCAGGAGCAGGCACTCTCGTGACCTCCTGCCCGTACTGCATCACCATGCTCGAAGACTCGTGCAACGTCATGGGCAAAGCCGATCAACTCAGAGTTATCGATCTCGCCGAGCTTATCGCTGAAAAGCTCTAGTACCAGACGCGGGGAAAACTCTTGGCAAGGAGTTTTCCCCCAATCCTCTTCATGAGCCATAGTGCTGCGCATTGGGAATGCATCTAAAGTTGCGTCCCGCAAATAGCTTTCAAATCACCGACTTGGTCGGGACGCGAATCAGTGTCATTGCGAGGAGCGACGCGACGAAGCAATCTCCAGCCCTTATTCGGCAACTACGCGAGATTGCTTCGCTTCGCTCGCAATGACAAGACCGGCTTCCTTTGCCCGATGAAAACTTCGGGACAGCCCCAGATGGCCGGTTACGTAAGTTACTTGTGGGACAGCACGCTAGAGTAGTTCTTGAAAATTGTGTCCGATTTTCTCATCATTTTGGCCCACATTCAGCCGATCCCATCATGTCATTGCGAGGAGTGAAACGACGAAGGAATCTCGGTTTGGGTTAATTGGAAATTGCTTCGGGCTTCGCCCTCGAAATGACAATGTTGAATCTTGTCGCGTATCCGAACCGACATCACCTTTGAGAATTCCTATCGCTCCTGAACGCTTCTACGAGCTTTCCCATATCCTTCGGGATTGGAGACGAGAACTCGACATACCGGGAAGAGCCGGGATGACTGAATCCCAGGACGGCCGCGTGCAATGCCTGGCGTTTCAGGGTTGCAAGAGCCCGCCCTCGCTCGGGATTGAACAGGACTCCTTTGTCGCGCATTTTCCCGTAAACCTGATCTCCTGCAACGGGCATCCCCACAGAAGCCAGGTGCACTCTGATCTGGTGCGTTCTCCCGGTTTCGGGCGTGATTTCCAGCAGAGTGATTCCCTGCAGACGCTCGATGACTCTCCAACGTGTTACCGCACGTCGAGGTTTGCTCGTTCGGGTGGACATCCGCTTGCGGTCCTTGGAGTGCCTCCCCAGCGGAGCATCCACCATTCCCTCATCATTCCGGGGCTCCGCCCTCACGAGCGCGAGATACACTCTATGGACCGAATGTTCCTGGAATTGCCGGGCAAGAGATTCGTAAGCACGCGAGCTCTTCGCGAGGACCATGACCCCTGACGTGTCCCGATCCAGCCGGTGCACCACCCCCCACCTGCCCTGCTCACCGACTCCCATCATTTCAGGCCTCGTAGCCACAATCTCATCCATAA